>JAKLKR010000431.1 GCA_023150565.1 Planctomycetota bacterium
CCGCGGTGATGCTGCCATGGTCCCCGATCGGCGCGCAAGAGACTCCGTCGACGTGGGCGTCGACGCTCCGAATGCGGCTATCCGCCCGGTTCCCCGCCCTGGCTTTACTCCATTCGGCTGCGCCCCCGCCCCGCTGCGCCTGCGGCTCCGCCCCCCAGAGCAGCCTGCGGCTGCTCGCCACCCTCGGCCTGTTCGCCGCCGGCGTCCTTCCCGCCGCCGAGCCGGCGGCGCTGGCCGGGCCCTACGAGGATCCACGCCAGGCCGAGATCCCCTTCGGCCGCCACAGCTACCACCTCGCCCCCTGGCGCGGCTACATGGACACCTGGCCGGTGGCGCAGGTGCTGGAGTGCATGGCCGCCAACGCCGGGCGCAGCCAGCACCCCGAGGCGGTGGTGCAGGTGCTGGCCGACCACGGGGTGCGCTCGCTGCGCCTGGAACTGCCGTGGTCGGGCCTGGCCTGGGGCAACGACGGCTTCAACGAGCCGGAGCGGCCCGGGCGCTGGCTGCGCGCCTGCCGCGCGCACGGCCTGCGCCCGCTGGTGCTGCTCAACAGCCACCACGGGGTGCCGGGGCCGACCCGCTTCCGCGACCTGCGCCTGGCGGCGCCGGCGGCCAAGGGCGCGCGCCAGGTGCGCCTGGTGGATGACGGCTGGATCGTGCCCGGGCGCACCGGCTTCACCAACCTGGGCAAGTCCTACCGCGCGATCTACCCGCTCATCACCGCGCTCGCCGCCGATGGCAGCGCCGAGCTGAGCGCGCCGCTGCCCGAGGACCTGCCCGCCGGCCCGGTGCGCCTGTCGCAGACCCGCTTCCGGCCGTTCTCGGGCGCGGTCAACCCCGACGGCTCGCCCAACCCGGACAGCCGCGAGACGGTGGCGGGCTGGCTGCAGTACGCCGCCACCGCGATGGCCTTCACCCGCGAGCAGCTGGGCGGCGACGCCTTCGACCTCGAGGTGTGGAACGAGTACTCCTTCGGCAGCTCGTTCCTCGACGTCAACCGCTACCACGACCCCAAGCTGGAGTTCCGCCAGCCGATCGCCTACGAGCGCGACGGGCGCACGGTCAAGGGCGTGGAATCCATCCTCGCCATGACCGTCGACCTGGCGGCGGCGCGCTTCCCCGGGGTGCGGGTGACCAGCGGCTTCGCCAGCCAGCGCCCGTGGGACAACGGCGGCGGCGCCTGGCCGGGGCAGTTCGCCATCAGCAAGCACTACTATTCCAACCAGCGGGTGGTCGAGCTGTCGCCCGACAACCCCCTGTTCGGCAACCGCGACGGCCCGCTCGGCGCCGACGGCAGCCCCCTCGGCACCCCCGACCGCCGCAGCGCCACCAGCATCGTGCCGGGCAGCGCCTTCATCCCGCGCGAACGCCTGGGCATGCCGGAATTCCCCTTCTACGCCTACAAGACCGAGGACATCGTGCGCGACCTGCAGCCGTGGCCGCGCGCGCGCGAGCCGGGCTACATCGGCGTCCACCACCGCTTCACCCATCCCGGCGACGGCCGTCCGCCGGTGCTGTGGCAGACCGAGTACAACTTCGCCCACGACCAGTTCATCCCCTGGATGGCCGGCCAGGCGCAGGTGGCCAAGGACGACCCCGCGCTGATCGCGCTGTGCCACGCCATGCGCGCCAAGGCGATGGTGCGCGCGCTGCTGTTCCAGGCCCACAAGGGGGTGTACCGCGTCAGCTTCTTCGCCCCCGACCACGGGCCCGACCTCGAGATGCTGCCGGCGGCGTTCTTCGCCCAGGTCAAGGCCGACGGCGGCCGCCTGAGCGACGCCGCGCGCGCCCTGGCCGGCCCGCAGCTGCCGGCGGTGAAGCGCACCCTCGACTGGCTGCGCAGCCGCGGCCGCGCCCTCGACGCCTGCCGCAAGCTCGCCGTCGAGGCGGTGGTCGAGCACGATCCCCGCCTGGTGTGGAAGGGCGGCGGCACCCCGGCGACCCCCGACCGCTTCCACCGAGACGACCTCGCCGTGCTGCCCTTCCAGCTCGACGAGCGGCGCTTCGCCATCGCGGTGTACGTGGTCACGCACGACCTCGCGCGCAGCTGGGACGAGGGCCGCGGCCTGCTCGACCCGGCGCGCTACGACATGCCCGACCAGACCTTCGAGCTGGCCTTCGCCAACCTGCGCGGGGCGGGGGCGCGGGTGTCGCTGTACGATCCGCTGCGCGACCGCGCGGCGCCGGCCGAGCTGCTGGCCGGCGACGAGCGCGGCGCGCGCATCCGCCTGGCGGTGTCGGACGCGCCGCGCCTGCTGCTGGTCGAGGAGGACCGCCCGGGCCCGCTGCTGGTCGCGCCGGCGGTCGACCGGCGCGGCGCCGGGCCGCAGGTGCGCTTCCAGGCCGCGGTGGCGGGCACCGCCACCATCACCTGGGGGCCGCTGCCCGGACGCCGGGCGCTGGCGCCGGGCGCGGGCGGCTCCGCCACCTGCGCGGTGGCGGCCGGCCAGGCGGGGGAGCTGGCGCTGCCCGGGGCGGGCGGCGACCAGGCGGTGCGGGTCGAGCTGGCGGCCGCCGGCCTGGTCCACCGTTGGCCGATGTGGGACCTGGACGTGGCCGGCCAGCTCGCCTTCGCCCCCGGCGCCCCGCGCCCGTCCGCCAGCGCCGC
>JAKLKR010000432.1 GCA_023150565.1 Planctomycetota bacterium
TTACCCCAGGCCACGACGCGTCAAGCCGCACCAGCATTTGGCATATAAGGGGGCTTAAGTTGGGAGCATTGCCGCGGCAGTGGGCACCCACTGGCGCAGCAGCGCGTAGCCGAGGTTGCGCTCCTCCTGCCGGGCCAGCGGCGAAGGCCCGGTCGGCAGGCGGATCTCCTTGATCAGGCGCTCTCCCGTCGCGTCCCGCACCTGCAGGCGCAGCACGCCGTCGGGGGCGTCCCGGCCGGTGCGCTCAAGGGCCGCGCCGATGCGGTAGATCGCGTCGGCCCGCGGGGCGCCGGGGGCTTGCAGGTAAGGCTCCGCGCTCGCCCGCAGCGCGCGTCCGATCAGGGCGCCTAGCGCCATGCCAGCCTGGTCGTCGGCTGCGGATGTCCGGTCGCCGATCACGCCGTCCCAGGCATAGGCCATGTTCTGGAGCGGCAGGGCGGCGGTGCAGACGGCGCTGTCGGCCTCCTCCTGCTCGATGTCGGCGGTGAGCTGCAGACGATCGTTGCTGATCTCTTCGTGGGTGATCTGGAACTTCTTGAGTCGGAAAGTGGCGCGGACCAGCGTGGTTTCGCGCAGGTCGCCGCCGATCAGTGCAGATTGGCTGTGGATGACCGCATTTTTGCGGATGCCGGCCTCCCACAGGATCTCCCGCAGCGCGTCAGAGCGCGCCGTGCCCACGTCGCCCCCGACGATCTGCGCCGAGGCGCTGAGGGGCTCGGCCCAGGCCACGGGCGCGAGGCTCGCGAGCAGGGTGAGTGTGGCGAGCAGCGCGTGTCGGATGCACGCCGGGCGGAAGCTGGAGGGCATGGTGTGTCGGGGCAGGGCCGGGTCTGGCCGGTTGCGGTAGCCTGGGCGACCGATTCTAGCCCGATGGGCCGGATTGCCAAACCACGCCCAAAGTTGTTCCGCCAGGGGGCGAGAGCGGCCGGCGGCAGGCTGGCCAGCGGACTAGACCAGGGCTTTTTCCAGGTGCTTGATGAGCTCGCGGAGCTCGGATGCGGTGTTGTGGAGCTGGGCCGAGGCCTGCCCCACGGTGTTCACATTGCCCGAGGTGGCTTCGATCACGGCGCTGATCTGGTTGAGATTGATCAGGATTATGGCAATGGTATGTTTGGCGTGACGCTGGGTGCCGGCTGCCCCCTTGTTTTGCGGCGAAGCCGGTTTGCATTCTCTTGCCGTGTGGCGTTCAAGGACGCGGGGGAATGTCCGTAAGAATGGCAAGGTAATGGGAATGCCGGTCGGGCTCCGCGCTCGGGCCGCAGCGTGAGGGAGTGAGCATGTTTGGTGGAAAGTGGAAGCAGCAGGTCGACAAGCTGGAGGCGGAGTGTGCCGGGCATCGTGCCGTCGGGCGGGCCCTGGAGCGCTCGATGGCGGTGGTGGAGCTGAGCCTCGACGGCGTGGTGCTCGACGCCAACGACAACTTCTGCACGATAATGGGCTTCGAGAGCGGGGGGTTGGTCGGCCAGAATCACTCCGCCCTGTGCGACCCCGATTACGTAGGCTCGCCGACCTACCTGCAGTTCTGGGCGGACCTGCGCGCCGGCAAGTATTTTCGGGGGCGTTTCAAGCGCCGTCATCGTTCCGGCCGGGTGGTCTGGCTGGAGGCGACCTACAACCCGGTGGTGGATGAAAGCAGTGGCCACGTGAGCAAGGTCATCAAGTTTGCGGTCGATGTCACCGCGCAGGTCGACGAGGAGGTCCGCACCACGGCGCTGGTCACGGCCATCGAGCGCTCCATGGCGGTCATCGAATTCATGCCGGACGGCACCATCCTGCGCGCCAACGACAACTTCCTCGATCTGATGGGCTACAAGGCCAACGAGGTGGTGGGCCATCATCACCGGATGTTCTGCGAGGCCGGCCAGGCAGACAGGGCCGAATACGCCGATTTCTGGGCCAGCCTGCGCGCCGGACGCTTCTTCAGCGGCCAGTTCTGCCGCGTCAACCGGCGGGGCGAGAAGGTTTGGCTGGAGGCGAGCTACAACCCGGTCTTCGACCCCGACGGCCAGGTCGCGCGCATCGTCAAGACCGCCACGGATGTGACCGGGCAGGTCCAGCGTTACCAGGCCGAGCAGGAGAGCGCGGCGATGGCCGCGGCGGCGGCCACCGAGACCGAAAAGATCTCCTCCGAAGGCGAGGCCATCATTCTCGAGACCGTGGCCAAGATCCAGACCATCGCCCAGGCGGTGGATGACGCCGCCGCCCAGGTGGCGAGCTTCGGGCAGCGCACCGCCGAGATCTCCTCGATCACCAACACCATCAAGGAGATCGCCGACCAGACCAACCTGCTGGCCCTCAACGCGGCCATCGAGGCGGCGCGGGCCGGCGAGTCGGGCCGGGGCTTTGCGGTGGTGGCCGACGAGGTGCGCAAGCTGGCCGAGCGCACCGCCAAGTCCACCCAGGAGATCACCCGCATGGTTGCCGCCATCGAGGTCGAGAACCGGGCGGTGACCGCCAACATGAACGCCGGCCTCACCCAGGTGGCCGAGGGGGTCGCGCTGGCCAACACTGCGGGGGAGGCCATCAAGCGCATCCGCGAGGACGCCCGGCGCGTGGTGGATGTCATCCAGCACATGTCCGAAACCGTC
>JAKLKR010000433.1 GCA_023150565.1 Planctomycetota bacterium
GGCCCGCCAGGAGCCGCAGGTAGTCCGCCAGGAGCTGGCGCGAGCCGGGAGCCTCCTGGTGGAAGTCGCAGGCGCAGCCCGAGGTCGAACCGGCCTCGACCACCTGCCAGCCGGCCGGGAACGGCAGGGCGGCGATCTCGGCGGTTGGGACTGCTGCCACATCGAAGGTGGGCTCGGGATGGGTGGGGGCGACCAGCGGCAGGGGGAGGTCGCTGGCGATGAACAGGCGGTAACACATGGTTGGGGTGATGCGGTCGCCATGCCAGTGCCCCGGCGAAGTCTCATGAGATTGTCTGGAAACGAGATGCGACAAGACAGCCAGTGGGTGTCTGGTGCCACTACTCGCTTGTTGGCGAGTCTATTCTCTCATGATCGAGTCATGTCGGCTTCTCGTCCCCTCGTCGCCATCGGCCTGCTCGGTCCCACCCTCGACGCCGGGCGGGACCAGAAGCGCTGGAACCGCTGGCGCCCCTCGGTCGGGCTGCACCTGCAGGACGACCTGGTCATCAGCCGCTTCGAGATGCTGCACCAGCGCCGCTTCGACAACCTGGCCGAAGGGCTCGCCGCCGACATCCGCCAGGTCTCGCCCGCCACCCGGGTGACCAGCCGCCACATCGAGTTCAGCGACCCCTGGGATTTCGAGGAGGTCTACGGCGCCCTGTGGGGCTTCGCCGCCGGCTACCCGTGGAAGCCGGACGAGGAGGACTACCTCGTCCACATCACCACCGGCACCCACGTGGCGCAGATCTGCCTGTTCCTGCTCACCGAGTCGCGCCACATGCCCGCCCGCCTGGTGCAGACCCAGCCGGGCCCCCGCCGGGGTCCGGGCGACCGGCCCGATTCCGGCGACGGCCAGGCCAGCCTGGCCGGGACGCACGCCATCATCGACCTCGACCTGTCGAAGTACGACAAGCTCGCCTCGCGCTTCGCCGAGGAGCGCGCCGCCGGCGCCGCGGTGCTGACCGCCGGCATCCCCACCCGCAACCAGGGCTTCGCCCGGCTCATCGCCCGGGTCGAGCAGGTCGCTGCCGCGACCCGGGCGCCGATCCTGCTCGGCGGGCCGACCGGGGCGGGCAAGACGGTGCTGGCGCGGCGCATCTACGAACTCAAGAAGGCGCGCAACCTGGTCGATGGGCCCTTCGTCGAGCTGAACTGCGCCACCGTGCGCGGCGATGCCGCCGGCTCGGCCCTTTTCGGCCACCGCAAGGGCGCCTTCACCGGGGCGGTGAACGACCGCGAAGGCCTGCTCAAACGCGCCGATAGCGGCGTGCTCTTCCTCGATGAGATCGGCGAACTCGGCCTCGACGAGCAGGCCATGCTGCTGCGCGCGGTCGAGGACCGGGTGTTCCTGCCGCTGGGGGCGGACAAGCCGGTGCTGTCCGATTTCCAGCTCATCGCCGGATCGAACCGCGACCTGCGGGCCGCGGTGCACGCGGGCCGCTTCCGCGAGGACCTGCTCGCGCGCATCGACCTGTGGACCTTCACCCTGCCCGGGCTGGCGCAGCGGCGCGAGGACATCGAGCCCAACCTCGACTACGAACTGCGGCGCTTCGCCCGCGACCATGGCCGCCAGGTGACCATGAACCGCGAGGCGCGGGCGCGCTTCCTCGCCTTCGCCGCCGCCCCCGAGGCGGTGTGGAACGCCAACTTCCGCGACCTCGGCTCGGCGGTGACGCGCATGGCCACCCTGGCGGTGGGCGGGCGCATCGACGAGGACCTGGTGCGCGAGGAGATCGCGCGCCTGCATGGCCAATGGCGGCCGCAGGCCGATGCGGGCGGCGATCCCCTGGACGGGCTGCTGGGCGCTGCCGCGGACAAGCTCGACCTCTTCGACCGCGTGCAACTGGCGGAGGTGGTGCGGGTGTGCCGGCGTTCGCGCACCCTGTCCGAGGCCGGACGCACCCTGTTCGCCAGTTCACGTCTGGCGCGCCGCACCGCCAACGACGCCGACCGCCTGCAGAAGTACCTCGCCCGTTTCGACCTCGACTGGGAGCGGGTGCGCGGCTGAGCCGCCGCTCAGCGGCGTGCGCGCACCGCCAGCACCACGGCCACCGCGGCGGATAGACATCGCCATAAGCGACCCCTGATGGTGCAGTAGATGGTTAAACAGAGCGACACCAGCGGGTTACTCGGTGTCCACCTGTTCACCCTGCCCACCCAGCGGTACCAGGCCGTGGCCGAGGTGCTGGCGCTGGTGTACCGGCTGAAAAGGCGGGGTGAGGATTCATCCAACCTTGGCCGGATCAGATCGCGGCTCATTCCAGGTGTGTGGCACCGCACCTTCCAACCGCTTGATAGGAGCATGCCCCCGCTCGCACGGCCATCGCTGGCACTATGGTGAAAAACATCCGGCCACCTGCGCGGGAGCGGGGAAAGGGTGGATGGAGGAGTCCTCGCAGATGGACTGCACAACTCATGCGACCGGCACGACCGACGCCGACCTGGCCCAGGCCTGGAAGGCGGGGGATGAGCGGGGGTACGAGTCGATCGTCACCCGCTATGCGCCCCTGGTCTACCACCGCTGCCGCCGCGCCCTGGGCGCTGC
>JAKLKR010000434.1 GCA_023150565.1 Planctomycetota bacterium
GCGGTGGCGGCCAGGCCGGCGGCGCGGGCGGCGGCGAGCGCTCCCAGATGCCCGGCCGCCACCGGCAGGCCGCAGGCGGCGAGGTGGGGCGACAGCGGGGCGCAGGCCGGATGGCGCAGCCACAGGCGGCCGTCGAGCCGGGGCAGGCGCGGCGCCGCCGGTCCCCACAGGTCAAGGCATGGGTCGTCGAGCCAGGCCTGGGCGGCGCCGGCGGCCAGCGCCGCCTCGGCCGCCGCCAGCGAGCCCACCGCCACCCACAGCGCGGTGGTGCGGCGGGCGGGTTCGTGCAGGACCGGGGCCGGCCACACCGGCGGCTCCGCCACCGCCGCCGGCTGCTCGCCCAGGCGCGCCACCAGCAGCCGGCGCAGCTCCTTGAGCCGGGCCGCGGGCACGAACACCCCGGGGGCGTCGCACACCAGGCAGCCGAGGCGGAAGGGTGTGCCGCCGAGGGCGCCCAGCGCGGCGGTGGCCTGCTCGGCATCGAGCGGCCGGGCCTGGGCGGCGGCGCAGGGTTCGATCGAGGCCACCTCGGCGCGGCGGCCGTCGGCGCTGGCGGCGCGCACCACCAGCGGCTCGCCCACCCGGCCGGACACCGTCAGGTCGAGCGCCAGCGCCGGCTCCGGCTCGGCCGCCAGCGGCACCGCGGCCATGGCCGCGGCGGCCTCCTGCTTGCGCGCGTGGTCGGCGTTGCGCCACAGCGGCAGGCCGGCATCCAGGCGCGGCCCGCGCGGATTGATGCGCACCTTGAGCCGCCAGCGCCCGCCGCCGAGGGCGTCGGCGGCGGTGACCAGGAAGCCGTCGTTGAAGCCGGCGGCGGTGCAGGCGAAGCCCTGGCCGGCGCGCACCGGCTGGGCGGCGCGCACCTCGACCAGGCCGCGGGCGCGGTCGGCGCGCACCAGCTCGGCGTCGGGGGCGCGGTCGTCGCGTGCCGCCCAGCGGTCGTGGCGGGCGTTGGCGCCGTAGCCGTGGTCGAGCGCGGCATCGGTGAAGGGGCGGGCGAACACATCCGCCAGGCGCTCGACCGGCTCCGCCGGCAGCGGGCGGGAATCGCGCCAGGCGTCGACCGCGGCGCGGTAGGCGCGGCTGACGGTGAAGACGTATTCCGGGGTCTTGAGCCGGCCCTCGATCTTGAGCGAGGCCACCCCGGCCGTCGCCAGTTCGGCCACCCGTTCGACCAGGCGCAGGTCGCGCATGGAAAAGGGGGTGGATTCCTCCTCCGTGGCACGGGCGTCCCGCCCGTGATCCTGCGTCTCCGCACACGGGCGGGACGCCCGTGCCACATAATCAAATCGGCAGTTCTGGGCGCAGGTACCGCGGTTGGCGCTGCGGCAGCCGGCGAAGTTCGAGATCAGGCACTGGCCGGAAAAGGAATAGCACAGGGCGCCGTGCACGAAGTGCTCGATGGTCAGCCCGAGGCGGGCGGCCTCGGCGGCGCAGGCGGCGATCTCGTCCAGCGCCAGTTCGCGCGCCAGGATCACCCGCCTGGCGCCCAGGCCGGCGAGCACCGCGATCTGGCTGGGGTGGTGCACCGTCATCTGGGTCGAGGCGTGCAGTTCGAGCCCGGGCAGGTCGCGTGCCAGGGCGCTCCACAGCCCGAGGTCCTGCACGATCGCGGCGTCGGCCCCGGCCTCGCGCGCATGCCAGGCCAGGTGCAAGGCCTTGGGATGCTCGTCGTCATGCACCAGGGTGTTGAGCACCACGTAGCATTTCAGCCCGTGGCGGTGCAGGTACGCGATGTGGCGGGCCAGCTCGGCGGTGCGGAAGTTCTCGGCCCGCCCGCGGGCGTTGAAGTGGCGCAGCCCGAGGTAGACGGCGTCGGCGCCGCCCGCCACCGCCGCCGGCAGGCAGTCGGGGCCGCCGGCCGGGGCGAGCACTTCGGGGACGAGGCTCATGGTGCGCGCAGGTCGGCGGGGATGCCGGCGGTGGCGCGATGGCGTTCAAGCAGGGCGCGCGCGGCGGCATCGCCGGCGGCGGCGCGCTCACGCCACTGCTGCACCACCTGGGCCGGCTGCGGGCGCACCTGCCACAGCTCCAGGCGCCAGCCGGCGCCGGCCGGGACGAAACGCAATTCCGCCGGCAGGCCGTCGTGGTCGCGCACCCACGCCACCTGGCTGATCTCGACCGGCGCGCCGCCGGCGCTGAGCGCCCCATCCTGGTTCTGCACCGGCGCCCCGCCGGCGAGCAGCTGGCCCTGCCAGCCGCCGCGCGCCAGGCGCTTGAGCAGCGGCTGCAGCGCCGGGATGGCGGCGCCGGTGCGGTTGGTGGTGGTGGCCTGCTCGACCGCGCCCACCCAGCCGCGCACCAGCGGGAACTGGAAGGCGCCCTGCCAGCGCAGCTCGTCCGCCCCCGGCGGCTGGGGGATGCGCCCGCCCACGTCCCAGGCGTTGGCACGCGCCCGCGCGCCCGGATCGGGGCAGGTGGCGGCCAGGCCGAGGCGGCCGCAGTCCGCCTGCGCCTGCGCATTGCCGATGCCGGCATAGCGCGCCGGCCAGCCGCCGGCGGCGCCGGC
>JAKLKR010000435.1 GCA_023150565.1 Planctomycetota bacterium
GCCGACTTTGCGCAGTCGGATGACCTGTACTCGGCGTTCATGCCGCGCCTCTCGGCTCAGCGATCTCATGTCAGTTGCTTGCATGAATCCAATTTGGGGGTGGTGCAGATAAATTCAAGTACGCAAGGGCCGGATCAATAATCGCAAGAGACACGGATCGTCACGCATTGGGCATTGCCTTGCACACCCAGGCCGCGCCGCTCCTACCCCTGTCCATCTGGCTGCCGCTTCTTGGAGGTCATTGTGCTGGACGGAGCAAAGCTGCGATAACCCCGGTCCCGCGCCATGAACGCCTCCAGCATGTGCGGAACCAGCGCCATGGCATCCACAGCCTCCCCATAGGTCTGCGCATGCAACACTGCATACCGGTCCAGCTCCGCTTTGAGACTGGCCGTGCAGGTGAAGGTCAGTTTGACGCTCTCCGTCCTGGGCAGCGGCCCCAGCCGCAATTTCCTCGGAGTGCTCATCGTGGACCTCCCCTGCCGCCATTGACGAACAACGGCTGATAAGGCCGCAGCACCAGATCCCGGTTCACGATCACCCGCACCGCCAACCCTGGCCTTGCAGTCAGCGTCGGCTGCAGGTTCAGGTTGCGCCGCATCATCTCCTGCCCCAC
This sequence comes from Planctomycetota bacterium, assembly GCA_023150565.1. Lineage (GTDB taxonomy): Bacteria > Planctomycetota > UBA11346 > UBA11346 > UBA11346 > JAKLKR01. Next base: position 617 of record JAKLKR010000435.1, read on the forward strand.
TTGGTTCACACTGTCCTGCAACCCGTCACGCCCCGCGATCACCACACGGTTGCCGTTCTGCCGGTTCTCGGGAGCAGCCAGCTCGGCGCCCACCCCCAGCAAGGTCGTCAGCGCCGCCCCCGCGACCACCCTTCCCCAGTGCCAGTCCACTCCATCCTCCAACCCCGCGCGCCCCGCCGGATCGGTGCCCACGAGGTTGTCGAGCGTGAGCGACGACGTGTCTGGCAGGACGATGCGGTTCCACACCATCTGCAACCGGCTCTGCCCATAGCTCACCTGGCTGTTGTAGCGCCCCAGGAGGCGCGAGCCCTGCGGGATCAGCAGGTGCCTCCCTGTGGCCGTGTCGTAGACCGGCTCCGTCACGGTGGCGACTACATCGCCCGGCAGGTCCGACTGGATTCCCGTCACCAGCGCAGCCGGAATCACCGTGCCGGCCATCACCTGGTAGGGTGAGGCAGGCATCTGCAGGTTTCCTGAATTCCGGGTTTCCGTGGAACCGCCTTTCAGGAAAGCCTCCTTCTGCTCCTGCCGGTTCTGAACAGCCGTGGGGTCTGCAGGCTGCGCCGCCGTCGAGACAGGCCCCGCCGCCAATGGATCGAACCCCGCCAGCACGGATGCCGCAGGCGCCGCCATCGCCGCGGACTGCGCCGCACCCTGCCCCGCCTGCGCTCCCCCCGTGCGGAAGAACACCGGCGATCCCGCCGCAGCCTCGGCCTCCTTGCGCAGCGCATCCGCCGGATCATGGCCTGGTGGCGCATAGCCCGGCTCCACCGACCCCTGCGCCTTCACGATGGCCGGCCCCAGGTCCCCCGGCAACGGAGGCCCCAATCGGGGTACTTCTGGCGATCGCAGTCCGCCGTAGTCGGCCGGCAACCGGTCCAGCCCTTCGGACTTCGACACCCGATCGACGTTGTAGAGCTCCGAGGGATTCGCGCCACGCCGGTGGCTGCCCTGCAGCGACCAGATGGTGGCGCCCAGTACGGCCGCAGCCAAGGAGCCCACGATAGCTGCCAGCATGCGCCGGTTCAACCGCGTCACGGGTCTCGGCGCAGCACGCAGCGCCACCGATTCGGGAGCAACCTTGGCGGGTTGCGGCGGGGTGGCGGCGTTGGAAGAGTCCCGGCTGCCCATGGTCAGAGCCGTCCACCAACACCGTCGGTTCGCTCAATGCGCACCACGTCACCATCCTGGCCCCCACCTCCACCCAGGCGCAGCTCGGCCGCACCAAACAACCGGTCCACGATGTAGTACGGCGGCCGGAAGCGGTAGCTCACCAGCTGCCCGTCCCCTTGCGCCCCGATCACGAACAGCGGCGGCAGTTCGCCCTGTGCGATGCCCGCCGGAAACTGGATGTAGACCTTCTCGCCATCGTCGAAGGCACGCAGCGGCTTCCAGGACGGGTTGCCACCACCGATGGCGTAGCGAAAACGCAGCCTCTCCAGCGCCAAGCCGCTCTCGATGGGGGCCGCGGCCTGGGCCGCCTGCGCCTGGCGCTGCAGGGCCAGCATCCTGTCCTTCGGATACTCCCAGGACACCGAGGCCATCCAGGCCTTCTCGGTGGAGGTCAGCTCGACCAAGTAAGTGCGCCGGCTCGTGGTGATGACCAGGTTGGTCTTGAGGCCCGAGCGGATGGGCTTGACCAGTACCTTCACGCGCAGCGCCTCGCCCGCGCCGCTAGCCGCAATACTGTTCAGATACGAAGCACCGGTGTTGGGTGGTGCTTTCGATGAAGGTTTTCCCCACGATGGCGTACGTTGAAGTTACTCATTTTGCGCTTGACGCCACGAGGGTTGCTGTGGCCGCGACTGCTGACGCATAGGCCTTGGGCAATTTCTGCAAGCCAAGCGTCACGCCAAGACGCCAAGCGCTCAGGGGGGAATGGCCGCAGCTT
>JAKLKR010000436.1 GCA_023150565.1 Planctomycetota bacterium
TCGGTGTTGCTGCTCTCCGGCTGCGGGTACAACCAGATCCAGATCAACGACGAACAGGTCAATGCCTCCTGGTCGGAGGTGCTCAACCAGTACAAGCGGCGCGCCGACCTGATCCCCAACCTCGTCCAGGTGGTGCAAGGCTATGCCGCCCACGAAAAAGAGGTGCTGACCCGCGTCACCGAGGCCCGCGCCAACGTTGCCGGCATGAAGGTCACCCCCGAACTGGTGAACGACCCCGAGGCGATGGCCCGCTTTCAGAAGGCCCAGGGCGAGCTCTCCGGAGCCCTGTCGCGCCTGCTGGTGGTGGCCGAGAACTACCCCAACCTCAAGGCCGACGCCAACTTCCGCGACCTTCAGGCCCAGCTCGAGGGTACCGAGAACCGCATCACCGTGGCCCGCAACCGCTACATCAAGGCGGTGCAGGACTACAACGTGTCGGTACGCACCTTCCCCAACAACCTCACCGCGATGGTCATCGGCGCCAAGACCAAGGCCAATTTCGCGGTCGACAACGAAGCAGCCATCAGCGAACCGCCGAAGGTCGATTTCGGCGCCGCGCCGGCGCCTGCCAGGCCGGCGGCCCAGTAAGCCGCCCCCGGCGCACGCCATGCTCCGCGCGCTCCTGCTGCCCTGGCGCCTGATGCTGGCGGCGGGCCTGCTTGCGCTGCTGACGGGCGGCGTGCGGGCGCAGGACGTGCAACCGCTGCCGCAGCTCGCGGCCCATGTCACCGACACCGTCGGCCTGCTGTCGGTGGACCGGCGGGAGGCCATCGAGGCGCGCCTGGTGGCGCTGGAGCGCGAGAAGGGCGCCCAGGTCGCGGTGCTGCTGGTTGCCAGCACGCAGCCGGAGGCGATCGAGGAATACGCCCTCCGCGTCGCCGAGGCCACGCGGCTGGGCCGCCAGGGCGTGGACGACGGCGTGCTCTTCGTGGTGGCCCGGGACGACCGGAGGATGCGCATCGAGGTCGGCCGGGGGCTGGAGGGGGCGATCCCCGACGCGATCGCCAAGCGCATCATCGCCGACGTGGTAGCGCCGTATTTCAAGGCGGGTGACTTCCCCCGCGGCATCGAGGCCGGCGTCGACGCCATCGTCGCCCGCGTCGCCGGTGAGCCGCTGCCGGAGCCAGTGGTGCGCGGGCAGAGCCCCGACGGGGCGATGGGGCTCGAGGAGCTGCTGGTGGTCGGCATGATCGTGACCATCGTGCTCGGCGGCATCCTGCGTGCCATCTTCGGTCGCCTGCTGGGCGCCGCCCTGGCGTCGGGAATCGTGGGTTTCGGCGCCTGGACGCTGACTGGCATGCTCTTGATCGGCCTCGCCGGAGGTCTGCTGGCTTTCGTATTCGTGCTGGTGATGGGCGCCGGTGGTGGCACCCGGCATACTGGCGGCCCGTGGATGGGCGGCGGTGGTTTCGGCCGCGGTGGCGGCGGGGGCGGCTGGTCCGGTGGGGGTGGCGGCTTTGGTGGCGGTGGCGCGTCGGGGGGTTGGTGAGATGCGTTTGACGCGGCTTGTTCGTCACATGCTTGCGCCCTCCTGGTGGGTCGATCGGGCCTTCACGCCTGCAGTCATGGCGGCCATTGAGCTGGCGGTCCAGGATTCCGAGTCGCTTCACCGGGGCGAGATCCGCTTCGCCGTCGAGGGCGGGCTGGATTTCCCCGTGCTGTGGCAGGGCATCGATGCGCGGGCCCGCGCGGTCGAGGTCTTCGCGCACCTGCGGGTGTGGGACACCGAGGAGAACACCGGTGTGCTGATCTACGTGCAGTGGGTCGATCGGCGCGTCGAGATCGTCGCCGACCGGGGCATTGCGCGGCAGGTGCCCCAGGCCGACTGGGACGCCGTGTGCCGGCGCCTCGAGGCGGCCTTCCGCGAGGGGCGTTATGGCCCGGGGGCGGTGGAGGCGGTGAGGGCGGTGGGCGAACTGCTCGCCGGGCCCTTCCCGGCGTGGGGCGACAACCCGGACGAGCTGCCCAACCGACCCGTCCGGCTGTGAGCCTGGGCTGACCCACTACCCACTACCCGCCTTAACCGCCGCCCTGCAGCGGCGGCTGGCCGATGCTGAAGTAGAGCGAAGCGCCCTTGCCCACCTCGCCTTCGGCCCACACTTCGCCGCCGTGGCGGCGCACGATGCGGGCCACGGTGGCGAGCCCGATGCCGGTGCCCGGAAACTCCCGGTCGGAGTGCAGGCGCTGGAAGGGCCTGAACAGGTTTTCCCGGTAACGCATGTCGAAACCCGCCCCATTGTCGCGCACCACGAAGGCGTCCACGCCCGCGTGGCGGGTGGCTTCGAAGCGGATCTCCGGCGCCGCCACGCGGCCGGTGAACTTCCAGGCGTTGCCGAGCAAATTCTCAAGGGCGATCTTGATCAGGCCATGGTCGCCGTGGGCCGCCATTTCTCCGGGAAGGATCAAGTCGGCCGCCCGATCCGGCTCGCTCCTTTGCAGCTGCGCCAAAACGGTTCGGGCGATGGCC
>JAKLKR010000437.1 GCA_023150565.1 Planctomycetota bacterium
AGGGAAGACTCCGCCGTATTCGCCAGCAGGCGGTGCGCTGCCGGACGCGCCCCTGGGACCGCCGGGCTCCAGCCCGGCAATTCCCCATCAGCACTGCTGGGCCCCCTTCCGCCGCCTGTCGATCCGCGCCGACGGCAGCACCAACGTCTGCCTCGACATCGCCGACGGCAGCTTCGGCGATGTGCGCGCCAGCACCCCCCAGGCCATCCTGGCCTCGGAGCGAGCGGCCCGCTTCCGCGCCGCCATCACCCGCCTCGAGAACCCCGCCTGCCGACGCTGCGCCTGGCGCTGGCACGGCCCCGACTACCGGAAAGCAGGACCATGAGCATCCGCATCGCCTCCAGCCCGTGGGGCTGGCGCCGCACCCCCTTCGCCCGCCAGTGCCGCTGGCTGGCCGACCACCGCCTGGGCCTGGCCTGCGGCCAGTTCTTCGCCGGCGAGATCGGCACCATGCCGCTCCAACCGCGTCCCCAGGAGCTGTCCGCCGCCGCCGCCACCGCCCGTGCGCACGGCCTGGGCTTCGCCAGCATCAACGCCAACGGCGACTTCATGGTCGACACCGGCATCGCCGCCCAGGTCGACGCCGCCTGCGCCGACATCGCCCACGCCGCCGCCCTGCGCCCGGAGGTCATCATCCTCTTCGCCGGCTGGCAGCCGCGCAGCGGCGCGGCGGTCGAGGCGCAGATCGCCGCCGCCCTGCGCGAGGTGTGCGCCTGCGCCGCCGGCTTCGGCCTGCAGGTGGCGCTCGAGAACCACGGCGGCCCCACCACCACCGCCGCCCAGGTCAACCGCCTGCTGGATGCCGCCGCGGCGCCCAACCTGGGGGTGAACTACGACGCCGCCAACGTGCTGTTCTATGGCCAGGACCCGCTCGCCTTCCTGCGCGAGCTGCGCCACCCGGTGGCCTTCACCCACTGCAAGAGCGTGCGCCATGTCGGCGGGAAGGCGGAATACTGCCGCCTCCGCGACGGGGTGATCGACTACCGCCCGCTGCTGGCGCTGCTCGCCGAGCGCGGCTTCGCCGGCATCCACGCCATCGAGTACGAGGAGACCGCCGACGTCGAGGCCGGCTCCGCCGACGACCTGACCGACCTGCGCGCCGCCCTGGCCGCGGTCGGCATCACCGAGGAACACACCCATGTCTGAGACCGCCCCCGCCATCGTCGTCGAACGCCCCCGCCAGGCGGTGGTGAAGGACATCGCCATCACCCCGCCCGGCGACGACGCGGTGGTCATCCGCACCACCCACAGCGCGATCAGCACCGGCACCGAGATGAAGGTGTGGTCGGGGCTGTCCGGCAGCCTGGGCGGCGAGCTGTGGTACCCGCTGGTGCCCGGCTACGAGGGCGTCGGCCGGGTCGAGCGCGTCGGCCGCGCGGTCGCCGGCCCCCTCGCCGCGTTCAAGAAGGGCGACCGGGTGATGATCAACGAGGTGCGCCGCTATCCCGACCACTGCGCCGCCTGGGGCGGCCAGTGCGCGCTGGCGGTCAAGGACCCGCGCACCGCTCCCGCGCCTTTCGATCCGCCGGCGCTGATCCCAGACGCGGTCAGCGACGAGGAGGCGGTGCTGGCCTACCTCGCGGCGGTGGCCGAGAAGGGCGTGCGCAAGGCGGCGCCGCAGGCGGGCGAGACCGTGCTGGTGATCGGCCTGGGGCTGATCGGGCTGTCCTGGGTCCAGCTCGCACGCCTGGCCGGCGCGCGGGTGATCGCCCTCGACATCCACCCCGAGCGCCTGGCCCTGGGCGCCCGCTTCGCGCATGAGGTCATCGACCCGCGCGGCGGCGACGCCGTCGCCCAGCTCGAGCGCCTGACCGGCGGCCGCCGCGCCGACCTGGTGGTGGAATGCTCGGGCAACCCGGCGGTGGTCGCCGACCTGCCCGGCTACCTGCGCGACGGCGGCTGGGACGGCATCGACGACGGCGGACGCATCCACCTCCAGGCCGACTACCCGGCGCCGCTGGTGATCACCCCCTACCAGCGCTGGTTCACCAAAAACCTGCGCCTGTCGATGACCTGCGCCATCCGCCCCGGCGGCAAGGAGGCCATCCTCGGTCTGCTCGCAGCCAGGAAGTTCGACCTGCGCACCATCCTGGAGTCGCCGCTGATGCGCCGCGTGCGCCTGGCCGATGCCCCTGCCGCCTACGGCCAGATCGAGGCGGCGCGCGGGAGCATCCTCAAGACCCTGATCGACTGGGGCTGAGCTTCCCGGCGCAGCGGCGCAGTGCCGCCAGCACCCGCGCCTCGCGGGTGCCGCGCTGCCAGCAGCCGAGGGTGACGGTGCCGCCGGCGCCGTCGTCGACCGGCAGGGCGGTGTAGATGGTGCCGTCGCGCACCACCTGGGCGCAGCGCTCGCGGCGGATGGCCGCCAGCGCCGATGCCAGCTCGGCGCTGGTGGCGATGCCCGGCCATTGCCCCGGGGTGGGCAGGCCGGCCCGCGCGCAGATGC
>JAKLKR010000438.1 GCA_023150565.1 Planctomycetota bacterium
CCCATCGACCTCGGCCGCCGCAGGGAGGGCTGGAAGGCGCAGCCGGGCGCGCGCTGGGCGGCGAGCGAACTGCGCGACGACGCCCTCACCGGGGTCGCCGGGGTGATCGAGCGCGATCTCGGTGCGCTGCCGGCGCGCTTCGACGCCACCCTGGTCTTCGCCACGGCGGCCGGGCGCCAGACCGACCGCCTGCAGCTCGGCGTGCGCCTGGCCGACGGCAGCGCCACCACCCTGGCGGTGGTCAACCTGGGAGCGATCTTCCACGTCCAGGTGGCTCGCTACCAGGCCGGCGACGACCAGCCCACCACCGCCCTCGGCCCCCATGTGCTGCCTGCGCGCAGCGAGGTGCCGGTGCACCTGCTGGTGGCGGGCAACGCCCTGCGCGTCGAGGTCGCCGGGGTGGGCGGCCTGGCGCTGGAGCTGGCCAGCCCGCCGCAGCGCCTGCTGCTGGCGGTCGATGCCAGCGGCGCCCCCGGCGAGGTGGCGGCGCTGACCCGCTCCGCACCGCGCTGAAACCCGCTCGCACCGCGCCGGGCGCGGCTATCCTGCCCCGCCATGTTCGTCCACTCCGTCTACTTCTGGCTCGACCGCTCCCTCGACCCCGCCCGCCGGGCGGCCTTCGAGCAGGGCGTGCGCAGCCTGGGCACCATCCCCACCCTGCGCCAGTTCCAGGTCGGCCGCCCGGCCGGCGGCGACCGCCCGGTGATCGACCGCACCTTCGACTTCGCCCTCCTCACGGTGTTCGACGACCAGGCCGGCCACGACGCCTACCAGGTCCACCCCACCCACCTGGCCTTCGTGCGCGACCACGCCCGCGACTGGATCCAGGTGCGGGTGTACGACTCGGTTTAAGGCTCGCGCCAGCTCAGCGCCGGGATGCGCGCGAAGCCGCGGTCGCTCGACACCAGGGTGCAGCGGTGGACCAGGGCGAGCGCCGCCAGGTGCAGGTCGTAGACCGCATTGCCGGAGGCGCGTTCGCGGCGGCAGAGGTCCTGGAAGCAGGCCCACACCGCCGGGGTGTCGGGCAGCACCAGGCACCTTGGCCGCGCGCGCCAACGATCCAACGCTGCCAGGGCCAGTTCGGGCGGGGTCGGGTTGGAGAACACCCCGGGATGGGTGACCAGGCGCAAAAAGCCGTTGGCGACATGCGCGCACCAGGCGAAGCCCTCGCCCGCCTCGCCGTCGACCAGGGCAAGGGCGCGGACGTGGGCGGGATGATCGCCCCGATGCGCCGCCACCAGCACGTTCACATCCAGCAGCAGGCTGCTCACCGGGCCAGCTTCCGCTGCAATTCCTCGTCATCGAGTTGGGCGCTGCGGGCGCGCAGGGCGGCATCGTCAGGCGCGGACGCGGACGCGGACGGGTCGCCGTAGACCAGGGTGGGCTCCGCCAGACGTGGAGCCGGATCCTCGGCCAAGCCGCGGCGCAGCGCCCGGTTCAGCACCTCGGCGACCGACAACCGTTGCGCCGCTGCCCGGATGCGGACCTGATCAAGCAGATCGTCTTCGACCGACAGGGTTGTACGCATGCATTAGTCATACTGATGCACACCAAAGAGCAAGCCTCACGCCGGGGCCAGCACCCCCTCCATCGGCGCCGTCACGGGAGTGATCGAGGCCACCGTGCCGGGACGTTTCTGGGCGTAGAGGAAGCGCACGCACTCGGTGCGGCAGTGCACGAAGGCGGGGCTCTCCATCAGCGCCAGGCGCTCGCGCGGGCGGGCGAAGGGCACCGGCAGGATCTGGCCGATGGTGGCACGCGGGCCGACGTTCATCATCACGATGCGGTCCGAGCAGTACACCGCCTCGTCGATGTCATGGGTGACCATGAACACGGTGAGGTTGTTCTCGGCATGCAGGCGCAACACCTCGTCCTGAAGCTGGGCGCGGGTGAGGGCGTCGAGGGCGCCGAAGGGCTCGTCGAGCAGCAGCACCTCGGGTTCCATCGACAGGGCGCGGGCGATGCCGGCGCGCTGCTTCATGCCGCCGGAGATCTCGTGCGGGTACTTGTGCATGTGCTCGCGCAGGCCGACCTTGTCCAGCCAGCGCTCGGCACGCGCCTTGCGCTGGGCGCGGGATTCCCGCGCGAACACCGCATCGACCGCCAGCAGCACGTTCTGCAGCACGGTGCGCCAGGGCAGCAGGCTGTGGTTCTGGAACACCACCGCGCGCTCGGGACCGGGCCTCTCGATCTCGCGCTCGCGGAAGCACACCGAGCCGTCGGTGGGCAGTTCAAGCCCGGCGATGAGGGTCAGCAGGGTGCTCTTGCCGCAGCCGCTATGGCCGATGACCGACACGAACTCGCCTTTGCTGATCTCCAGGTTGACGTCCGCCAGCACCTCGACCGGCGGGCGGCCGCCGGGGGTGAAGGTCTTGGCGGTGCGGATCAGTTCGAGGAATTTCATCTTCATGGGGGATGCCGCTGTCTGTTGTTGGTTG
>JAKLKR010000439.1 GCA_023150565.1 Planctomycetota bacterium
CACCAGCGGGGTCCAGCCGGCCGCGGCGGCGGCCAGGCCGCGCGCCAGCAGCACCACCTGGTGCTCGCCGCCGCGCCAGCCGTGCTCGGAATTGACCAGCAGGACGGTGCGCTCCATCCCCCGCCTCAGGTCGCGAGCTGCTGCTTCTGGACCAGGCGGGCGTACTCGCCGCCCTGGGCCACCAGGGCGGCATGGGTGCCCTGCTCCAGCACCATGCCGCGGGAGGGATGGCCCTTGCCGGCCAGCACATAGATGCGGTCGGCGTGCTGCACGGTGGCCAGGCGGTGCGCCACCACGATGGTGGTGCGGTCCTTCATCAATTCCTTGAGCGCGGCCTGGACGTGCGATTCGCTGTCGGCGTCGAGCGCGCTGGTGGGCTCGTCGAGCAGCAGGATGGGGGAGTCGCGCAGCAGCGCGCGCGCGATCGCCACCCGCTGGCGCTGGCCGCCGGACAGGAGCCCGCCGCGGTCGCCCACCGGGCTGTCGTAGCCCTTGCCGCCCTCGAGCGCGAGGATGGCGTGGTGCACATGCGCGCGCAGGGCGGCCTGCTCGACCTCCTCGCGGGTGGCGTCCGGGCGGCCGTAGCGGATGTTGTTGAACACCGTGTCGTTGAACAGGAACGGGTCCTGCTGGACGATGGCGAACTGGTGCGCCAGCGACTCCAGGGTGAGGTCGCGGATGTCGGTGCCGTCGATGGCGATGCGCCCGCCGGTGACGTCGTGGAAGCGCGGGATGAGGTCGAGGATGGTGCTCTTGCCCCCGCCCGACTCGCCCACCAGCGCCACCGTGCGCCCGACCGGGACCTCGATGTCGATGCCGCGCAGCACCTCCTCGCTGTCGGGGGCGTAGCGGAAGCGCACCTGCTCGAGGGTGATGGCGCGCGCCGGCGGCGGGCAGGGGCGGGCGGCGGGGCGGTCGACCACCGCCGGCTTGCGGTCGAACAGCTCGTAGACGCGCGCCGCCGAGGGGATGGCCTCGAGCACGTCGCCCCAGGCGCGCTGGATCTCGCGCAGGCAGTTGGCCATGCGCCCGACCACGCCGAGGGCCACGATCAGGGTCATGGGCATGATCCAGCGCTGGTCGAAGAGCATGGCGCCCAGGCCCATGCCCGCCGCCGCCACCAGCATCACCGAGCCGTGGGTCAGGCCCTCGGACTCGGAACGCGCGCGCACCATGCGCTGGCGCAGGTTGAACAGCTCCTGGTTGCTGCCCTCGTAGCGCGCCACCTCGCGCTCGGTCGAGCCCATCGCCTTGATCACGCGCACGCCGGCGGTGATCTGCTCGAACACCACCAGGCTGGTGGCCATCGACTGGTTGGCCTCGCGGCTGCGCCTCTTGACCTTGCGCAGGCCCCAGGCCACCAGCGCGCCGATGGGCAGCATCACCACCACCAGGCCGATGGTGAACTGCCAGCTCAGGTAGATCAGGAAGCCGAGCAGCGCCAGCACCTCGAATGGCTTCTGGAACAGCTTGCTGAACAGGGTGGTCTGCAGCGAGAACAGGGCATTGAGGTCGCCGGTCATGCGCTGCATCAGGTCGCCGCGCTCGAGCTCGACGTGGAACGACAGCTCGAGGCGGATGATGTGCGCCAGGAAGCGGTTGCGCAGGTCGCGCATGCAGCGGTTGGCGAGGTACTGGCCGGCGAGCATGGCGCCGTAGGCGGCCGCCCCCACCGGCAGGGCGAGGGCGAGGAGGAGCAGGCTGACGCTCTTGAGCTCGGCGATGGCGCCGGCCATCGCCGCCGGGTCGCCCGCGACCTGGGCGGCCGCGGCGGTGGCCGCCGGCACGCCGGTCCAGGACGCCTCGATGGTGCTGAGCAACTTGAGGATCTTGGCCAGCAGCGCGGCCTGCAGGCCGACCAGGCCGCTGACGGCGAAGGTCAGCCCGGTCACCAGCAGGGTCAGCCACTTGTAATCCCAGCCCTGCCTGGCCACGCGCCAGAGGATGTCCTTGGTCCTGATCTCCACGCGCTCTCCTGTCGAAGGGGGGGACGGTAGGCCGGAACCGGCCCGGCGCCACCCACGTCCGCATGTCGGAGGCGGATCGTCCTGGCGTGATGCGCCTCCATGCCCTTGTCGCCTCTGGCGCGCGCCCTCCCGCTCCTAGAAGGACCCGCGGAGCCAACCGTGACCACGCCCGCCGCCATCGCCGACCGTCTGGCCTCGTTGCGCCACCAGGGCAGCATCGCCGCCGCCGAGGCGACCGCCCGCGGCGGCCGGCTGGTGGCCACCGAGCACGGCGCCACCGGCGGCGCCGACCATGTCGCCCTCAGCCTGCTGGTCTCGGCCCAGGACCTGGTGCTCGACGCCAAGGTCGCCACCGCCGCCCGCGGCGAGCTGCTGGCGGCCTATGACGCCATGGCCGAGCTGTGCATCGGCCGGCCGCTGGCCGCGCTCGCCGCCATCACCCCGCGCGCCAT
>JAKLKR010000043.1 GCA_023150565.1 Planctomycetota bacterium
GGCGAAGCGCTGCGCATCGCGCCAGCCGGCGCGGCGCGCGACCTCGGGCACCGCCAGGTCGCTGGCGGTCAGCCAGTCGACCGCGCGGTCGAGGCGCAGCAGGCGCTCGGCGCGCCCCGGTCCCAGGCCGAAGGCGGCGCGGAACAGCCGGGTGAGGTGCTCGCGCGAGACCCCGGCGGCGGCGGCCAGCTCGGCGGCGTCGACCGCCGCCAGGCCGCCGCGCCAGCGCCGCTGGAGGTGGGCGAGGGCCAGCTCCACCGCCGGGTGCAGCGGCGCCAGCGGCTCGTCCGGCGCCGCCAGGCCGCAGCCGCCCAGGCCGTCGAGCAGCAGGCCGAGGGCGGCGCAGGCCTGGGCCTCCCAGCCCGGCGGCCGCTGCCCGGCGAGGTGCTGGACGTGGCGCATCAGCGGCGCGGCCAGTCCTGCCGCGGCGTCCGGTGTGCGCCGCGGCAGGGCCGCCAGCGGGCCCTCCGCCAGCAGATGGATGAAGCGGTGGCGCAGCGGCACCTGCTCGCCCACCACCAGGCGCTCGCGCCGGCCCGGCGGCGCCAGCAGCAGGTCGCCCGGCGCCAGCTCGACGCGCTCGCCGCCGGCCTCCCAGCGCGCGCTGCCGGCGGTGACCAGCACCAGCTCCCAGTCGTTGAGCAGGCGCGGCCCCACCCGTGCGCCCGGGCGCAGCTCGGCGGCGCCGGAGCCGTGGATGGCGGTGACCTGGATGCGTGTTGCCACGGATGGCCATAATCAACATCACATAATGCCAGGCAAAGCGTGATCCGTCCGGCATGCTCACGTCCATGAGCACCTGGCACACCCTGCGCGAACCCTTCGACCAGACCCTCAGCGAGGCGCGCGCGATCAGCCTGCGCGGCGGGCCGTCCGACCTGCGCCTGGCCACCCTGGCCTCGGTCGGCCGCCATGGCTACGGCTTCCACTTCGGGCAGTTCAACAGCGGCGACCACCAGCCCGACGTGGTGCTGCGCTGGTCGCCCCTGGTGTTCGGCCAGCCGCGCGGCGCCACCGGCGCGCTGCCGCCGGCGCGCTGCGAGCCGGTGGCCACCGCCGGCGCCTTCGGCCCCGACGTCATCACCCGCTCGTGGCGCTACGTCGCCGCCGGCCTGGAGCTGGACGAGGAGCTGTTGCGCACGGTCGACGCGCGCTACCTGTGGTCGCTGGCGCTGCGCCGCGACGCCTACCGGCCCTTCGCCCCGCGCTGGCGCGAGCAGGAGGTTCCGCTGCCCTGGCGCCTGCACCTGCTGGTCGAGTCGCGCCGGCCGCTGGGCGTGTCCGCGGCCGACGGCGCCCTGGTGCTGACCGATGGCGCCGGCGCCAGCCTGGGGGTGGCCTGCGCCGCCGCCGGTGCGGTGTGGGGCGCTCCCCTGGCCCTGGCCGAGCACCAGCTCGAGGACGCCGCCATCGACCTGTGGGCCGACCAGCCGGTGCCCGGCGCGGCCCCGGCCGGCCCCTGCACCCGCCTGGCCATCCCGCTGTCGCTGCGCCTGGCCCCGGCCGCGGTGGCGGAGCTGCGCCTGGCGATCGGCTTCGACGCCCCGGTGGCGGAGCTGGACGCGCTGGCCGAGCCGGCGGCGGGGGAACGCGCCCGTGCGGCGGTGGCGGCGGAGTGGGACGCCTGCCTGGCGGCGCGGCCGGCGCCGCTGCCGGTGGCCCTTCCCTTCCTCGACCGGCAGCTGGCGGGGCGCGCCTCGCGCCAGGCCCCACCGACCTACCGCGACCGCGCCGGCAGCGACCGGCCGCAGCGCCCGGCGCCGGTGCGCCCGCTGCCGGAGCTGGCCGAGGGCGACCTCGTGCGCGCCTGGAGCAAGTGCCTGGCCCTGACCCGGCAGTGCGAGCGCCTGGACCCGGAGTGGGGGCGCTGCCTGACCGAGACCTTCACCTGCTACTACAGCGGGACCTTCGGCTGGTCGCTGCCGGTGATCGGCTGGTACGCCGGCGGCCACCCCGACCCCGCCTGGCGGGCGCTGATGCGCGACGTGCTGGCGGGCTACCGCGCGATGCAGGCCGCCGACGGCTGCATGCCCTGCTACGTCGCCTTCCGCCACCAGCGCCCGGCGTCCCGGCCCGCCGCCTTCAAGCACACCCAGCAGCCGCAGATCGCCTGGAGCGTGTGGCAGGAATACCGCCGTGGCGGCGACCGCGACTGGCTGGCGGGCTACGCCGAGCCGCTGCTGCGCTTCCGCGGCTTCCTCGACCTGCCCGGGCGCGACCCGCTGGGCCTCGGCCTGTGGTGCCAGCACCACCACTACGACGGCCTGGACATGTTCCCCACCGTCGACGGCCTCGCCCTGCGCGGCGAGCCGGTGCTGTACAGCTCGGCCTACGCCGCCGAGCAGGTGCAGTTCCAGCGCGCCCTGGCGCGCATCCTCGGCGAGCTGGGCGATCCCCGCGCGGCCGAGGTGGCGGCCGCCGCCGAGGCCGCCCACGCGCGCATGGTGGCGCGGCTGTGGGACCGCGAGCGCCAGTGGTTCGGCGACATCCTCGCCGACGGCCGGCGCGAGACGGTGGTGGGCATGCAGGGGCTGTTCGCCCTCGCCTACGGCCTGGCCCCGGCCGACGCCGACCCGCTGCGCCTGCGCGCCAACCTCGAGGCGCTGATCGCGCCCTTCGGCATCTGCACGGTGGAGCCCGAGGACGCGCGCTTCTGCGAGCGCTTCTTCTGGCGCGGGCCGGTGTGGCCGGCGAGCTGCCTGTACGGCGCCGCCGCCGCCCGCCGCCATGCCCCCGACCTGCTGCCGCGCATGGCCGCCGCCACCACCCGCTTCGCCCTCGCCCAGCCCAACATCTGGGAATGCCTGGAACCGCACAGCGGCCAGGTGGCGCGCTACGACGAGGGCCACGGCGCCATGCCCGGCACCAGCAGCGTGGTCGGCAGCTTCGCCATCTGCGCCGCGTTGGAGATCGCCTGCGGCGGGGATGATCCCTTCGCGCTGTGACGGTCGGAGATACCAGGATCAGATGGTCCTTAACCGGGGTGGTCGGCTGACAGGATCCGTCGGAAAGGATGGCGCTATGCGGAATCCCGCGTTCCTGGCCGCCGGGCTGGCCCTCGGCACCACCGTGACGGCGGCCGAGCCTTCCGCGCCTGCCCCGCGCGCTGATCCCAGCCAGCCCGTGGCGGTCACCCCGGCCCCGACCCATGCCAACGTGGCCTACGGAGGGCACGAGCGCCAGGTCCTGGACGTGTGGCTGCCCCCGGGCCCCGGGCCGCATCCCTGCGTCCTGCACATCCACGGCGGCGGATGGCTCCATGGCGACAAGACCCGCTTCAGCCTGCCCGGTGCGCCGGGTTCGCTCCTGGGCCGGGGCATCGCGCTGGTGTCGATCAACTACCGCTTCCTGCGGCAGACCATCATCGACTCGGGCAGCACGCGCGGCACCGGGCCCATCCAGCCACGCGGCGACTACCCGCAGCCGCCGGTGGCCGTTCCGTTGGGCGACGCCGCGCGGGCGCTGCAGTTCGTCCGCAGCCGGGCGGCCGAATGGGGCATCGATGCCCGGCGCATCGGCGTCGCCGGCGGATCGGCCGGGGCCTGTTCGGCGCTCTGGCTCACCTTCCACGATGATCTGGCGGATCCGCGTGCCGAGGATCCGGTCGCCCGCCAATCGACCAAGCCCTTCTGCGCTGCCGTCGAAGGGGCGCAGACCAGCCTGGACCCGGCCCAGCTCCTGGAGTGGATCCCCAACGCGATCTACGGCGGCCACGCCTTCGGCTACCTGTGGGACCGCAGCGATCCCACCGTCGAGATCCGCAGCTTCCTCGCCGACCGCGCCGCCGTCGCCGGCTGGATCGCCGAGTACTCGCCGTATGCGCTCGTCCGCCCCGGCGCCCCCCCGGTCTGCCTGGTGTACGGGGATGCCCCCGAGCGGGGCCGGCCGGCCAAGGATCCCACCCACGCCGCCGCCTATGGCGCCCTGCTGGCCGAGAAGCTGGCCCAGGCCGGGGTGCCGTTCCGCTTCGTGCACCAGGGCAACGCCGACCCCACGTGCCCGGCCGCCATCGACTTCCTGGCCGCGATGCTCGGGGCGGGGCGATGACCTGATCCGGCGGGCTACGGGGCGGTGATCTCCACGGCAATCTCCGGCCTGCCCCTCGCCGCCACGGTGACGATTGCCTGCCGCGATGCCGCGTCCCAGGTGCAGGCAGCGCTCCGGCCATCGATCCGGATGAGCGGATGATCAGGGCAGCTGAGGCGGAGGTCGGCCCGCCCAGGGCCTTGCAGGCGCAGCGAGAGCCCGCCCCCGCTGACGCGGGCGTCGAGCAGGTCGAGGCCGGTCGCGTCGAGGAGGACCGGGTGCGTCGGCTGGCGATCGGCGCAGGCGAGGTGCACGGCGTGCTTCCCCTCGCGCAGCCACCTGCCGGGCAGGACGCAGGACCCCTGCCAGGGCCTGCCATCGATCCGGCAGGATGCGAGATGGGCTCCGCTGCCGGTATAGCTGATGTCCCAGCATGACTTCCCGATGCGCAGATTCCGCAGCCGCCTGCGACCTTCACCCCAGCCGGTCGGCTGGATCGCGAGGGTGTGCGGCGACAGGGTGATCCCGCAGAGATCCTCGAAGATGACCTGGCTGCGCGTGCCCAGGGTCTCGATGAACCAGCCGCCGGCGCTGTGCTGCTCCAGGCTCAGCCCGCCCTTCATGTTGAAGCTCTCGGGGAAGTTGCGGAACTTCCCCAGGTGGAAGGCGTAGCTGTCGCTGATCGCCCGCAGCCCCTCCTGATGGCCGGCGAGGCGGAACAGTTTGCCCAGGCCCTGCATCCAGTGCATGTAGATGTACTCGAACTGGGAGTGGTAGTCGCCGTGCGGCAGGCAGGTGCGGAACAGCTTCCACGAGGGCTGGTGCAGGCCGCGCCAGGCGGCGTCGGCGGCCTGGCGCGCGGTCGCCAGGTCGAGCAGTTCGTGGCCGAACATGCCGTGCAGGAAATGCAGGCCGAAGAGGCTGAACTGCGGATGGCGGGCGCGGGTCGCCGGATCGACGTTGTCGCAGAACAGGCCGACCGTGGGGTCGAAGAAGAGCGGGACGAAGGCGGCCCGGACCTTGCGCGCCACCCGGCCGAGGCGGGCGGCCAGCGCCGGTTCGCGGTGCTCCTGGGCGAGGATCTCCCAGTTGCGCAGCGCCTCGTACCAGACGCCGCTCTCCAGCACCGGCCAGGGGCTGCCCTTGCGGCCGACATCGCGCTGCGGGTGGTCCGGCCAGTAGCCGCGCGAGGCGAAGAGGCCGGTCTCCGGGTCGGCGTCGCGCAGGAGGCGCAGCAGATGCTGGCGGCCGGCGGCGTAGAGCGTGCGGTCGGCGCTGCGCCGATGCCAGCGCAGGTGGCCGATCAGCGCCAGCCAGGTGACGTCGTTGAACACCCAGTCCTGCATGTGGGAGTCGATGGTGCGATCGTAGAAATGGTTGGTCGCGATCTGGCCCTGGGCCCCGCGCCGGGCGGGATCGGCGAGGAAGGCCAGGTAGCGCGCGACGAACCCGCTGTCGCCGTGGAAGAGGACGCCGCGCATCGCCATCAGGCTGGTGTGGGTGTCGATGTAGCCGCTGGTCCCCGGCCCGTAGCGCATGGTGTCATTGCCGGGCAGCTTGAGCGCTTCCAGCAGCAGCGGCGCGACCGCGGTGGTGGCCGCCAGGTTGGGCTGGCCCGGGCAGTCGAGGCGCGGGATCGAACGCTCCACCTGGCGGTAGGCGGCGCGGCAGCGGCGCAGCGCGGCGGGGCAGCCGGCGCGGCCGCGGCGCCATTCGGCGACCGCCTCGGCGTAGGTCGTCCCGGCGGCGAGGCGCAGCTGCAGGCTCGTGCGGCTCCTCCAGGTCAGCCGGCCGTCGGCGGCGTGCTCGGGCCGCCCGCCGTCGCCGCCGATGAGCAGGAAGAGTTGGCCGCTCAGCAGGCGGTCGGGGTTCTCGGCGGCATCGAAGCCGGGCCTGAAGTTGTGCACGGCGGCGAGCGCGGCGAGGTCGAGCCCCTGCGCCGCGGGATGGAAGCGGATGCTGTCGCAGAACCGGCTGTGCATCTGGCTGACCTGGACCAGGAAGGCCTGCTCGGCGTCGTCCCAGCCCAGCTGGCGCCAGGCGATGCCATCGCGGCGCAGCCGGGCGCCCCATTCCAGCGCCGCCCACGGCCGGGCGCTGGCCAGGCCGAGGAACAGCGAACGCCCGTCCAGGCAGACGGTGGCGGTGTTGCGGCCCCAGCGGTTGGCGAAGCCGAAGGGCCAGCCGGTGACCTGGCGGAAGGCGTGCGGGGTGTCGGCGTCGCCGAAGGCCAGACCGCCGCGGGTGAACAGGTTCTGGCTGCCGCGATGGCCGCCCCGCCAGTTCCAGCAGGCGAGATGGTCGAGGCCGCCGGTCGCCCGCGCGTAGCGCACGTTCCAGGCGCCGCCGCTCGCCCAGCCGTAGGCGGTCGGCAGCCCCTGCTCCGCCTCCAGGCCGAGGCGGTCCGCGCTCAGCGGCACCGGGACGGGGGTGTCGCTCCAGAAGTCCGCGGGCGCCGTCTCGTCATCCGGATGCAGCCAGTCCGCCGGACCGCGCAGCGGTGCGCCGTAGTACGAGCCGAGCACGTTGTTGAGCGCGGAGGTGACGAAGCCGCGGAACACCGGGTCGTAGGGCTTGTCGGTGAAGCGCTGGCGCAGGAAGTCCGCCAGGCTGCGGTCGAGGACCCGCGGATCATCCTGGTCGAGCCAGCCGCCGAAGCAGGTCCGCGTCAGCGGATAGCGCGTGATGAGGTGCCGGATGGTCCAGCTGGGGTCGAGGAAGGTCCGGCGGCTGAGGGTGGGCATCGGGTGGTTCCGGGTCGTGCGCGTCATGCCATGGAGCGGGGCGCAGCGGCCGAGGGGGGGCAGGGCGACCATGGTCCAGCCGGCCAGGGCGAGGACTGGCGATGCGTGCGCAGAATTGCTGGAATCGACAGAATACAACCGGTAGTAATATTTTTCAGCGGCTCCCTCCGACCTGGACGATGGTGCGCCCGGGGCGGGGCACGGTGCTCTGGGCCGCGACCGGGCATGTGTCCCGACTCGCCTGCGGCAATGCCTCGATGCAGTCTGGAAACCACAGTGCAACCGGTTGTAAGTAATAATTCTGACGATAGCGTGCGAACAGGAGGGTGCACCGTGCCCAGCGCCGCCAGCATTCCCGTTTCGTCCGGAACCCCGCACCCCGGCGACCAGGTTCCATCGCCCGCGCCCCTGTCGGTGTGGTTCGGCGGCGGTCGCATCGGTGTGCACGTCCAGCATCCCGGCACCATCAGCGAACTGGTCTACTACGGCGCCCAGCCGATGGAGCGTGCGTGCTTCTTCTCCACCGGGCAGCACAGCCCCTACCAGAAGCTGTTCTGCCCCTACCTGCTGGTGGACGGGCGCGCCTGGCGGCTGGAGCCGGGCGATGCCCGCTTCTACCCCGCCGGCTGGGTCTGTCGGCAGTCCATCCCCGCCGAGGGCCTCGAGCTGCGGCACTCCCTGGTGGTGTTCGACGATGCGGTGGTCCACCGGGTCGAGGTGCTGGCCAACCGCGACGCCCGGCCGCTGCGCCTGCGTCTGTCGCTGCACGACTATCTGCGCCGCCAGGCCGAGGGGCGGACGTGGTCGGCGTGGGACGGCCAGGCCATCCCCGGTGCGCTCACCGCGCAGGTGGCGGATCCGGCGCGTGCGCCCGGCGGCGCCACCGCCACCACCTGGCTCGGGGTGGTGGGCAGCGCTCCGCTGGCCACGCGCGCCTTCAGCAGCGGCCGGCGCTTCTTCGACAGCGCCGAGCTGCCGCCGGAGGGCGGCACGGTGGCGGTGCTGTTCGCCGGTTCGGCAGCCGGCTTCGCCGCGCGTGCCGCCGAGCTGGCGGCGCACGGCCCCGGACTGGCGGCCGCCCAGGTCGCCGGCTGGGACGAGCGCCTGCGCGCCGCGCCCGCGATCGCCCTCGGCCAGCCGGCGGTGGAATCGTTCTTCCGCCACAGCGGCCTGATCTGCGACATGCTCTCGCCCGCCGACCTGCCCGGGGCGATGCGCGCGGCGGTCGGCCATTACTGGGTGTGGGGCTGGGACACCCTGGTGCACAGCGACAGCTACCTGGTCAACGGCCGCGCCGCCTTCGTGCGCGCGGCGCTCGCGCTGTACCGGCGCACCGCCCATCCCGAGCTGGGCATCGGCCACCAGTTCGACGAGACCATGGCGGTGCGCATCCCCCAGGCCCTGCCGGCCCAGGGCCTGTACGCGATCATGCTCCAGCAGTACCTCGCCTGGAGCGGCGACGATGGCGCGCTGGCCGAGTTCTTTCCCTTCGCCCGCACCATCTTCCAGCGCACCTGCGCCCAGGCCCGGCGCCATGGCCTGTACACCGGCATCGCGTTGTTCCCCGACTACCCGCGCTTCGCCGGCCAGAGCGGCGGCGAGGGCGATCTGAGCGTGTTCAACAACGGCATCTTCTGCCAGGCGGCGCGGGCGATGGAGCATCTCGCCGGCCAGGCCGGCGACGTCGCCACCGCGCGCCAGGCGCGCGAGGCCTGGCTTGCGTGCGAACAGGCGTTCCGCGCCCGGCTGTGGGACGGCCGGCGCGGCTACTGGTACGACTCGCTGGCCAGCGCCGACGCCAGCCCGCGCCCGTCGTATCCCGCCCATGCCATCCTGTGGGTGCAGTCGACGGCGCGCGACCTGGTCGCCGGCCGCGAGCAGGCCTGCGCCGCCTTCTTCGCCGAGCACCTGGTGTGCGTCGGCGGCATCCGCCCGTACCCCCTGTGGGATCCCGCCTTCAACGGCGACGGCAACCAGTTCGGCCAGTACTACCCGGCCGGGGTCGACATGGCCTTCCTGCGCCTGATGGCCGCCACCGGCCGCCAGGACCAGCTCGGGCGCTGGCTGGGCTGGGTCGCCTGCTTCTGGGGCCAGCACACCGTGCCCGAGGGCGTGACCCTGGAGGCCGAGAACGACGGCCCGCACCTGCCGGACTGCCCGGGCGGCAAGCAGCCCTTCACGGTCAAGCCGTGGCACATGGGGCTGGTCAACGCCATCGCCGGGATCGAGTTCGACCACGGCGGCATCACCTGCGGCCCCGGTCTCGACCGGCCGCTGACCCTGGCCGGCATCCGCCATCGCGGGCGCACGGTCGCGCTCGCCACCGCCGGCGCCGGCGTCCATGTCGCCGCCATCGCCGTCAACGGCCGCCCGTTGGCGGGCAGCTGCAAGATCCCCGCCGATCACTGCCCCGATCCCGACTGGCGCATCGAGCTGCACCGGGCCGCCGTCCCGCCCGCCGGTCCGGCGATCCTCGCCGCCGACGGCGCCACCCTGACCCGGCTGCGCGCCACGGGAACCTCGCTGGCGGTGCAGATCGACGCCCCCGGCAGCGTGCGGGTGTGGCTGCGCGCCGCGGCCGCCGCACGCATCACCTGGCAGGGGGCGGCGATCGCCGGCGAGCGCGAGGCCGATGGGCGTTGCGCGGTGCTGCTGCTGGCCGATGGCGGACCGGTCGGCGGCGAGCTGACGGTCGACGCCCCGGCTTGAAAAGGCATCCACCATGCGCCCGCTCCTCCTGCTCCTGATGGCTGTCATGACCCTTGCCGCCGCCGACCGCCAGCCCGTCACCATCGTCTGCCTGGGCGACAGCATCACCGGCCCGCGGCCGGGGCAGGCCTACCTGCACCAGTACGTGAAGTGGAGCGACCTCCTCCAGCTGGCGATCGAGAACCGTTCCGGCCCCGGCTCGGTGACGGTGCTCAACCGCGGCTGGGCCGGCGACACCAGCAGCGCCGGGCCCGGGGCCGATCCGCCGGGCGCGCTCAGCCGGCTGCAGCGCGACGTCCTCGACGTGAAGCCGCAGATCTGCGTGCTGATGATCGGCGGCAACAACTTCGCGGTGCTCAAGCGCCAGCCCGCACGCCGGGCCGAGGTCGAGGCGGGCTGGCGCGCCGACCTCGAAGCGCTGGTCGGGCGCATGCACCAGGCCGGGATCAGGGTGCTGCTGCTGCAATACCCCGAGCCGCGCGCCGCCGATCCGGCCACCGCCTGGGCCACCGTCGACGACGGCAACGCCATCACCGCCGCCGTCGCCGCCGAGCGCAGCCTGCCGACCCTGGCCCTGGAACCGTTCTTCGCCGCCGCCCGCGCCGCCGGCGCCAGCGACGAATCCCTGCTCAATGCCGTGGACGGCGTGCACCTCAACCCGCTCGGCGAGGTGGTCATCGCCCGTGCCGTCGCCGTCAAGCTGCGCGCCCTGGGCTGGCTGCCAGCCGATGTCCCCTAGCGGACGCGATCGCTCGCGGGCCATATGGACCCATGTCGTTTGGGGTTGCCTGCCAATCCGGCAGGTCAACAACCTGACCCCCGGAAACGTACAACCCAGAATGAATTGCAACCGGTTGAATAACGACCCAGAGACCGCGGATGGCTGGCAGCCACCGTCCCCCTGGCGCAAGCTGCTGAGCTGGAACGCGCTCGGGCTGGCGCTGGTGGTGGTCGCGGTGGGGGTGAGCCTGGCCAAGGTGCTGGCGGTGCGGCAGGCCTACTACGGCGGCGAGCGGGTGATCGTGCGCCTGACCCATTGGCAGCTCGAGGGCGGCTACCGCGAGGCCCTGCAGCTGGTGGTCGACGACTACAACCGGCTGATGGCCGAGCGCCATCGCCGCGGCGAGATCCCGCGCCCGGTCGAGGTGGTGCAGGCGGCAGTGACCGAGAAGGTCTATGGCCAGCTGCTCAACACCAACCTCATCGCGCGTTCGGCGCCCGACATCGTGCTCATGGGCGGTTCGCGCAAGCTCGCCGGGGCGCTCAAGGCGCAGCACTTCCTCGCCCTCGACGCCGCGGTGCGCGAGCCGAACCCGTACAACGCGCCGGAATACCTCGCCGGTTCCGGCATCGACCCCGAGCTCGCCGCGGTGCTGCCCGGCATGCCCTGGCGCGACACCGCCATGGACGGCATGCGCAGCACCTTCGACCTCGACCTGCAGGGCATCTACGCCATCCCGGTGAACTTCGCCAATGCCGGCCGGCTGTCCTACAACAAGGACCTGCTGCTCGCCGCCACCGGCAGCGAGGAGCCGCCGCGAACCCTCGGCCAGCTGCTCGACATCAGCGCCAAGCTCAAGGCCCTGGGCGAGCGCCAGGGCCGGCGCATCACCCCGATCGCCGGCACCCGCTACAACCTCGGGCATTTTGCCAGCTACTACCTGCCCTTCTTCGCCTGCTACCGCGACCGGCTCGACCTCAACCGCGACGGGGTGGTGAGCGCGATGGAGGGCTGGGCGGCGTTCGGCAGCGGCACCTTCGACCTCGCCGACCGGCCCTTCGCCGAGCTGACCGAGGCCTGCACCGCCATCGCCGCCCAGTTCCCGCCCGGCTTCCTCGCCCTCGAGCGCGACAGCGCCACCTTCCTCTTCACCCAGGGCCAGGCGGCCATGCACCTCACCGGCTCGTGGGACGCCGGCACCCTCTTCCGCCTCAGCCAGGGCAAGTTCCGCATGGGCATCGTCGACTTCCCCCTGCCGGGCCCGGGCGAGCGCTGGGGCGATCCCGCCAAGCATCCCGCCAGCGAGGCCGGGGCCAGCGGCGGCAACTCCTTCGGCGTCTACAAGTTCGGCCACGTCGCCGAGTCCATCGACTTCCTGCGCTACCTCACCAGCTATGTGCAGAACCAGCGCTACAACCGCGCCGCCGACTGGGTGCCCAACATCATCGGCACCTCGCCCGACGAGCGCATGGCGGCCTACACCCCGCGCCTGAACGGCATCCAGCCCACCGGCTGGTCGCCGGACAGCTCCGAGGGGAAGCAGGTGGCCTCGATCTACAACGGCCAGATGCAGGCCCTGCTCAGCGGCCAGGGCAGCGCCGGGCAGGTGGTGGCGCGGACCAAGGAGGCCTATGCCGACCCCGCCATCGGCGAGCCGGTGATCTGGGGTGACCAGTACGACAACCAGAAGACCTACCTGCGTTCGCTCGAGCGCACCCTGGCGGTGCAGAGCGCGGTGGCCCAGCTCGCCGGCGGCGACCGAGCCGAGGCCGACCGCCGCTACCGCACCCTGCTCAGCGCCCAGGTGATGCGCAGCAACGGCGAGGACCTGCGCCTGATCTGGCGCCAGACCGTCGGCAGCGAGGGCAAGCCCTTCCCGGAGCCGCGGCGCTAGCCGGCGCGGCGACGACGTGCCCGCTTCTGGGGGCGCGGCCCGATGGCGTTAAGCTAAGGCGGGAGGGTGGCGGAGGCCGCATTCGGAGCGTCGACGCCCACGTCGACGGAGCCTCTTGTGCGCCGATCTGGGACCTGCGTCACCGCGGCGTCGACGTGGGCGTCGACGCTCCAGAAGAGCCGTCCACGGCACACGATCAGCCTTAGCTTGACGCCATTGGGCGCGGCCCTCCGGGCCGCTCTTCAAGTTCCGTCAAGAGCGGCCCGGAGGGCCGCGCTCCCGGGCTCGCAGCCCAGCCGCTGGCGCAGTTCGTGCAGCCACGGCCCGTCGCGGCGCAGGGTGTCCCAGGCGTCGTGGCCGCCGCCGTGGTCGGGATGCTCGACCGACAGGCAGAGGTCGCGGCGGCCCTCGGCGCACAGCAGGCGCAGCACCGGCTCCCACGGCGTGGTGTCGGCCGACAGCCAGGTGAGCGGGCCGTTCCAGCCCTGCTCGTAGGCGTGGATGTGCACGTGGGTGGTCCAAGGCGCGAGCGCGGCCGCGCTCGCCAGCGGGTCCTCGCCGGCGAAGGGCAGCTGGAGGTTGACCGTGAGGTTGGGGCGCGCCACCAGATCGATCAGCCGGCGCGCGCTGACCGCGTCCTGCATCAGCGAGCCGTCGTGGCATTCCAGGCACAGCTCGGTGGCGTGGCGCGCGGCGGTGTCGCAGTATTCCGCCAGGCCGTCGGCGGCCTCGCGCCAGCGCTGCTCGTCGGCCTGGGCCGGGCCCACCGTCCAGCGCCCCCAGGGCGGGCCGGTGAACACGCGGATGCGCCGGCAGCCCAGCTCCTCGCCGGCGGCGAGCATGGCGTCGACCACCCAGCGCCCCATCTCGACCGCCGACGGTCCGTGCACCACGTCGAGGTACGGGCACAGCTGGGCGCAGCGCAGGCCGCTGGCGGCGTGCGCCGCCTTCCAGCGCGGTATGCCCCAGCGGCGCAGGTCCTGCGACCAGATCTCGGTGGCCGCGAAGCCGGCGTCGCGGAAGCGCGGCAGGCCCTCCTCGGGCGGCAGGGCGTTGTGCGGGCCGCTCCAGCAGGCGGCGAGGGTGATCACGCCCGCACCGTCGCCGGCAGGCCGCTGGCCTCGCTGGCGGCCATCGCCTCGATCACCTGCACCGCGCCGACGATGGTGGCGACGGTGGCGGGATCGGGCGGGGTGCGCGCGCGCACCGCGGCGGCGAAGCCGGCCCAGTCGTAGCCGCCGCTGCACGCCGGCGCCCAGCGCGCTGCCCTGACCTCGCGCCCGTGCGCCCCGCGCGCCACCAGGCTGATCTGGCAGCCGTCGCTGCTGTGGGCGCCGGTCAGCTGCAGCGGGCCGACGTTGCGGTAGAGCGAGCCGCGCTCGTGGTTCACCGCCAGGCTGTTGCGGTAGTGGTCGCCGTCGCCGATGCAGAACGAGGCGAACACCGAGGCCAGGGCGCCGCTGCGGAAGCGCAGCGAGAGCAGGCCCTGGTCGGCGGTGGGGCGGCCGGTGAACAGCCGGCTGCCCTGCACGTGCACCTGCTCGACCGGGCCGAGCAGGCGCAGGAGGTCGTTGATCAGGTAAATGCCCAGGCGGTAGACCGGCGCCACCGGGCACTGGGCGGGGTCGTCGTACCACGAGCCGTCGGCCTTTTCCCGGTACTCGGCCCACACCTCGGCGCGCGCCGCCACCGGCCGCCCGAGGTCGTGCTGCGCCGCCAGCTCCTGCATCAGCGCCAGATCGGCCGGCAGGGCCTGCGAGGGCGAGTTCAGCCACAGCACCCGGCCCAGGCTGCGCGCCTCGGCCAGCACCGCCGCCGCCGCCGCGCTGTCGCGCTCGAACGGCTTGGTGGTCATCACCTCCTTGCCGGCGGCGAGGATGCGGCGCAGCAGGGCGGCGCGGCCGTTGGGGCCGGTGAACAGGCCGATCACCGGCAGTTCGGGGCGGGCCAGCAGCTCGTCCAGGCTGGTGAAGGACGGCACCCCGTGCTTGGCGGCCAGGGCCTGGGCCTTGGCCGCGTCCTGGTCGCACACCGCCGCCAGGCGCACCCCGCCCGGGCGCGCCGCCAGCTCGTCGCAGATGTGGCGGCCGAAGTTGAGGCCGACGACGGCGATGGGGAGGTCGCTCATGGGAGTCCTTTGAGGGCGGCGAGACCGCTGCGGATGGCGGCCTGCACCGGCTCCTTGGCGATCCAGTCCTGGTCGTAGAGGCCGTAGCGGTACAGCCCCTTGCCCTGGTTGTACCAGCGCCAGTGGATCGGTGCGCGGCCGTCGGCCAGGCACCACGGGCAGGTGCCGACGATGGCAGGCAGGCGGGCGAAGGCGGCGTAGGCCTCGGACAGCAGGCGGGCGTGGCGCCGCTCGGAACCCAGGCGCTCGGGCGCGACGGTGGAGCCGCGCAGCGACATCGAGCCGAATTCGCTGATCATCAGCGGCTTGCCGTAGCGGCCCATGAGCTCGACGAAGCGCGCATAGACCACCTCGGCCTCGCCCAGGTCGACATAGAGGTTGGCGGACAGGATGTCGAACTGGCGGTACCACTCGTCGCTGTGCATCGGCCGCCAGAACGGCGCCTCCTCGGCCCGGCGCTGGAACTCGTCGGCCTGGCCGGGGTTCCATATCGGCCGGGTGCTGATGAAGTTCTGCGCCTCGGCGCAGCTGATCAGGCGCGAGGGGTCGAGCCGGCGCAGCAGCGCCACCGCCTGCGCCCAGTAGGCGTAGTTGTGCTCGGCGAGGTCCTCGGGGTTGCGCCAGCAGCACTCGTTGGAGGGCGACCAGATGACCAGGCTGGCGCGGTTCCAGTCCCGCCGCACGGTCTCGTCGAGCATGCCCAGGGCCTTGCGCGCGGGGCCGTCCTCGCGGATGTGGAACATCCAGTAGGCCGGCACCTCCTGCCACCACAGCAGGCCGGCGCGGTCGAGGGCGCGGCCCCAGCTTTCCGCATACGGGTAGTGGGCGCAGCGCAGGAAGTTGAAGCCCAGGGCCTTGGCCTTGGCGATCACGGTGGCGATGCCGTCGGCGGTGGCGGCGCGGCCGGTGCCGGGGAACTCGGCGTGCACGCACACCCCGTGCAGGCGGATGGGCGCGCCGTTGAGCAGCAGGCGCGGACCGTTGCAGCGGATCTCGCGCAGGCCGACCTCGTCGCCCAGGGTCTCGTGGCGGGTGGCGACGGTGATGCGGTGCAGGCAGGGGTCGTCGGGCGACCACAGGCGCAGCCCGGAGAGGGGGGCGCGCAGGCGCACGCAGGCGGGCGTCCCGGCCTCGGCCTCGACGCAGGCGGACAGCCCCAGGCCGGGGAAGGCCACCGTCACCTGCTCGCGCACACCGGCGGCGCGCGCCGCCAGGTGGATCTCGACGGTGATCTCGGCCTCGCCCCCATCCAGGCGGGTGGCGACGCGGAAGTTCTCGACATGCACGCGCGGGGTGCGCACCAGGCGCACCGGGGCGATGATGCCGCCGTCGTTGTTCCAGTCGAAGATCTCGCCCGGCACCCGCTCCTTGGCCAGGTGGTTGTCCACCAGCACGAACAGGCGGTTGGCGCCCGGCTGGAGCATGTCGGTGACGCGGAAGCGGTGCGGCGCGTAGCCCCAGTCGTGGCGGCCGACGTGGTGGCCGTTGAGGTGGACCTCGCTGGTGTAGACCACGCCGTCGAACGCCAGCCAGTATTCCGCCTCGGGGTCGACCGCGTCGAGGGCGAAGTCGCGCAGGTAGACGGCGTGGCCGTCGTACCACGCCAGCTCGGTGAACTGCGTCTTCCAGGTGCCCGGCACCTGGATGTCCCACAGCCCCTCGACGTCCCAGCAGGGGAACACGGCGTCGGGCTTGGAGGGGTTGCGCCACCACTTCTGCCGCCGGCAGCGCTGCATCGGATCGGGACAGAACTTCCAGGCCCCGCACAGATCGAGGCCCGGCCGCTGGTGGGTGAACATGCTGCCCCCGGTGCACAGAATGTATATGCAACCGGTTGAAATGCAATGGCGCCGTCTACATCAGCGGCCGCTCCAGGCGTTCTCGGGATCGCCGGCGCGGTAGGGGCTGGCGAGCAGGCGGGCGGTCTTGGCGAAGAACGCCACATGGCCGTCGAGCCACAGGATGTTGTTGCCGTCGCCGTGCCAGGCGTTGCCGCTGCTCACCAGGTAGGTGCCGTCGACCTGGGGGCTGACGTTGCCCGGCGCCCATTCGCCGTTCTCGGTGATGGCGATGGTGCGGCTGGCAGGGAACGAGGCCAGGGTGCGCCACTCGGCCATCTGGGCGTTGGGGCCGAGGTAGCGGTTCATGCCGAAGGTCCAGTCGCCGCTGCCGCCCTTGGCCACCAGCGCGGCGCTGCGGACCGGGCAGCGGATGACGCGCTTGTTGAAGGTGGTGGGAATCACGTTGCTGCCGGTGGCGGTGGTGTCGGTGAGGTACGGCACCAGGTAGTACATCCACCAACTGTCGTAGCGCGTGCCGACACCGAGCATGTCGCGGTTGACGATCGGCAGCATGCCCTCGTTGTCATTCACGTAGGCGGTCAGGGCCAGGCCGCACTGGCGCAGGTTGTTGGCGCACACCGAACCAATGGCGGCACGTTTCACCATCGCCACCGCCGGCAGCAGCATGCCGGCGAGGATGGCGACGATGGCGATCACCACCAGCAGCTCGATGAGGGTGAAGGCGTTTCGGCGGAGCATGGTCATTCCTCCAGCCCGTGGATCGAGCCGGCGTGCCAGAGCAGGTTGCGGTACTCGACCTCGCCCAGCACGGCGTGGCGGCTGGCGCCGGCGAGCACCGCCATCCCGTCGCGCTCGACGCGGAAGCGCGGCACGCAGGCGGTGGCGGGCGGCAGGGGCGCGCGCACCACGCTCATGCCCGCCGGCAGGTCCTGCACGGTTTGCGCGCCGGCGACCTCGACCACCACCCGGGCGGGGGCGCGCAGCAGGACCGTCGCCTCGACCACGTCGAGCGGCTTGGCGTTCGCCGGGCGGATCTGCCAGGGTGCGCCGTGGGCGGCCGGGGCGGCGCTGTGCTGGCGCCGGTGCACGTAGTACAGCGCGTCGCGCGCCACCACCGGGCGCTCGCCGGTCTTGTACCACTGGATGTACCAGGCGTTGAGGTCGTGCAGGGCGAAGCCGATGGCGGTCGAGGGCGCCTGCGCCTGCTCGGTGTAGTCGGACCAGGTGTGGATGAACGCCCAGTCGGCGCGCTCGGCCACCGCCTGCTCCCACATGCTGCGGAAGGCGGCGCCGGCCTGGGATTCCCAGTAGGTGGCGCCGCGGGTGCGCACGTCCTGGAAGCAGATGGTCTGGATGGCGGCGGCGGTGCTGCTGAGCGCACGCACGTCCTTCAGCCATTTCCAAGGCGCGGGCGTGCGCGGGCCCCAGTGGCTCATGCCCGCCGCCAGGGGGGCGAACTCCGCCAGCCGGCCGTAGGTGTTGAACTGGGGGATGAAGGCGACGCGGATGCCGTCGCGTTCCAGGGTGGCGAGGACCTCCTTCCACCAGGCGGGCGAGTGGCGTTCGGACAGCCACATGCTGAGCGCCACCCGCCCATCGCCCAGGCGCAGGGCGGCGGGATGGTTCAGGACGCGGCGCAGGTCGGGCGAGGCGGCGTAGCGCTCGGCGCTGCAGCCGGCATCTGCCTCGCCGTTGGCGCCGTTCTGCGGCGCGTCGGAGTAGACTGCGGGCAGGATGCGGAAGCCGGGGTCGACCCGCGCCGCGGCGTCGAGGATGGCGAAGGAGCGCGACTGGAAGAACGCGACTCCGCCCTCCTTCACCGGGTAGGCATGGAAGTCGAGCAGGAAGCCGTCCAGCCCGAGGCCGGCGGCGAGCGCCACCTCGGCCTCGGCGCAGCGCGCCATGGCCTGCTCCTTGCCGGTGCCGGGCGGCAGCGGCGGCTGCGGCAGCGGGGTGTAGAGCAGCTCGGCCCCGGCCTCGGCGCGGTCGGGTTTGCGTTCGGCGGCCCAGGTCGGGTTGAGGCGGATGCGCTGGTACCAGGACAGCCCGGGATCGCCGGCGTCGAGCCCGCCGGCGTAGATCGGGTAGTAGTAGCAGTACACCTTGCGCGGCGCGGCGCGCAGCTCGGCGAGCGGGCGCTGGTCGAACGGCCACAGCCCGCGGCGGTCGGCGCCCACCTCGCCCGCGCTGCACACGTTGTCGAGCAGCCAGCGCCCCTGGCCGCCGGCCACGGCGAAGCGCAGGCCGCTGGGCTGGACGGGGGTCGCCAGGGTCGCGGTGAGCAGTTCGACCGGGGTGGCGTCGTGGCGGCCCTGCACCGCGCACAGGCTGACGGCGCCATCGGCGGCGATGGTCAGGCCGAGGTGGACCCATCCTCCCTTGCCCACGCGGCCCTGCACCGCGGGCCGGCCGGGCGCCGCCAGGGTCGCCAGGCCGTCGGCGTCCAGGCGCAGGGTCAGCACCTCGCCGGCGGTGGCGCTGAGGGTGCAGGCCAGGCCGGCGCCCGCGCCGCTGGCATCGAAGCCGAGGTAGAACCGCCCCGCCGGCGCGGCCGGGAAGCGGCAGGACAGCGCCGCCTGCTCGCCGGCGGCGGCGGTCTGCAGCAGCACGCCCTTGCCGGTGATGCGGTTGCCCACCAGCGGCGACTCGGCGGCGGCGTCCAGCAGCAGGCGGGCGCCGGCGCCGCTGGTGGCGGCCTGCCAGGGGTGGGGCGGCGGCGCGCCGACGCAGTATTCATCGAAACGGTCCACCGGCAGGCCGTCGCAGCGGCCGACCGGCGCCGGAGTGGCGCTGGTGACCGGGGTGGCGGCCGGGCCCGCGGCAGGGGCGGCGTCGCCAGCCGGCCGGCCGCAACCCGCCAGCAGCGCGCTCAGACCAGCCAGGGCCAGGAACCGACGAAGGTGTGCCATGGAGTCAGCCTAGCGCTCCAGGCCGAGGCCCAGCGTTTTCCTGACAAGAGCACTGGCGACAGCCAGTTGCGACCCGGACATGGGATTTGTCCGAGGCTCGTCGGGACGGGTGAGGAGGCCGGGCACGCGCACCTGGCGGGCGCCGCCGCGGGGCTGGGCGCTGCGCTGGCGCACCAGCTCCACCAGGGCGGCGCCGATGGCGCCCCACTGCTGGTCGATGCTCGCCACCGGCGGCGGGCCCCAGGCGGCCTCGGCGCGGTCGTGCCAGGTGGCGTCGAAGCCAGCCACCGGCAGCTCGCGGCCGAGGCGGCGGGCGGCGCAGGCGAGGGCGGTGGCGGTGCCGTCCTCGGGCGCGAGCAGGCCGTCGGCGGGCGGATCGGCGAGCAGTGCCGGCGCCATCACCCCGGCCAGGGCCATGCAGCCCTCGTCGAACAGGTCGCGGCGCACGGTGTAGCGCCGGCCGAGGAAGGGCAGCGGGTCGAGCAGGGCGATACCGGCGCGCCGGGCACCCTCGTGGTAGCCCGCCAGGCGTTCGACCATCCACACCCCGGCGAAGTCGCGCCCGCCCGCCTGCTCGGCGCCGGGCAGCACGATCGGCAGCAGGCGCCGGCAGCCGCGTGCAGCGAGGTGGTCGACCAGCAGCGCGGCGCTGGCGCGGTGGTCGGCCAGCACCGCATCGCAGGGCAGGGCGGCGAGTTCGTCCGGCAGCAGCGAATCCGCCCACACCGCGGTCGGCCGGGCGCTGCGCTGGGCGGCGGCGAGCAGGCGCCGGCCGCTG
Source organism: Planctomycetota bacterium (assembly GCA_023150565.1). Classification (GTDB taxonomy): domain Bacteria; phylum Planctomycetota; class UBA11346; order UBA11346; family UBA11346; genus JAKLKR01. The sequence goes on from JAKLKR010000043.1 coordinate 19,712, forward strand.
TCGCGGCCATAGATGTCGTTGAGGAACAGCCAGGCGAAGGGGCGCAGCTTCTCAATCACCGCGAAGCGGCCGAGGGTGGCGGGATCGGGCGGGAAGACGTTCACCGTCAGCCCGGCGGCGCGCGCCGCCGCCTCGATGCCGGCCAGGGCGCTGGGGGTGCCGCCGGTGTAGCGCGCCCGGGCGGGGTCGGCGACATGGGGGCGCATGGCGTGCACGTTGGCGAACACCACCAGGGTGCGGTCGAGCTCGCCGGGGGCGGGGGCGTGGCCGGCGACGGTGAACACCCGCGGCGAGCGCCGCACCAGCAGGCCGTCGCGCTCGAGCGCCAGCACCGCCTGCTGGGCGCCGTGGCGGGTGCACTTCACCAGCGCGCAGATGGTGCGCAGGCTGGGGAGGCGGCTGCCGGGCAGGAAGCGCCCGTTGCGCACCCAGGCCAGCAGCGCGTCATGGATGCGGTCGTCGCCCATGCATCACTCTACCCCGCTGCCCGCGCCGCCGCCACTCAGCGCGCCGGCGGCAGGCGGAATTTTCCCGCCCAGTCGGCGCCGACCTGGGCCTTGGGCATGAAGCGCAGCACCTTGAGCGGCGAGTAGCCGTCGATGAAGGCCAGCTTGAGGTCGCCGCGGCGGGCCTCGGCGCCGGTGTAGACCCCCAGGCGCTGGCCGCTGTTGAGCTCGTCGACGAACCACTCGCCGTCGGGGATCGCGGGCAGCACCGCGGGGTATTCGCCGGGCCGGTCCTGCCACACCACCGCGTAACGGCGGCCGAGCGCCGGGTTGTCGCCTTCCAGCAGGCGCGGCAGCGGGCTGCCGGCGCGCGGGTCGCCGGCGTCGCACCAGGCGGCGAGGCGGTGCATGAAGCCGGCCAGGGCCGGGTCGCCCTGGCGCGGGGTGCCCCACAGCACCAGCGCCCGGCCCTTGCCCACCGGGTGCAGCGAGAGCGCGGCGCCGCCATCGGGGAAGCGCGCCAGCACGCTGCCGCCCGCGGCCTCGACGCCGGCGAAGCGGCCGAAGTAGTCGCTGCGCGGCAGCCAGCGGTAGGGCCACGACCAGAAGCGCTGGGCCAGGCCGGGGTCGGCCAGCTCGGCGGCGAGCTCGGCCTGGCTGTAGAAGGGCAGCGCGGCGCCCGCCGCCAGCAGGGGCGACCCGGCCGCGGCCTGGGCGCTGCAGCCGCGCTCGTCCATGCGCCAGGTCCCGGCCGGGACCGGCACCCCCAGCCGGCGCAGCAGCGGGAAGGGCTGGGCATCCAGCTCCGGGCAGCGCAGGGCGCAGCGCCCGGCGATGAGCACGGTGGCGCCGGCGCGCACCCGGCGGTCGACCTCCTCCACCAGCTCGCGCGACACCACCTCGTCGAGCGGGTTGAGCACCAGCAGGCGGTAGCCGTCGGCGTGGTCGGCGCGCCAGTCCTCGTAGGGCACCGCGTCGTCCTTGAGCTGCTCGAACCAGCGGCGCAGGTCCTGGCGGCGGCTGGCGAACACCGTGCGGTGCTTGGCGTGCAGGGTGGCCGCATCCTGCCACACCGCCACCCGGCGTGGGCTCTCGGCCAGGCGCAGGCCGTGCAGTTCCTCGAGGATCGGGCGCAGGCGCTGGTAGCGGTCGAGGCCGATGCGGCCGCCGTAGTGCGAGCCCAGCTCCAGCCCCGGGTTGGGCCAGTAGTAGACGTGCAGGTTGGCGCCGCCGGCGCCGGCCTGGGCGGTCATCACGAAGGTGGTCCAGTCGAGCGTCCAGCCGCGCGCGCTGGGGTCGCCATAGCTGGCCCAGGCGTGGGGGTCGTGCGGCTCGCTGATCCAGCCCAGGCCGCGGCTCCAGGCCGGGGTGAGGGTGTTCTCCCACTGCAGGGTGTGGTTGCCGCCGTTGTGCATGAAGTCGACGTTGGCCACCACCCCGGGATGGGGCAGCCCGTCCAGGCGCACGCCGCCGTCGAGGCTGTAGCCGATCACCACGTGGTCGCGGTCGTAGGCGCGGATGGCGGCGCCGGCCTGGGCGCACCAGTCCTCGTCGAGGGCGGTCTTGAAGCGGCAGAAGTCGAGCCAGGCCAGGCGGGTGTCGGGCTCGGCCCCGCGCGCGAAGGTGGGCTGCGGCGGCTGCACCTGGTCCCAGGCGGCGTAGGCTGCGCCCCAGCGCGCGTTGAGCGCGGCGAGGTCGCCGTGCGTGCGCAGCCAGGTGCGGAAGGCCTCGCGGTCGCTCCAGGCGTAGCCGCTGCAGACGCCCTGCCAGGGCATGTCGGGCACGTTCCATTCGCCCGAGGGCAGCATCACGTACCAGCCCTGGAAGCCGGCATGGTCGCGGTAGCGGTCGTGCAGGGCGCGGAAGGCGCGCAGCCAGGAAGCGATGAAGGCGGGATCGGTGACGGCGTAGGCGCCGTAGTAGGCGTGGCCGGACACCACCGCCCCGTCCCAGCTGCGCGGGCGGGTGTAGGGGTGCCAGCGGTAGGGCGCCTTGGATTCGGCGTGGCACAGGCGCACGGTGATGCCGCAGCCGCGCTCGGCGGCGGCATCCATCACGCGGTCGAGCAGGGCGAAGTCGTACACCCCCGGCAGCACCTCGAACTGGGCGAGGTCGATCATGTAGGTGACGTCGCGGGTGATCGGCGCGCTGGTGTCGAGCATGGCGCGCACATGCGCGGCCGCCTCCTCCTCGCTGCGCGGCGGCTCCTTGGGCGGCAGGTAGGTCAGGCGCACGTAGGGCGACTTCTTGACCTCGTCGCGGGTGCGCCGGGCGCCGGCGCGGGCATGGGGCTGCACCGCGCCCGCACGTCCGAGCAGGCGCTCGCCCTCCTCCACCACCCGCCCGCCGGCCAGGGCGCGCACCGCCACGCGCAGGGCGGTGCGCCCCGGCTGCGCGGGCAGCTCCAGGCGCAGGTCGCGGAAGGGATCCGCGCCGCCTGCCACCGCCGCCTCGCCGCTGGCGAGCACGTCGTCGTGGCCGGCCGGCATCAGCGTCCACGCCAGGCGGTCGATGCCCGCGCCGGCGAACACCCGCACGGTGGCCGCCAGCGGCGCGTCCCCTGCCAGCACCCCGCCGCCGGCATCCAGGTCCAGGCGCAGGTGGCCGCCGGCGGGGGCGCGCCCGGCGGGCAGGGGCGCGGCGCGGCTGGCGGCGGCCGGATGGTCGCGGTCCCAGCGCTTGTCGCCGGTGGCGGGCGAGCCGCCGTCACGCAGCGCGCGCCAGGCGATCCAGCTGCGCGGCAGGCCGCCGTCGTCGATGACGATGCGCCGCCCGCCCACCGCCGGGTCGGCGGGGTCGCCGGCGGCCTCGACCACCTGCTCGCGCACCGGCGCGCCCTGGAAGGCGTCGCGCACGGTGAAGACGATGCGGTGGCGGCCGGCGCCGCTGGCGAGGGCGTCGAGGTAGCAGGCCGGATCCTCCTCGGCGACCGCGTCGCCGGCGAGGGCGGCGCGCGCCAGCACCAGCGTGCCGCTGCGGGAGGCGCGCGCGCCCGGCTTGGCGAGGATGCGCGCCTCGAAGCCGAGCAGGGCGAGGCGGCCGTCGGGCCAGGCGTTGCCGTCGCCGCCGCTCGCGTCGTAGATGCCGTTCTGGGCGCCGCCCGCCTCCGAGCACAGGAAGGAGCTGGAACGCCAGTCGCCCCAGCCGCCCGCGCGCCGCAGCAGCAGGTCGGCGGGATGGGGGACGTAGCTGAACTCCTCGCCCTGGGCGTCGGCCAGCAGCGGGCGCAGCTGGGTCTCCTTGTCCAGGCCGCAGGCGCTGAACACCACCCGCCGCTCGTCCGCGCCCACCGCGCGCGGCGCCGCCAGCAGCAGGCGGAACGAGCCCACCACCTGGGCCAGGTGCCCGTCGCGCCGCGGCAGGTCGATCGCCACCTGGTAGGACAGGCGGAGCTGGCCGGCCGCCTCGGCCAGCTCGACGCGGTCGCCGGGCCGGGCCTCGACCCGCCAGCCGGCGAGCGGCAGCCCGCCGTCGGCGCCGGCGGCGAGGGCGGCGCAGCCGAGCAGGGCGGTGACGGTCAGGGCGGGGCGCGGTGCGGACATGGCGGCTCTCCGGCTGGCTGCCGACCATCCTGGCGGGTCCTGGGCCGGGGCCTATGGATGCGCCGCAAGCACCTGCCGTAACAGGTACAGGGACTCGGACATGAGCTATGTCCGGGGACCGTTCAGGCCGCCAGCAGCGGCACGCCGAGGGCGGCCAGGCGCTCCTTCCAGGCGCGTACGGCGGCCGGGTCGGCGGCCTGGATGCCGGCCGCCGGGCCGTCGCCCAGGCCGAAGCGCGCGCGCTTGCCCTCGCCCAGGCGGTGGAAGGGCATCACCTCGACGCCTTCGATGCCGGGCAGTTCGCGCGCCAGGGCGGCGATGCCGGCGACATGGTCCTCGCGGTCGTTGAGTCCGGGGATGAGCGGGCAGCGCAGGCGCATGTGCGCCCCGGCGGCGTGCAGCCGGCGCAGGTTGGCGAGGATGCGCTGGTTGCCCACCCCGGTCCAGGCGCGGTGGCGCTCGGGGTCGGTCTCCTTGAGGTCGCACAGGAAGAGGTCGACCAGCGGGATGACGCGGTCGATCACCGCCGGATCGACCTGGGAACAGGTCTCGACGCAGGTGTGCAGGCCGGCGGCCCGCGCCGCCGCCAGCAGGGCGGTGGCGAAGTCGGCCTGGGCCAGCGGCTCGCCGCCCGACAGGGTCAGGCCGCCGCCGGACTGGAGGTAGAAGGGCCGGTCGCGTTCGACCGCGGCGATCACCTCCGCCACCGTCACCGGGCGGCCGACCAGCTCGAGCGCGCCCGCAGGGCAGGCGGTGGCGCAGGCACCGCAGGCGGTGCAGGCCGGGCGGTCGAGCACGCGCGTGCCGCCGGCCAGGCGCTGGGCGCCCTGGGCGCAGGCGGGCACGCAGGCGCCGCAGCCGATGCAGGCCGCGGCGGTGAAGGCCAGTTGCGGCGCCGCCCGCTGGGTCTCGGGGTTGTGGCACCACACGCAGCGCAGCGGGCAGCCCTTGAGGAACACGGTGGTGCGGATGCCCGGCCCGTCGTGGATGCAGAAGCGCTGGATCTCGGTGATCCGGCCGGTGAGGGTGGCGCTCATGTCCCGGCGTGCTCGCTGCGCGCGATGACCTCGGCCTGCATGCCCGCCGACAGGCGGGTGAAGTAGTCGGTGTAGCCGCCGATGCGCACCACCAGGTCGCGGTGGGCCTCGGGCGCGGCCTGGGCCCGGCGCAGGGTGGCGGCGTCGACCACGTTGACCTGGACCTCGAAGCCGCCGCGCTGCAGGTACACCAGCAGCAGGTCGCTCAGGCGCGCCACCGCCGCCGGGTCGGCGAACAGGCTGCGCGGGAACTTCATGTTGTAGGCCACCCCGCCCAGCCAGGTGGCGGCATCCCAGCAGGTGGTGGCGAGGATGCCGGCGGTGGGGCCCCGGTGTTCGCGGCCCTGGGCCGGGCCGCCGCCGTCGGCGAAGGGCGCCCCGGCGCGGCGGCCGTCGGGGGTGGCGCCGCAGGCCGCGCCCAGGCGTTCGTGCATGATCCAGCAGAAGGCCCCGGGCACGAACGGGCTGCCGTCCGGATCCATGCGCTGGCGCGCGCAGGCCTGCTGCATCCAGCCGGTCAGGCGCACGACCAGGGCCTCGACCGCGGCGCAGCCGTCGCCGTAGCAGCCGTGGCCCTGGAAGCGCCGCAGCTCGGCCTCATGGCCGGCGAAGTCGGCGTCGCAGATCGCGGCCAGGCCGGCCAGGGTCAGGGTGCGCCGGCGGTAGACCTCCTGGTCGATGACCTGCAGCGCGTCGGCGAGGTTGGCCAGGCCGACGAAGGAGCACTCGACCCAGTTGTAGAGCGCGCCGCCGTCGTCGATGTCGCGCCCGCGGCCGACGCAGTCGCGGGTGAACACGCTCTGCAGCGGCTTGCCGCCATGGCGCCGGCGCTGCTCGCGGCTGCGGTTCTCGACCGCAGCGCCCGCGGTCACCGCCGCCTCCAGGCGCGCCCGCCAGGCGGCGAGGAAGCCCTCGAAGGTCGCCGCTGGGGTGGCGCCGGGCGCGCACTGCGCCGCCAGCTCGTCGCGCAGCAGCTGGCCCAGGCTGAAGTAGGGCGAGGCCACCCACACGTTCGAGGCCCCGCAGGGGGTGATCTCGACGCAGGCCGAGTTGATGTAGTCGCCGCACGCCGCCGCCGGCACGCCGTGGCGGCGCATGCCGCGACGGATGGCCTGGTCGCCGAACAGCGCCGGGGTGGCCAGGCCGTCGGCGATCAGCTCGACGCACAGCCCGGTGAGCGCCGCCGGGGTGCCCGGGTGCCAGCATAGGCCGACGGTGGGATAGGCCAGACGTGTGCGGCGCAGGGCCTCCAGCGCCAGGTAGGACAGCGGATTGGTGGTGTCGGCGCCGTCGGCGCCGGTGCCACCCACCATCACCGCCACCGCCAGGCCGTCGGGCACCTGGTCGTTGATCAGCAGGTAGAGGGCCTCGATCAGCTCCAGCGCGCCGGCGTCGTCGAGCCGGCCGGCGGCGCGGTCCCGCTGGTAGTACGGCAGCAGGGTGCGGTCGAGGCGGCCGGGCATGACCAGGGCGACGTGGTCGCCGATGGTCACACCCAGGCACACGAACCACATCAACTGGATGGCGTCGCGGAAGTCCGCCGGCGGCGCGGTGGCGATGCGCCGGCACGAAGCGGCCATGGCAGCCAGCTCGGCGCGGCGCTCGTCGCCATCGGCGGCGGGCAGGGCGGCCTCCACCGCCTCGGCGGCGTGGACGATCAGCGCCGCCAGCCCGTCGAGCGCGTCGGCGAAAGAATGGTGGGCGTCCTGCAGCTCGGCCGGGGCGGCGGCGGCGCGGCGGGCGAGGTCGGCGCGCAGGCCGGCGAGGCCGAGGCGGAACAGCGGGCCCAGCTCGGGCTCGCAATGCCCGGTCTGGCCCGGGATCGGCGGCAGGGCGTCGAGCACGGCGCGGGCGGCGGCATGGGCCTCAGCCGGGCAGGTGCCGCCCTCGGCGGGCGGGAACTCGCCCGGGTCCTCGACCGCGCGCCCGGCGAGCAGGTCCCAGCCGTCGACCGCGAAGCGCTGCGCCTCCAGGCGGGCGCGGGTGCGCCGGCCGACGCGCACCGCCCAGGGCTCGCCGGCGCTGGCGGCCAGGCTGCGCGCGTCGGTGAGCGGCTGCTGCATGCCGATCCAGCGCCGGCGCCGGGGCTTCTCGGCAAGGATGCGGGCGCGGATGCTGGCGGCCCGGCGGGCGGCGCGGTCGGTGACGGCCTGGATCATGTGGTCGATGCTATCGTCAGGGAGTCTGGCAGAATGGCGGCCATGGAATGGAACCTGGACGATCTGGCGCTGCCGACCGCCGGCCGGGAGCACGTCCACCACTGGTTCTGGGGCGATCCGCGCACGCGCTTCGCCGGCTGGCAGGTGCAGGGGGCGGGCTTCGCCGATGCGCGCAACCGCGCCGCCCATTCCATCCCCCGCCGGCGCATGCAGCAGTGGCTGCTGCTCGGCTGCCACGCCGGCGGCGGCTGGTTCAGCGATGTGCGCGGCCAGCGCCATCCCTGGCCGGCCGGCCAGGCGGTGCTGCTCGCCCCCGGCCAGCTGCACGCCTACGGCGAGGGCGACCGCGCCTGGCAGGAATGGTGGCTGCTGTTCGACGGCCCCGCCGCCCTCGCCGCCCAGGCCGCCGGCGAGCTGGCCGCCGACCCCCGCCCGCTGCCGGCCCCGCCCGCCTATGCCGCCCTCGCCCCGGCGGTGGTGGCGGTCGGCGACCGCCTCG
>JAKLKR010000440.1 GCA_023150565.1 Planctomycetota bacterium
GCGCCTGGGCGGCGCTGCAGGCGCCGGGCGAGCGCGACCTCCAGCTCGCCGCCGGACCGGCGGCGCGGGCCATCGACGCCGACGAGCTGCCGGCCTGGGCCCAGGCCATCCCCGGCGCACCGGTGGTGGCGGCCTGGCGCCTGGGCGACGGCGACGCCGGCGGCTGGCGGGTCGCCGACCGCGCCCTGGCGCCGCTGCCGGACGGCTTCATCGACGCCCTCGACCTCGCCACCCAGGTCGCGCCCGGCGGCAGCCGCACCCGCCTGTCCTGCCGCCTGGCCGCCGCCGGCCTGGCGGAGCTCGACCTCGGGCTTCCCGACGGCGCGGTGCTGGAGCAGGCCTCGCTCGACGGCGCCCCGGCGGCGGTGCGCCGCGACGGCGGCCGCCTGCTGCTGGCCCTGCCCGGCCGCACCCTGGTGGCGCTGGTGCTGCGCTATGCCGGCGGCCCCGGCGGGCGGCTGGAACTGCCGCGCCTGGGCGGGCTGCCGGTGACGCGCAGCGCCTGGACGGTGGCGGTCGATCCCGCCCTGCGCGCGCAGCCGCTGGGCGCGCCCGACCTGATGCCGTTCGCCGCCCAGGGCCAGCTGCCGCGCCCCTGGCTGGGACGCTGGATGGCGACCACCTCAAGCAAGCTGGTGGGCCCGGCGGCGGAGCTGGTGACGGTGGACGCTGCCGCCGCGGATCCCCGCGCCTTGGCCCCGCCGGCGGCACCCGCCGCCCCCGCCGCCGAGCCGGCGCTCGCGCTGCATGGGCAGTTCTTCGCCGGCACGCGGGTGGGCGCGCCCGCCGCCGCCTTCCGCCTCGCCGAGCTCGACGGGCTGCAGCGCGCCGACGCCATCGGCCACCTGCTCGCGCTGCTGCTCGGCCTCGCCGCCGCCCTGGCTCCGCGCGCCTGGCTGCGCCTGCTGGTGCCGGCCGCCCTTGCCGCCATCCCGCTCACCGCCGCCCTGCTCGCCTGGCAGGTCGCCGCCGGGCCGCTGCTGGCGTTGTGCGAATGGCTGCCCTTCGCGGTGGGGATCGCCCTGGCGGCGCGCTGGCTGCGTCCGAACCCGGCCCTGGCCGCCGCCCTGCTGCTGCTCGCCGGCCCGCTGGGCGCGGCCGAGGCCACCGGCGCCGGCGTGCGTCTGATGGGTTACGGCCGCCTCGACGCCCAGGGGGTGCCGCAGGAGGTGGTGGTGGCGCTGCCGCGCGATCGCTTCGACGCCCTGTGGGCGCGCGCGCACGGGCCGGTGAAGCCGCCGGGCCCGCCGGTGGCGCTGGCGGTGGGGGCGCCGTCGGTGCTGCTGAGCCTGGAGGGCGAGGCGGTGGCCGGGCGTCTGGAGCTGCCGGTGGCGGTGCCGGGCGCCGACTGGCAGGAACTGCGTCTGCCTTTACCTGGGGCGGTGCGCTCGCTGGCGCTGCTGCCGCTGGGCGCGGAGGCGCCGGCGCCGCGCCAGGTCGCCTGGTCGGTCGCGGGCGGCGCCCTGGTGCTGCGCCTGGAGGGCGGCCAGCAGGCCCTGGTGGTGGTCGACTTCCAGCTGCCCAGCAGCGAGTCCGCCGGCGGCCGCCGCACCGCCCTGGCCCTGGCGCCGGGGCTGGGCGGCCGGCTGCGCCTGGTGGCGCCGGCACCCTGGCGGGCGGTGGCGCCCGGCCTGGCCCTGGATGGCGACGCCGCCGACCTGCCCACCGCCGGCGCCACCCTGGCGCTGGGCTGGGACCTGCCGGTGGGCGCGGCCCCGGTCGACGGCCGCCTGGCGGCGGTGCAGCGCCTGGCCCTGCGCCTGGAGCCCGGCCGCCTGGCCTGGAGCGCCGAGCTGGAGCTGGCCAGCGCGGGTGCGCCCCTGGCCACCGCGCGGGTGGTGCTGCCCGCCGGCCTGCTGCTGGCCGAGGTCGCCGGCGACGGCCTGGCCGGCTGGCGCCAGGGCGAGGGGGTGGTGACGGTGGCCTGGACCGGCGCCGAGCCGGTGCGCCGGCTGCGCCTGGCCGGGGTGGTGCCGCGCAGCGGCGGCGGCGGCCGCGCGATGGTGGCGCTGGCGGTGCCGGGGGCGGCGGTCAGCCGAGGCCGCCTGGGCCTGGCCGCCGGCGACGGCGAGCGCTTCCTGCGCCCGGAGGGGGCGGCGCTGGCCAACGCCCAGCCCGAGGCCGACGAGGCCCTGGCGGTGCGCTGGGACGACCAGCCGCGCGAGCTGGCGGTGGCGTGGGAGGACGCCGCGCGCGACCTCGTCCTGCAGCGCACCCTGGCGGTGGTGGTGGGCGAGGGGCGCGCGCGCGCCAGCGCCCAGCTCACCCTGTCCGGACGCGGCGCCGCCGACGCCCTGCGCCTGGCGCTGCCGGCGCCCTGGCGGGTGGCGGCGGTCGAGGGCGCGGTGCGCTGGGCGGTGGACGGCGAGGGCGCCGCGCGCGCGCTGGTGCTGGCCGCGGCG
>JAKLKR010000441.1 GCA_023150565.1 Planctomycetota bacterium
GCGCGCCGGCGCCGGCAGGCGCAGCGCGGTGGCGGCCCCGGCGCTCCACAGCGCCAGGCCGCTGCCGGCGCCGCTGCGCCAGAGCAGGGCGCGCGCCTCGCCACCGGGGGCCAGTTCGCGCGCGCCGGTGGCGCCCGCCAGGCGCTGCATGGCGCTGGCGGCATAGGCGTAGCCCAGGCGCGGGCTGCCGTCGGCGGCGAGCAGCGAATAGGCGTCCCACGCACCGGGGCGGGCGTTGAGCAGGCAGAACAGCTGCTGCACCACCACCTCCGGCCGCGCCGCCAGCAGCAGCATGCTGCGCGCGGTGTAGCGGGCGTGGGTGCGCTCATCGACCGCCAGCTGCCAGTCCTTGGGGTTGGTCTGCCAGCCGAACTCGGTGAAGTAGATCGGCAGCGGTCGCGGCCGCGCCGCGCTCCACGCGCGCAGGGCGTCGATCTTGGCGATGAACTCGTCCTCGGGCGCGCTGCCGTTGACGTAGGGGTGGATCGACACCCCGTCCAGGCGCTCGAACATCCCCAGGCGGTCGAAGCGGTTGAGCAGGTCGATCTTCACGCTGCACAGGCATGGGCCCAGCACGCGCAGGTCGGGACGCACCGCGTGCGCGGCCTCGGCCACCACGGTGTGGTAGCGCACCAGCTCCTCGTCGCTGCTGCGCCAGTTGGCGTCCGGCTCGTTGAGCACCTCGATGTGGCGAACCGCCGCCGGCAGCCCGGCGATGGCCCAGCGCATGAGCGCGGCGAGGCGGTCCCAGTCCCTGGGCGGGTAGAACTTCCAGCGCTCGTCGTGCGGGGTCGGCACCGGCTTGGTGGTCCAGTGGTCGGGGATGCGCCCCAGGCAGACGATCCATTCCTGGCCGGCGGGCAGCTCCTGGCCCTCGCCGGCGAGGTATTCGTGGGTCGGGTGCGAGCGGCCGCCGGCCCAGGCGAAGCCCTGGTCGACCGCCTTCACCTGGGTGAGGTCGAGGAAGATGCGGTTCCAGCGCCCGCCCGCCCGCGCCGCCAGCGGGTTGGCGGTGGCGACGCTGAAGAACCCGCGCGGCGAGCGCTCCTGACCGGCCAGCTCGCCGCGGCGCCCGAGGGCGAGGGCGGCGCTGGTGGCGGCCTGGCCGCCGGCCTCGGCGCGCACCTGGTACCAGCCCGGCCCGGGCAGGACGAGGGCGGCGGTGGCGCCGGGGACGAGGGCGGCGCGCGCCGCCACCGTGCCGGCCTCGTCCTCCAGCACCGCCGATCCGGTGGCGGCGGCGCTGACGGTGACGGTGCCGCCGGCGCCCAGGAAGACGTTGCCGGGCTGGTCCGAGCCGATGGCGATGGCGGGTTCGGCGGCGCCGGCCGTCAGGGCCAGGCCGAGCAGGAGGGCGATGCGCATGGCGGGCGGCTCAGGGGTTGAGGCTGGGGTCGTAGGCGGCGTTCACCGCCGCGGCGTTGGCCAGGGCGGCGACATGGCCATCGAAGAAGGAGTAGTTGGCGCGTCCGCGGTGGCGGCCGGTGTCGGCGTAGGAGGTGATGAACGAGGTGCCGTCGAGCAGCCACAGGCGGTCCTGCTGGGCATCGCCGAACTGCAGGCGCGCGCTCGGCAGGGTGATCTGCGCCTGGGTCCAGACGCGGGCGTTGACGGGGGCGAAGGCCCAGTCGATGTTGGCGGTGTTGCTCGGCCGGCCGGGGGTGGGGTTGATGCCATAGCCCGGGCACAGCCAGTACTGGCCGTTGGCGTCGCTTTTGGTGGCGGCCAGGGACGCATTGCCGCGCCAGGCCTTGCAGCCCCAGAACACCGGGGCGATGTCCATGCGCGAGGTCTCGCGCTCCTTCTCCAGGAAGGGGTCGAGCAGGTAGTAGTGGTAGATCTTGCCGAAGGCGAACGCCGGGTTGGCGTTGAGGGTGGCGGCGACGATCTGGCCCTCCTGGTCGCCGGCGTAGGCCACCGCCGCGGCGCCGATCTGGCGCAGGCCCGACGCGCACACCGCGCCGCGCGCCGCCTCGCGCACCAGGTTGACCGCCGGCAGCAGCATGCCGGCGAGCACCGCCACGATGGCGATCACCACCAGCAGCTCGATCAGGGTGAAGGCGGAACCGGATCTGCGAGCGTGCGGCATGGGCCCCCCGGTCTGGGCGATCATGCCAGCATACCTTCGATCCGGGCAGGGCGCCAGGTAGCCGGATATGTACCGGAGTAGCCGGGTCTTCCCAAGACCTTCCCCCGCTCCGCGGCCCCGGCGACTTCGTCGCCGGGGCCGGCTGATACGTCCTAAGTTATTTTTTATAAGGTTGTTGCGAACAATGGCGTAAAGCCAAGGCGGGGGAACGGCGGACGGCCGCATGCGGAGCGTCGACGCCCACGTCGACGGAGCCTTTTGTGCGCCGATCTGGGACCATGGCTGCGTCACCGCGGCGTCGACG
>JAKLKR010000442.1 GCA_023150565.1 Planctomycetota bacterium
GGGCGATCGCCACCCGCTGGCGCTGGCCGCCGGACAGGGCATGGGGATGGCGCGCCGCCTCGGCTGCGCCCAGCCCCAGGCGGGCGAGCAGGGCGAGGGCGCGTTCCCGCCGCTGGGTGCGGGGCATGCCCTGGCGCGCGAGGCCGTAGGCGGCATTGCCGAGGGCGCTGCGCCAGGGGAACAGGGCGCAGTCCTGGAACACCAGGCCGCGGGCCGGGTCGAGCCCCGCCACCACCGAGCCGCCGGCGGTGATGGCGCCGCGCTGGGGGCGCAGCAGCCCGGCGGCGAGCTGGAGCAGGGTGGTCTTGCCGCAGCCGGAGGCCCCCAGCACGGCGCAATGGCTGCCGGCGGCGATGGCCAGGTCGAAGCCGGCGAACACCGGCCGCCCGGGAAAGGAGAAGTGCACTCCGTCCAGGCGCAGGGCCGCTTCAGCGCCCATCGCGACCCCCACCCCAGCGCGCCAGGGTCAGCCGCTCGATGGTCGAGAACAGCCCGCGCTCGAGCACCAGCCCGACCCCGGCGATCACCAGCACGCCGGCCAGGGCCCCTTCGAAATCCAGCGTCCAGCGCGACTGCAGGATGGCGTAGCCCAGCCCCCCGCCCATCCCCACCACCATCTCGCCCGCCACCAGCACCCGCCAGGCCGCGCCCATGCCCACGCGCAGACCGGTGAGCAGGTGCGGCAGCAGCGACGGCAGCACCACCGTGGCCAGCAGCGCCAGGCGCCCGGCCCCGAGCATGCGCGCCGCCGCCAGGTGGTGGGGATCGATGCGGCTGACCCCCATCGCCACCGCCAGCGCCACCACCGGCAGGGCGGTAGCGGTGATCATCGCCACGGTGGCGGCGGGGCCGACCCCGAACAACAGCAGCGCCACCGGGATCCAGGCCAGTCCGGGCACCAGTTGCATGATCTCGAGCCAGGGCCGGGTCAGACGCGCGGCCAGGCGGGAACCACCCACCGCCAGGCCCCACAACGACCCGCCGATCACCGCCAGGGCGAAGCCCAGGCCCCAGCGCCCGGCGCTGGCGGCGAGATGCCCGGCAAGCGAGGACCCCAGCCAGGGCTCCCCGCGCAACAATCCGCCCAGACGGGCGCAGACCTCGATCGGGCCGGGAAAGGCGACCCCGCGCGCATGCTCCTGCCACAGGGCCACGCCCTGCCACAGCAGCAACCCGAGGACCAGCGACGCGGCCAGCCAGGCGGCCGAAGCCAGCAGGCGGCGCGCGCCGATCACCCGCGCATCCCCTTACCGCAGCAGCAGCGGCAGCGCTTCCGCCAGGCAGGCGTGGCGGTCGGGCAGCAGGGTGGCGGCGCGTTCGAGCGCCTCCACCGCGGCGGTGGCGGCCGGGCAGCGCCGGCGCAGGGCGGTGAGCTGGGCGGCCAGGCCGGGGTCGGGCAGGCCGTGGGCGATCGCCGCCAGGGTGGCGGCGGCCACCGCCAGGCGGGTGGCCGGGCTGGCCTGGTCGCCGCCCAGACGGGCGGCCGCATCGGCGAGCAGGGTCGCGGCGGCCGGCGCATCGCCGGCCGCCAGGGCCACCGCGCGCAGCAGGGCGATCTGGGCGAAGGGCGCCTCTTTACCTTCGCACCAGGCGGTGCGCTGGTCGGTGTAGGCGGCCAGCACCACCTCGTCCTGGCGGCGCACGGCGGCGCGCAGCAGGGCATGGTGGGCGTGGCGGGCGGCGCCGGCCCCGGCCACCGCCAGGCGCGCCGCTTCGGCCACCAGGTCGCTGGCCCCGACCGCGGCGGCAACGGCGCCGCGCGCCTCGTCGTCGCTGACGGTGGCGTCGTCGGCCACCACCGCCGCGCGCAGGCAGGCGATGCGGGCCTGGGCGCCGCTGCGCTCGGCCTGATCGGCCATGCGCCCGGCGATCTCGTCGGCACGCTCGAGATGGCGGCGCGCGTCCTTCCAGCGGCCGCTGGCGGCGGCCTGGCGGGCGCGTTCCTCGCCCACCCGCACCAGGTTGGCGCGGCCGCCGCAGGCCACCGCCTCGGCGCGCGCCCACGGCTCGATCAGGGCCGCGGCCGCGGCCAGGTCGAGGGCCTCGCGCGCCAGCGCCGCCGCCGCCAGGGCGGCGTCCAGCACCTCGGCGGGGTAGTCCTCGCGCAGGGCGGCGCAGGTCGCCACCAGGCGCTCGCTCGCGGCCGGGTCGATGCGGCCCTCGGCGGCCTGCACCGCCAGCACCGCGCCGTCGTGGCGCAGGCGCTCCTTGGCGCGCAGCAGGGTGCCGCCGGTGATCTCGAACCAGGCCAGCTCGCGCGCCAGGCGCGCGGGGGCGCCGGCGCCGAGCACGCGCAGGCTGGGC
>JAKLKR010000443.1 GCA_023150565.1 Planctomycetota bacterium
GTGGTGGACGGGGTGGTCGAGGCCGCGGCCGAGGTGCCCGAGGCGATGCTCGCCGCGCTGGACGCGGGCGCGCCGGCGACGGTGGAGGCGGGCGGGCGCCGGCGCCCGGGGCGCGTGCGCCGGCTCGATCCCGCCCTCGACCCCGTCACCCGCCTGGGCGCCGCGCGCATCGCCCTCGACGACCATGCCGGCCTGGGCCCGGGCGGATCGGCGCAGGTGCACCTGGCGGGCGCGCGCCGCGACGGCCTGGTGGTGCCGGCGGCGGCGGTGCAGCATGGCGAAGGCGGCATGCGCGTGCTGGTGGTGGCGGACGGCCGCTGCCGCGCTGGTGCTCGACGGCCTGGCGGCCGGCGAGCGGGTGGTGGCGCGGGCGGCGGCGCTGGTGGGCGACGGCGCGGCGGTGGCCGAGGCGGCGCCATGATCCCGCAGCCGGCCGAAGGCGCCGAGGGCATCTCGGCCTGGGCCATCCGCCATCCCCTGCCGCCGCTGGTGCTGTGCCTGCTGCTCACCGTGCTCGGGGCGCTGGCCTGGGCCCGCCTGCCGGTGCAGTCGATGCCGGCGGTGACCATCCCCCTGGTGTCGGTCACGGTGGCGCAGAACGGCGCCGCTCCCGCCGACCTCGAACGCCAGGTGACGCGGCGCATCGAGGCCGCGGTGGCCGGGGTGGCCGGGATCAAGCACGTGCAGTCCACCGTCGCCGCCGGTCTTTCGACCACCATCGCCGAGTTCCACCTCGCGGTGGCGCCCGACCGCGCCGCCGACGACGTGCGCGAGGCGGTGCTGCGCATACGCGGGGCGCTGCCGGCGGGGGTGCGCGATCCGGTGGTCGAACGCATCGACATCGACGGCGCCCCCATCCTCACCCTCGCGGTGGCGGGCCACGGGCGCGACGACGCCGCGCTGAGCTGGTTCGTCGACGACACCGTGCTGCGCGAGCTGCAGGCGGTGCCGGGCGTGGCCTCGGTGCGGCGCGAGGGCGGCAGCACGCGCGAGCTGCGCGTCGAGCTGGACCCGGCGCGGCTGGCCGCGCGCGGGCTCGGCCCCGACCAGGTCGACGCCGCCCTGCGCGGGGCCATCTCCGACCTCCCCGGCGGGCGCATCGCCACCGCCGGGCGCGAGCGCCTGGTGCGGGTCGAAGGCGCCGCCGACCTCGCCGGCCTGCGCCTGCACCTCGGCGGCGGCCGCACCCTGGCCCTGGGCGAGGTGGCGCAGGTGGTCGACGGGCCGGCCGAGCCCGAACGGCTGGCCCGCCTCGACGGCCGGCCGGTGGTGGCCTGCGCCATCTTCCGCGCCAAGGGCGCCAGCGAGGTGGCGGTGGCGGATGCGGTGCGCGCCCGCCTCGACCGCCTGCGCCAGGAGCATCCCTGGGCCTCGTTCAGCGTCGAGACCGACTGGGTGCAGCCCACCCGCGACTCCTACGCCGGGGCGGTCGCCGCGCTGGTCGAGGGCTCGCTGCTGGCGATGGCGGTGGTATGGCTGTTCCTGCGCGACTGGCGCGCCACCGCCATCGCCGCCCTCGCCATCCCGCTGTCGGTGCTGCCCACCTTCGCCGCCATGCAGCTGCTCGGCTACTCGCT
Source organism: Planctomycetota bacterium (assembly GCA_023150565.1). Classification (GTDB taxonomy): domain Bacteria; phylum Planctomycetota; class UBA11346; order UBA11346; family UBA11346; genus JAKLKR01. The sequence continues at coordinate 1,578 of JAKLKR010000443.1, forward strand.
CAACACCATCACCCTGCTCGCGGTGTCGTTGGTGTCTGGCATCCTGGTCGACGATGCCATCGTGGAGATCGAGAACATCGCCCGCTTCCGCGCCGCCGGCGAGCGCCCGTTCCGCGCCGCCCTGCTCGCCGCCGACCGCATCGGCCTGGCGGTGGTGGCCACCACCCTGGCCATCGCCGTGGTGTTCGTGCCGGAGGGGCTGATGCCGGGCATCGCCGGGCGCTACTTCGTCGAGTTCGCCTTCACCGTGGTGGTGGCGGTGCTGGCCTCGCTGCTGGTGGCGCGGCTGATCACCCCGCTGCTCGCCGCCTGGCTGCTGCGCGGCGAGCAGCGCGAGGCGGAGCCGGGGCGGCTGGCCGGGGCCTACGCCCGGCTGCTGCGCTGGTGCCTGGCCCGCCGCCGCACCTGCCTGGGGGCGGCGGCGCTGCTGCTCGCCGCCTCGGCGGCCGCGCTCGCCGGGCTGCCCGCCGGCTTCATCGCCCCCGGCGACCGCGGGCAGATCCTGGTGGGCGTCACCGTCCCGCCGGATGCCACCCTGGCCCAGGCCGAGGCGGCGGTGGAGCGGGCGGCGGCGGTGCTGCGCGCCGCGCCCGAGGCGCGCTCGACCTTCGTCCGCATCGAGGTGCCGCGCTCGGTGGTCACCCTCACCCTGGCGCCGCGCGCCGAGCGCGGGCGCAGCGCGCAGCAGGTGGCCGCGGCCCTGCGCCCGGC
>JAKLKR010000444.1:0-1912 GCA_023150565.1 Planctomycetota bacterium
TGCCTTGCGGCAGGATGCCGGCTGCCTGGCGCGTGGCGCGCGGCTGGGCCGCCGGCTGCGACACCGGGGCGGGAGCCGCCGCCAGGGGGGCGGGCGCGGGCGCCGGCGCAGGCATCGGGGCGGGCACCGGCGCAGGTACCACCGGCGAGCCCGACGAGGGGGTGTTCTGGCCGGCGGCGCCACCCACCGGCTGGAGGGTGTTGGCGGTGCGCCGGCGGTTGGCGGCGGGAGCGTGCTCGCGATTGAGCTTCTCGATCACCAGGCGCGAGATCTCCTTGAGGGTGCCGAAAACCCCCTTGCCGTCGCGGGCGCAGGCCTCGTAGGTGGGCGCCTTCATCGGGTTCATCTGCGCGTCCATGTCGGCCACGCTGAGGGCGTTGGGCAGGTCGCGCTTGTTGTACTGCAGGACCATCGGCAGGTCTTCGAGCTTCAACCCCATCTCGGCGAGGTTGTCGCGCAGGTTCTGCAGCGATTCCAGGTTCTCGGCCATCTTTTCCGGGTTGGAGTCGGCGACGAAGATCACCCCGTCGACGCCCTGCAGCACCAGTTTGCGGGTGGCGTTGTAGTAGATCTGGCCGGGCACGGTGTAGAGCTGGAACTTGGTGCGCATGCCGGCGACCTGGCCGAGGTCGAGGGGCAGGAAGTCGAAGTAGAGGGTGCGGTCGGTCTCGGTGGCGATCGACACCATTTCGCCGACCGCGTCCTTGGGCGCCTTCTTGTGGATGATCTCGAGGTTGGTGGTCTTCCCCGACATGCCGGGGCCGTAGAACACCACCTTGCAGCTGACTTCACGCTGGCCGAAGTTGATCTGAACCATAAGTGGGGGCTTCCGTCGCTGGGATCAGAGGGTGAGGCGTCCGGCGATGCGGTCGATGACCGATTTGGCCTCGATCTGCAGCAGGGCGGTATTGGCGGTGGGATCTATCAGGACCGCGACGAAGGCCGGTCCGGCGGCGAGGATGAGCAGGCCGCCCTGGTCGGTGTGGGCGATGAAGTTCTGCGCCAGCCCGAGCCCGAACAGCTGGGCCATGCGCTGGGTGGCGCCGATGACTTCGCCCATGGCGGCGGAGAGCGCTGCTTCATCGGTGCCGGCGCGCAGGGCCGAGGCCATGGGCAGGCCGTCGGCCGAGACCATCAGCGATCCGCCGACGCCGCGCACGCGATTGAGCTGGGTGAGCAGGTCCTGCATGGTCGCTCCGTCAGGCTGCGCCGAGGTCGAGGAGGGCCTGGCGGGCCCGGAGTTCGAGCATCGCCGGGCGTACGCTGGGCTCGGCCAGCACCACCACGCTGAAGCTGCGTTCGCGCGTGAAGGCGAGCAGCTGGCCCTGGGCGCAGGCCAGCGACCAGGCGGTCGGCACCGCGGCCCCGGCGGTGGCGAGGGCGGTGGCGGCCGAACGCATCAGGTCGGCGGCGAGGGCGGCGAGCACGTCCTCCTGCCCGTTCATGCCCTTGGCGGTGACCACCCGGCCCTGGGCGTCGGCGACCAGCGCTCCGCGCACGCCGGCTTCGCCGCACAGCGCGTCGAGCACGGCGCCGCGGGCCGGGGCGGCGGGCCGGGGTGCGGCGGCCTGCACCTGGCGCACAACCTGGGTGGCGGTGGCGGCGAGCGGCGGCGGGCCCGGCGGCATGGTGCGGTGGGTGCCGGTGGGGGGCTGCACCACGCCGCCGAGTTCGGCGATCTTGGCCACCACGATGGGATCGTTGGGTTTGAAGCCGAGGATCGCGCGCAGGTGGCCGATCGCCTGTTCCTTGCTGTCGGCCAGGTCGGCGAGCAGGCGGTGGGCGGCGTAGCTGCGCGGGTCCTTCTCGACCGCGGTGCGCAGCAGCAGCACGGCCTCGGCCTTGCGCTTGGCGGCGATCTCCATCTCGGCCAGGATCACATAGGCCTGGCTGCTGCGCGGGAATTCCTTGA
>JAKLKR010000444.1:1922-2251 GCA_023150565.1 Planctomycetota bacterium
AGCGGCGGCAGATGCCTTCCGCCTCGGACCCGCTGCCGGCCGAGCGCAGCAGCTCGGCCAGGCGGGTGTACAACGAGGCGGAGGGGAAGTTCTCCACCTTCTTGCGCAGGCGCTCGATCTCTGAATCCACCTGCGGCCCCTCCGTCTGGTGCGCTCGTGAGTTCGCCGCGGCCACGGCGGCCGCGCGACGACTACCCTCTTTAAGGGACGGGCGGAAGGCCGTCAAGGAAGCTCGGTGCAGGAGCTTCCGGCGCGCCTGGGACACCGGAGGGGGGTACAGGCGGACGTCTTTGACCTGGAAGCCGCCTCCCGGACCATGCCGCCGTGCG
>JAKLKR010000445.1 GCA_023150565.1 Planctomycetota bacterium
GTCGATGCGGTCGCAGGCATGAGCGGGCGCAAGCTCGGGGTGGCCGACGGCATCCTCGAAGGCTACACCTGCCACCGCCCCGGCGACTACTTCGTGCCGCGCCTGCGCGAGCACGCCTACGATTTCAGCCGCTGGTACCTCACCCGCCGCAACCTGCACACCGGCCGCGCCCTGGTCGACGAGCCCGGGGTGGCGTTCATGACCATGCACAACGAGCAGTCGGTGTTCTTCGACTGGGGCGCGGCCAAGGCCGGCATGCCCGACGCCTACCGCCTGCTGCTGGAACAGGAGTTCGCCGCCTGGCTGCGCCAGAAGCACGGCGACCGCGCCGCCCTCGCCGCCGCCTGGGGCGACGAGCTGGCGGCCGGCGACGACCCCGCCGCGGCGGTGGCGCTGGCGCCGCTGCCCGACCTCGGCATCGCCGCCAAGTCGGGCCTGGTGGGCGGCCACGGCCCCAGGCGCAAGGAGGCCACGGTGGCCTTCCTGCAGGCCTTGCAGGAGCGCGCCGACCTCGCCTTCGCCCAGCATCTGCGCACCCTCGGGGTCAAGGTGCCGATCAACGGCACCAACCTCACCTTCTCGCCCGCCGAGCTGTACGCGCAGCGGGTCAACGACCTCACCAGCCACAACGCCTACTTCGACCACGTCAGCCAGCTCGGCGACGGCAAGCTCGGCTTCCGCAACCGCCCGCAACCGCTGCTCGACCTGCTCGCCGGCGAGCGCGACCTGGAAACCAACATCGCCGCCGCCCACCTGGTCGGCAAGCCGGTGGTCTCGACCGAGACCGACACCATGTTCCCGCAGGAATGGCGCGCGAGCTACGGCCTCGCCACCCCCGCCACCGCCGCCCTGCAGGACTGGGACGCGGTCATGCACTACTGCTACATGGGCGGCTGGGGCTACACCTGGGATGTCGCCGAGCAGGCCAAGGGCGTGCTGCAGCCGACGGTGGAGTTCAACGACCCCGCCCTGGCCGGCCTGTTCCCCGCCGCCGCGATGCTCTACCTGCGCGGCGACGTGTCCCCGGCCAAGGCGCGGGTGCAGGTGGTGTACGGCGACGGCGAGCGCACCGCCACCCGCCCCCTGTCCGGGCGAGGACCCTTCCCGTTCAGCTACCTCGCCAACGTGGCGCGGGTCGACAGCGCCTTCGGCGCCCCCACCGGCGCGCCCGCAGCGGTGGTCGGCGCCCTGCCGGCCGGCACCCCCGGGGTGGGCTGGAGCGAGGGCGACCCGGTGGCGGCGGTGAAGGCGCTCGACGCCGAGCTGAAGAAGGCCGGGATCATCCCCGCCGACCGCGGCCTGCAGGGCCGGGCGCTGGTGAGCGACACCGGCGAGCTGCGCAAGGACTGGGGCCGCGGCGTGATCAGCGTCGACACCCCGCGCAGCCAGGGCGTCACCGGCTTCCCCGGCGCCGCCGGGGTGCGCCTGCGCGACGTGGCCATCACCATGCCCAAGGGCGGCTTCGCCACCGTGATCGCCAGCAGCCTCGACGGCGAGCCCATCGCCAGCAGCCGCCGGCTGCTGCTCACCACCGTGGGCCGGGCCGAGAACGACGGCATGGAGGTCAGCTACGGCGAGATGGTCAAGGCCCCGGACGGCAGCGCGATCGGCGAGCGCATGGTGGTGAAGCGCACCACCCCCCCCGGCCAGGTGCGCATCGAGCCGGTGCAGGTGCGCATCGAGCTGCCCGGCCGCTCCGCCAGCGTCACCCCGCTGGCCGGCGACCTGCAGGCCTCGGGCGCCCCGCGCGCGGCGGTGCCGGCCGGCGCCGGCCGCCTGACCGTGACCCTGGGCGAGGCACCGCAGAGCGTGTGGTACGTCGTGGAGGTCGCGCACTGACGCGACCGCGCGGAGGGAATGCCAAATGCTGGAATGCTAGAATGCTGGAATAGGTCGGAAACTGTCACCCTGCGGCATTCCAGCATTCCGGCATTCCAGCATTCGGCATTCAGGACCCCTCCAGCACCACCACCGCCACCGCGAAGCCGTCGCTGTGGCTGAGGCTGGCGTGCCAGGCGCTGGCGCCCAGGCGGCCGGCGGCGGCGAGGGCGGCGCCGGTCAGGCGCAGTCGCGGGCGACCTCCGGCGGCGTCGGGCAGCAGGCAGATGTCGGCGAAGGCCACCCCGTTGAGCATGCCGGTGCCGAGCGCCTTCATCGCCGCCTCCTTCACCGCCCAGCGCCCGGCCAGGCGCTCGGCCGGGTCGGCGGCGGCGAGCACGTGCTCGCGCTCGTCCGGGTGCAGCAC
>JAKLKR010000446.1 GCA_023150565.1 Planctomycetota bacterium
GCGCAAAGGTGGGGAAAAAGATGTCGGCGATGCCCATAGGAGCATCGCGAACGATTACTACCGGCCTACGTCAAGAGAAATCTGGCGCAGACCGCTTGGTGCTCTGAAGGCTATAGTGAATGCCATTGGGGATGAGGCGGGGAGCCGACCATTGCTGATCGGCCCCCGGCCCATGCTCACCTGCCCATCATCTTGATCCCGCCACGCGGATCCTGCTTCTTCACGCCGAAATCATGGAACCCGCGCATCTGGATGCCGAACATGCTGAAGTCGGCCTGGGCTTCCTCGATGGTTGGTTGCTCCTGGTGCCAGGATCTCACCGCGCAGGACCTGATGCGGAACACGCGCCACGGCGCGGGATCCGTTCGCGTGAAGTGCCTTCTGAATACCACCACGGTCAGCCACTGTCTGCGCGGCGTGTGAAGGATTGGTCCAAGCCGAAGTCCTCTCGTGGCCCGTGGCCCCCCTCTAGCGTGCTGGTTCGGGCCTGTAGCGTACGCCTTGTGCTGACTCAGGGGAGCCTCCTCGACTGCCACGTCTCGCCCGTTCACGGCTGCGACGGCGTGCCCACGCGGCTGGTATCCGCGATGTCGTGGGCGTCATCATCCGATTCATCGAACGTCGGTGGCCCTGGCCGCTCGGCGCGGCCCGTTGCGCATCGGAGCGATCCTGCGCCATCCGATGCCGGGCTTTTTATGTCGCCAGCCTTTCGTTTCTCACTGTCCAAGGAGCAACGTTCACCCTCAATCCCGCCGTTGGCGGGCAATGGTTCACGATCGATGGCTGGCGCGCACCGTGATGCGACCTCCCTCACGTTCACCCGATGGGTGATCCGATGAGCATCGAGCAACCCGTCGGCATGGCGCTGGATAACCATCAACCACCAACCGTCGACGGCGCCTTCATGGTTCACCGGCGCGCCGCCAGCGGGAGCGGCGACGCATCCCGGTGCGCGCCGACCATCAACCGCCTACCGCCAACGCCAGCAGCCGGAGTATCCCGGCTGCTGGCCTGCGCCCTGCTGGCGCTGGCGGGCGCGCTGGCCGCCGCCGACCCGGTTGCGGCGGCGCGCGCCATCGCCGATGGCGCCGCGCGCAGCTGGTACACCCACCGCCTGGAGGTGGACGAGGCGGCGCGCAGCTACGGCCTCGACTGCTCCGGCTTCGTGTCCCTGGCACTGGAGCGCAGCGCGCCGGCGGCGCTGGCGGCGGTGCCGCGGGTGGCCGGGCGCACCCGCCGGCTGGCGGCCGACTTCCACGCCGCCTTCGCCGCCGCCCCGGCCGACGCCGAGGCCGGCTGGCGGCGCGTCCTGCGCGTCGACGCCGCCCGCGCCGGCGACCTGGTGGCGTGGAGCCACCCCGACCACGCCCCCGGCGAGGACACCGGCCATGTGGTCTTCCTCGACCAGGATCCGCTGGCCGAGGATGGCGGGCGGTTCCGCGTGCGCGTGCTCGACTGCACCAGCACCCCGCACGCCGACGACCGGCGGGTGAAGGGCGAGGGCGGGGTCGGCCGCGGCACCATGCGCCTGGTCGCGGGCGAGGATGGCGGCCCGGCCGCGCTGGTGTGGGGCGATCCGCGCCGCCCGGCCCGGCCGTGGCCGATCGCGATCGCACGCTGGCGCCCGCCCGCCGCACCCTGAGAGGGTGAATAAACGCAAATTGGCCGGGTTCGGAATGCCAAATGCCGGAATGCTGGAGTGCGCAGCGACACGGTGTTCTTGGCCATTCCAGCATTCCAGCATTCAGCCATTTGGCATTCGCCCCCCTGGCGCCAACCATTCGGGCAGTATCCTGCCCCCATGCCGCTGCGCCCGCTCCTGCTCGCCCTCGTCCTCGGACTGGCTGCCGCCGAGGGGGAGGCCGGCGAGCGCTGGGGCGGCTTCGCCCTGGTCACGCGCACCTCGGACCAGGTGGTGGTGTCGACCGCCATCGGCCCGGTGGCGGTCGACCTGCGCCTGGCGGGCGGCGACGAGGCGCGCGCGGCGGCGGTGCTGGCCCGCCTGGTCGCAACCGGCCGCGACGCCGGCCTGGTGCCGGCCGACGCCGGGGCCGGGGGCTTCGCCTGCCGCTCCGGGGTGCTGGGGCCGCGCCTGCTCTCGGAGGCGGCGCTGGTGCTGGAGGAGGGCGTGCTGCGCCCGGATCCCGGCCCCGCGCCCGCCCCGGCGGCGGGCAGCGCGCTGGTGGCGGCGGAGGACGCGCTCGCCGCCGCCCTGCCCGCCACCGCCCTGCCG
>JAKLKR010000447.1:0-384 GCA_023150565.1 Planctomycetota bacterium
CAGCACCACCGGCTCGCTCAGGCCCACCCCCGGCCCGGTGACATCGTTGGCGTCGCGCGCCCGCCCGGTCAGCACCACCTGGCCGCCGGGGGCGGCGAGGGCGGCGACCTCCAGCACCAGCTTGCGCCGCGCCGCCACCTGGCCGGCGACCTCGCCGGTGGTCATCAGTTCGCGCGCCGGGGCCGCCTTCTCCTCGCCCTGGGACACCGCGCCCAGCAGCGCCAGATCGGCGAGTCCGATGTCGTCCTGGGCCGCCAGTTCCAGCGCCACCCGCGCCCGCGGCCCCACCAGCTCGGTACGGCGCGGACCTTCGATCGCCACCACCGGAGCGCGGTCCTCGACCAGGGTCAGGGGGAAGCGCGGGGCGGGCTGGCAGGCGATGCC
>JAKLKR010000447.1:394-2188 GCA_023150565.1 Planctomycetota bacterium
GTCAGCTCCAGCTCGCCGCCGGTGGCGACGGTGAAGCCGCCCTTCCAACGGCCATCGGCGGCGGCCAGCGGGGCGGGGGCACTGCCGGGCGCGCTCATCGCCACCGCCACCGGCATGCGATCGGGCTCATGGGTGAACACGGCGGAGAACTCGACCCGGCTGCCCGCCAAGGCGGTGAGCGCGAGGGTGTCCAGGCGCTGCTCCGGACGGCGGGCATAGGCCGGCGGACGCACCACCGCCTCGACCCGCGCCAGCACCGGCCGCCGCACCACCCGCGCCACCAGGGTGAAGGGCAGGGCGTCGGCCGAGGTCGCCTCGATGGTCCAGCGGCCGGGGGTGAGGGCGAGGGCCTGGGTCCAGGCCGGTCCCACCAGCCCGCCCAGCCGGCGGCTGTCGCCGCTGCCGTCGGCGGTACGCCAGGACAGCTCGACCGGGGCGCTGAAGCCGGCGCGCGGATGGAACCGGCGCAGGTGCACCACCACCTTCTCGTCCGCCGCCACCACCGCGCGTTCAAGCGAGCCCTCGAGGCGGGTGCGGCGCTGCCAGTCGGCGTCCGACAGCGGCATCGCCAGCCGGCGCAGGCCGTCCTGGAGCTCACGCGGGAACACCGCCGCCACCCCCGCCACCGCCAGCACCACCGCGGCGGCGGCCAGCAGCCGGCTGGGCAGCTTGCGCGCCGGCACCAGCGCCCGCACCGCCGCCGGGGTGAGGGCGGCGCGCAGCGCCGGCTCCTCGCCGCCCAGGGGCAGGGCGTCGACGGCGGTGAACAGCCGCCCGCCGAGTGCGGGCAGACGGCGCTCGGCATGGGCGGCGAGCACGCGGTCGCCGAGGTCGGTGGCGAGCGGCAGCCACAGCCGCCGCCAGGCGGTGCCGAGCCCGGCGGCGACCACCGCCAGCTCGCCGCCCAGGCGCAGCCATCCGGGCAGGAACCACAGGAAATCCGCCACCACCAGCAGCGCCAGCAGGGCGGTGACGGTGGCCACCACGCGCGCGCCGCCCTCGACCGCCAGCGCCCAGCGCAGACGGCGCCGTACCGCGGCGAGGAAGGCGGCATGGTCCATGGGCGCACTCTCCGGCCCCTGCCGGGGCCGGCAACCTCCGCCTTGCCCGTGGGCGCGCTCGGCCACCGTGCGCCCATGCCCATCAGTGACCGCGCCCAGGCCGCCGCCGCCACCCGCACCCTCACCGAGGAACTGGCCAAGGTCATCGTCGGCCAGCGCCAGGTGGTCGAGGAGGTGCTGATCGCCCTCGGCGCCGGCGGGCACGCCCTGCTCGAGGGCGTCCCCGGCCTGGCCAAGACCCTGCTGGTGTCGTCGGTGGCGCGCGCCACCGGGCTGTCCTTCAACCGCATCCAGTTCACCCCCGACCTGATGCCCAGCGACATCACCGGCACCGAGGTCATCCGCGAGGACCGCGCCACCGGCGAACGCAGCCTGACCTTCCTGCCCGGCCCGGTGTTCGCCTCGGTGATCCTCGCCGACGAGATCAACCGCACCCCGCCCAAGACCCAGGCCGCCCTGCTCGAGGCGATGCAGGAGCGCCAGGTCAGCGCCGGCGGCCAGCGTCGCCCGCTGCCCGAGCCCTTCTTCGTGCTCGCGACCCAGAACCCGATCGAGCAGGAGGGCACCTACCCGCTGCCCGAGGCCCAGCTCGACCGCTTCCTGCTCAAGATCGAGGTCGGCTACCCGGCCGAGGAGGAGGAGCTGGCGATCCTCCACCGCACCACCGGCAACGCCCGCGCCGACCTCCAGGCGGTGCTGTCGACCGAGGACCTGCTCGCGCTCCAGCGCCTGG
>JAKLKR010000448.1 GCA_023150565.1 Planctomycetota bacterium
CAGCCGCGGGGCCTGGTTGCTGATCGCCAGCCGGCTGCCCTCGGCATGCAGCTCGATCGCGCTGCCGGGCGGGGCGTGGGCCACGGCGTTGCCGACCAGGTTGCGCAGCACGGTGGCGAGATGGTCGCCGTCCCCGACGCCGTCGGCGAGCGGACCCCCGGCACGCTGCAAGCGCGCCGCGTCGACAGGCGCCAGGTCGGCGAGGCAGGCCGCCAGCACCGCCTCGCCGGCGATGGGCTCGCGGCGCGCGGTCTCGCTGCCGGCCTCCAGGCGGGTGAGCATGAGCAGGCGCTCGACCAGGCGCGCGGTGTCGCCGGCGATGGCGCGTCCGCGCTCGATGGCGGCGCGGTAGTCGGCCGCGCTGCGTTCACGCGCCAGGGCGAGGTCGGCGGTGGCGATCAGGCCGGCCAGCGGGGTGCGCAGCTCGTGGGCGATGTCGGCGGCGGTGCGGCGCTCGCGCTCGACCTGGGCCCTGGCGTTGGCCAGGAAGGCGTCGGCGCGCTCGACCACCGGGCGCAGTTCGCGCGGGACCGATTCCGGCCGCACCGCGATGCAGGCGTCCCCCGGCGAGGCCCCGGCGATGGCGCCGGCGATGCCGGCCACCGGACGCAGCACCGCGCGCGCCAGGGCGGCGGCGGCCAGGCCGGCCAGGGCGGTGGCGGCGGCGGTGGCGCCGGCCAGGGCCCAGGCCACCGTCGCCAGGGTCGAGCGCAGGGCGGTGTCGGGGCGGGCGAGGGTGACCATCAGCGCCGGGACGGGGCACTGGACCCTGGCTCCATGAGCAGGCGCGGGCGCGGGACCGACCGCGCAGGCCATGCGGCCCGAGCCGCCATCGGGCAGGCGCACCGGCCCGTCGGGCTGCCCGGCCAGGGCGCCGGCCGATTCGGGATGGGTCAGCAGCCGGCGGCCCGAGCCGTCGGTGACCAGCACCCAGCCGCCCGCGTCCGGGATGCGCCCCCCCGCCCAGCACACCCCGCCCTCGCAGCCGCGCACCAGGGCGAGCAGCCCGGCGGCGTCGGTGCGCAGCTTGGCGTCGGCGGCGGCGACCAGGTGCGCGCGCACGCTGATGAAGGCGGCGACCCCCGCCAGCGCCGAGCTGGCGCTGACGGCGAGCACGGTGCCGAGCACCAGGCGGCGGCGGATCGAGATCACGGCGGCGGCTCCGGCGCCAGGCAGTAGCCCAGCCCGCGGCGGGTGTGGATCAGCTCGCCGGCCCCGGCCGCCGCCAGCTTGCGCCGCAGGTTGGCGAGGTGGGCCTCGATGCGGTTGGGATTGGGTTCCTCGTTCATGTCGTAGCAGTGCCGCCACAGCTCGTCGCGCGCCACCACCGCCCCCGCCCGGCGCGCCAGCACGCTGAGCAGGCTCCATTCCTTGGCGGTGAGCTCGAGCGGCCGGCCCGCCACCGCGGCGCTGCGCCGGCCCAGGTCGAGGACCAGCGCGCCGATGGCGACGGTGTCGGCTCCGCCAACGCTCGCGCGCCGCACCAGGGCGCGCAGGCGGGCGAGCAGCTCGCCCAGGGCCACCGGCTTGACCACGTAGTCGTCGGCGCCGGCCTCGAGCCCGGCGATGCGCTCGGGCACCTCGCCGCGGGCGGTGAGCATGAGCACCGGGTCGCGCCGGCCGGCGGCGCGCAGGCGGCGCAGGATCTCGTCTCCGCCCAGGCCCGGCAGCTGGCGGTCGAGCACGATCGCCTCGTAGGCCTCGTCCTTGGCCAGCCACCAGCCCTCCTCGCCGTCGCCTGCCGCGTCCACCACGCAGCCGTCCTCGCGCAGGTAGGCGACGACGGCTTCGCGCAGCGGGGCGTAGTCCTCGACGACGAGGAGGCGCATCCGCGATCAGCCCCCGGCGGGAAGGTCATCGAACTTGATGACCGCCGCCGCCTTGGGCTTTTCACAGGCGTTGGCCTTGTCGCAGGCGTTGGCCTTGCCGCACTCCGGCTTGGCCTTGTCACAGGCCTTGGCCTTGTCGCACTCCGGCTTGGCCTTGTCGCACTCCGGCTTGGCCTTGTCGCAGGCGGCATTGTCCTTCTCGGCGCAGGCGGCGGCCGGGCAGGCGCCGGCGGCCGGGGCCGGGGCCGCCGGCTCAGCGGCGGCGGCCAGGCCGGCGCACAGGACGAGGATGGCGGGGATGATGGAACGGACCATGAAGACCTCCTTGGGTCGGGGTTCGCCGGCCATCCTC
>JAKLKR010000449.1 GCA_023150565.1 Planctomycetota bacterium
GCCGGGTATTGGGAGGTGGGAGGTGGGAGGTGGGAGGTGGGCATGATGTCGCACCTCCCACCTCCCACCTCGCACTTCCCACCTCGCACTGCGACCGAAACTCGGGAGTGGCATCACGCGCCGCCGTGGCACAACCCTCGGTCATGCGTCCCCTCCCGCTGCTGGTGCTGGTGCTCGCCAATCTGCTCGCCTGGATCGGCTACCATCACTGGCAGGAGGCCCGGCGCGCGCATCCCCAGCTGCTGGAACGGCCGGCCGAGGGCGCCGCGCTCACCGCCGCCAGCGAGCTGCGCTGGCGCTTCGACCGGCCGATGACCACCCGCGCGGGCGGCGACCCGGTCAGCCTCGCGCCACCCCTCCCCGGCGAGTTCCTGTGGATCGACCCCACCACCCTGCTGTTCCTGCCCGAGGGCGGGCAGCTGCCCAAGGCCACCACGGTCGCCTGGCGGCTGGATCCCGCCCATCTCGCCGCCCTCGACGGCCCGGCGGCGGAGGACGCCGCCGGCACCCTCGCCACCACCCCGCTCACGGTCGAGGCGGTGCGCCTGGGCGCGCGCCTGCCCGACGGCCGCCACCGGCTCGAACTGGACTTCGACGACCAGGTGGATGGCGCCGCCCTCGCCCGCCACCTCGCCGCCAGCTGCGGCGGCGCCGCGGTGGCGCTGGAACCGCTCGGCCCCGCCACCGCCGCCGCGCTCGGCGCCGACAGCCCGCGGCGCGGCAGCAGGTGGCGCTTCCTCGCCGGCCCGCCGGCCGGCGAGGGGCCGCTGGAGGTCACGGTGGCTGCCGGGCTGGCCGGCGACAGCGGCCCCCTGGGCCTGGCCCAGGACCACCGCACCACCCATCGCTGGGACGCCCGCCTGCAGGTCGAGCGGGTCGACGCCGGCTGGAGCGAGGAGCGCGCCCACCTCATCCTGCGCCTCAACCGCTCCTGCCGGCGCGAGGCCCTGGCCGCGGTGCTGGCGGTGGAGCCGGCGGTGCCCTTCACCCTGGTCGAACGCTGGGGCGGCTGGGCGCTGGAAGGGGCCTTCCTCCCCGCCACCCGCTACACCGTGGTGGTGCGGCCGCCGCCCGAACGCAGCGCCATCGAGCACCCGCTGCCCGAGCGCCTGCCGGCGTGGGTGCCCGAGCCGCCGCCACGGGCGTGGTTCGCGCAGCGCCAGGGCCGCCTGGGCGCCGGCGACCACCGCCTCGCCCTGCGCGTGCGCAACCTCGCCCAGGTGCGCCTGCAGGCCTTCCGCATCTATGACGGCAACCTCGCCGCCTGGCGCCAGCACGGCCGCTGGAACGCCGACCGCTTCGCCCGCCCGGCGGCGGAGCGGGTGGTGCCGCTGGCCGCCGGCCAGGACCAGCTGGTGCTCGACCTGGACTCGTTCACGGACGGCGGCGACGGCACCTGGCAGCTGCGCGCCAGCTGGACGGCGCGCGACGCGCGCGCCGGCGACCACCACTGGGGCGGCAGCGACGAATGCACCGTGACCCTCGCCGACCTCGGCCTGGTGGCCCACCACGGCGAAGACGCCTGCACGGTGTGGGCGCTGTCGCTGGGGCGCGGCGAGCCCCAGGCCGGGGTGCGGGTGCGTGCGCTCACCGACCGCCTGCAGGAGGCCGGCAGCGCGCTCACCGGCACCGACGGGGTGGCGACCCTGGCCCTGGCCGCGCTGCCGCCGGGGGAACGGGTGGCGATGCTGGTGGCCAGCCAGCAGGGCCGCAGCACCTGGCTGGACTTCGCCGCGCCGGCCCTGCGCGACGGCGGCGCCGACAGCGGCGGACGGCGGCGGCAGGCGCTGGAGGCCTTTGTGTGGACGCCGCGCGGCGCCTTCCGCCCGGGCGAGACCCTGCAGGCGCGCGCGCTGGTGCGCGGCCCGGCCGGCACGGTGCCGCCGGGTTGCGCGGCGCGCTGGCGGGTGCTGCGCCCGGACCTGCGCGAGTGGACGGCGCTGCCCGCCACCCTCGCCGACGGCGGCGCCGATCTCGACCTCGCGCTGCCCGCCGACCTGCCCACCGGGCATTGGCGGCTCGAGCTGGGCGCGCCCGGCGGCGAACGGCCGTGGGGGTCCTGCTCCTTCCAGGTCGAGGAGTTCGCCCCCCTGC
>JAKLKR010000044.1 GCA_023150565.1 Planctomycetota bacterium
GGCCTCCCCGCTTCTAGTGACGGCAGCACCTCGCCCGACTTGAGCGCCACTTTGATTCAACTGTCGGACCGGAGCAGACGTTGCGTCCGCGATGGGCCGATAACGACCCATCGCTTCATGCGGTTCAAGTTTTCCCTCAAGTCGGGTCATCCCCGACCGACACTGTTGCTAGAAGGACCCCTTGGCCACCTGCCCCGCAGGATCGACCAAGCCCACAGGAGGTGTCCCATGAGTCGCATCGATGCCGTGATCGCCACCCAGGTGGCCGATGTCGTCCGCCCCCACCAGTCTGGTCGCGAGACCCAGCTCCAGACCGAGGAGGCGAAGATCAAGGAAGTGGCCGACGAGGAGAAGGACGGCAGCAACGGCAAGGAGGTCAAAAACTCCGACCTGCGCGCCGCCGCCGCCCAGATCCAGCAGGTGGTCGAGGCCTCGGGCATGCGCAATCTGGTGTTCGGCTTCGGCCAGGACCAGAAGACCAAGGACCCCTACCTGGTCATCCGCGAGCAGGAGTCCGGCAAGCTGATCCGCCAGATCCCCGGCAAAGAGGTGATGGCGCTGCGCGACCGCATCCGCGAGATGATTGGCATCATGTTTGATGAGAAGGCCTGAACGACCGTAATCGGCGCCGCCGTGCGCCGGATGGGCAGATTCCGCCCATCCGGCCGGCGCCCAGTGGGAGCATTCCGCCATGGCCGACGCCGTCAGCAGCAGCACCAGCACCGATGCCCTGATCCAGGCCCTCACCGCCCTGACCGCATCGACCTCGTCCGCCACCACCAGCACCAAGACCTCGAAAGGGGTCGGCGGCCTCGCCTCCGGCATCGACACCAAGGCGTTGATCGACGCCATGATCGCCTCGGACCGTTCCAGCACCCACATGCTGGAGCTGCGCATGCAGCAGTTCCAGAAGCGCCAGGAAGGGGTGCGCAGCCTCAACACCAAGCTGCTCTCGGCCCAGCTCGACCTCTCCTCGCTGAAGCTGTCCGGCACCATCAACGGCCGCACCGTGGCCTCCTCGGATGACAAGCTGGCCACCGCCACCGCCAACTCGAGCGCGACCATCGGCAGCAGCCTGAGCGTCGAGGTGACCGCGGTGGCCAAGGCCGACCAGATCGCCACCGTCGGGCAGGCCTCGGCCAGCAACGGCTTCGGCGCCGGCACCATCACCCTCAAGGTCGGCAACGGGGCCGAGCACCAGATCACCATCGGGTCGTCGAGCAGCAGCCTCAACGACATCGCCAAGGCGATCAACGCCGCCGGCGCCGGGGTCACCGCGGCGGTGGTCAAGGACACCGGCGCCAGCCCCTACCGCCTGGTGCTGACTGGCAAGGACACCGGGCAGGCCAACACCATCTCGGCCTCGGCCGATGCCGGCAACGCCGCCCTCGCCGCCCTCTTCACCGGTGAGCAGGTGCTCACCGCCGCCAGCGACGCCACCATCAAGATCGGCGATGGTGCCACCCCGATCACCGTCTCCAGCACCTCCAACACCTTCACCGACATCGCCCCCGGGGTGAACCTGACGGTCAAGGACAAGGGCAAGGTCACGGTCACGGTCGGCACCGACACCACCAAGGCGAAGGAGGGCATCAAGTCGCTGGTGACCAACCTCAACGCCGCCATCACCTACCTCAACGACAACACCAAGTACAACGCCACCACCAAGAGCGCCGGGGTGCTGATCCAGGAATCCGACCTGCGCACCGCCGTCAATGCCGTGGTGCGGACCATGACCTCGACCCTGCCCGGGCTGTCTTCGAGCATGAACAGCGTGTTCCAGCTCGGCATCTCGGTCGACAAGACCACCGGCGTGCTGACCCTGGACGAGGCCAAGCTCGATGCCGCCCTGGCCGGCAACCCCCAGGGGGTGGCCGACCTCTTCCTCAACACCGGCACCTCCAGCTCGACCGGGGTGACCTTCGGCGCCCTCGGCGCCGCCACCAAGACCAGCTCGCCGTTCAACGTCTCGGTCACCACCGCCGCCCAGCAGGCGCAACTGGTCGGATCGACCCCCCTGACCGACCCGACCGCCATCGACAGCAGCAACAACAAGCTGTCCCTGCTGATCAATGGCCACGCCTACAACCTGACCCTGAGCGCCTCGCCCGGCTACACTCCCTCCCAAATGAGCGACCATCTGCAAGGGCTGCTCGACACCGCGGTCAAGGACGCGCCCGGCGACCGCGTGACGGTCGGGATCGACGGCAGCGGCAACCTCCAGCTCACCACCCGCTCCTACGGGTCCAGTTCGTCGATCGAGGTCCAGGCCACCTCCACCGCCGCCGGCATCCTCGGCCTGGGCACCACCAAGGTCTCCGGGGTGGACGTGCAGGGCACCATCAACGGCAGCACCGCCAAGGGCACCGGCCAGGTGCTGGAAGGCGCCGACAAGACCGACGCCGCCGGGCTGTCGCTGCTGGTCACCGCCACCGGCCCCCTCAGCAACGTCAGCGTCACCGCCCGCAAGGGCCTGGCGCAGAGCCTCCAGGACCGCCTGTCGGCCCTCACCGATGTCGAGAGCGGGGTGGCCCGTCGCAAGGACACCGCCTACCAGAACATCATCAACGATCAGCAGAAGCGCATCGCCGCCGCCGACGAACGCCTGGCCCAGCGGCGCAAATACTATGACGCCAAGTTCCTGCGCATGGAGCAGCTGACCGCCAAGTACCAGGGCATGTCCTCCTACCTGACCCAGTTCTCGACCAGCAGTTCCAGCAAATCCAACAGCTAACGCCAAGGGCGATAAGCAATCGCGTGAAGCGCAATGACAGGCAGACGCGCCCCTGGAAGCGCCGGGCTCCAGCCCGGCAATTCGAGCCGTCCCAACTGCCGGGCTGGAGCGCGGCGCTCCCAGGGAAGAGTCGCTAAACGCCATTGACCCTAGCCCCGACTTTCCCCTCAAGCCCCGGCCGGCCAGGACGATACTGGAGCCAAGCAGGGGGTGAACCATGGGTGCCGCGAACGCCTATTCCAAGGCCGACAACGCCTACCTGGCGGCCGAGATCGAGACCATGTCGCGGCGCGACATCCTGGTGAAGCTCTACCAGCACGCGGAAAAGATGCTGGTCACCGCCCAGATCGCGATGCAGAACCGCCAGATCGAACAGGCCTACAACTGCTGCCGCAAGGCCCGTGACATCTTCGTGGAACTGCATTCCACCCTCAACTTCGAGCAGGGTGGCGACGTCGCCAAGCAGCTGGCCAGCCTCTACACCTTCATCGTCACCCAGATCACCGAGGCCAACCTGCGCCAGGACAGCTCGCTGCTGAAGGGGGTGATGCCGACCATCGCCACCCTGCGCGAGGCCTGGGAGCAGATCCCCGACGAGCACGCCAACGTCAGCAGCCTGCCGGAAGGCAACCACGGACATTCCCTGAACGTACAGACCTGAGTGGTGGCGGGGTTATGGGAAGGCAGGGCTTGAGCCGGCGTCGACGCCGTGGATCGTAGAACCATGGCCGACCAGCAGCCCGCACGCGCCGCCGCCGGCGCCTACCGACGGGCCGAGATCAACACCCTGTCCCAACGCGACTTGCTGGTGCGGCTGTACCAGGGGGCGGAACGCTTCCTGACCCATGCGCGCAACGCCATGGCCAAGGGCGAGATCGAGACCGCCCACGGCGCCTGCCAGAAGACCAAGGCCATCTTCACCGAACTGGTGGCGACCCTGGACCTGGAAAAAGGCGGGGATGTGGCCCGCCAGCTCAAGGAGCTGTACCTCTTCCTGATCCTGCGCACGGTCGAGGCCAACCTGCGCAAGGACCCGGCGATCATCGACCAGCTGCTGCCGATCATCGCCACCCTGCGCGGCGCCTGGGAACAGATCCCCGACAGCGAGGCCAACACCTCGGCCCGGGTCGGCGGCGAAGGGCACTTCCACATCAAGGCATGAAGACATCGTCCGGACGCCCGGACGTCCGAACGTCCGGACGTCGCTCCACGCTCGCCCAGCGCGACCGCGCGGTCATTTGGCACCCCTGCGGCCAGGCCACCGATTATGACCTCGTACCGCCGCTCGAGGTGGTGTCGGCCAGGGGCCTGCGCCTGACCCTGGCCGACGGCCGCACGGTGCTCGACGCGATCTCGTCGTGGTGGTGCAAGAGCCTGGGCCACGGCCATCCCCGCCTGGTGGCGGCGCTCGCCGCCCAGGCCGCCCGGCTCGAGCACTGCCTGCTCGCCAACGCCACCCACGAGCCGGCGGTGGCGCTGGCCGAGCGCCTCCTCGCGCTCGCCAATGCCGGCCAGGAGCGCCCCTTCGCCAAGGTGTTCTATGCCGACAACGGCAGCACCGCGGTCGAGGTCGCGCTCAAGCTCGCCCTGCACTGGCAGCGCCAGGCCGGCGATCCCCGCCGCACCCGCTTCGCCGCCCTCGCCAACGGCTACCACGGCGAGACGGTGGGGGCGCTGAGCGTGGGCGATCTCGGCCTGTACGCCGAACCCTACCGCCCGCTGCTCTTCCCCTGCCAGACCCTCGCCCCGGTGCCCTGGCGCAGCGGCCCCGAGGATCCCGCCTGGCTCGATGCCGGCGCGGAATGGCCGGCGCTCGAGGCCGCCCTCGCCCCGCTCGCCGACACCCTCGCGGCGGTGGTCTACGAGCCGGTGCTGCAGGGTGCCGGCGGCATGCGCCCGTTCAGCCCCCACCTGCTCTGCCGGCTGCGCGCCTGGGCCGACGCCCACGGTGTGCTGCTGGTGGCGGACGAGATCGCCGCCGGACTGTGGCGCTGCGGCACCCCCCTCGCCTCGCACCTGGCCCCGGGCCAGGCCCAGCCCGACCTGGCGGTGCTGTCCAAGGGCCTCACCGGCGGCTTCATGCCGCTGGCGGCGGTGCTGGCGCCGACGCGCATCCACGACGCCTTCCTCGCCGCCTGGCACGAAAACCGCGCCTTCCTGCACTCCAACACCTACGCCGGCAACCCCCTCGCCTGCGCGGTGGCCTGCGCCGCGCTCGACGCCTGCGCCGACGAGGGCATCCCCTCCCACGTCGCCCGCCACGGCCCCGCCCTGCGCCAGGGGCTGGCCGAGGCCGCCCGCACCCGCCCCTGGCTGGGCGGTGTGCGCGGGGTGGGCATGATGGCGGCGGTCGACCTGCGCCGCGCCGACGGCAGCCCCTTCCCCCGTCTGGAGCGCCGCGGCTGGCAGGCCTTCCGCGCCGGCCTGGAACGCGGCGCCCTGCTGCGCCCGCTCGGCGACACCCTCTACCTGTTCCCGCCCCTCAACACCGCCCCCGCCGACCTCGACCTGCTGGTGGCGACGCTGGTCGACAGCGCCGCCGCCGCGCTGGCCTGACCCCCGGCCGGACCGCCCGGGACGGCACATTGCGCCGCAGGCGAGCGCCCTAGTCTGCCCCCCTTGCGGAGCCCGACATGACCATCCTGCGCGCACTTGTGCCTGCCCTCGCCCTCGTCACCGCCCTCGGCGCGGCCGAACCCGCCACCGCCGCGGCCGCCGCCCCGGCCGGGGACGCCGTGCTGGCGCCGACCGGGGTGCTCACCGCCACCCTGTCGCAGAACGGCCGCGTTCGCTACGGGCCGAGCAAGGACGCGCGCATCGTCACCACCCTGCGCAAGGGCCAGACCGTCGACCTGCTCGGCAAGTCCAAGTCGCCGGAATGGTGGATCGTGCGCTTCCCGGCCGAGGCCAAGGTGTGGATGCACGCCAAGGTCCTGCTGCCGATCGACGGCGGCAAGCGCTGGCGGGTGGCCGAGGACGGCGCGCGCGCGCGCGACGACGCCCGCGTCACCGCCGAGATCGTCACCGAGCTGTCCAAGGGCGAGATCGTCGAGGATCGCGGCCTGATGGTCGGCGACTGGCGCGCCGTCTACCCGCCCGACGCCGTCGCCTACATGCACGAGAGCGTGCTCAGCCTGCCCGCCGACCTGCCCAAGGCGCTGGCCGCCGCCGCCGAGCGCGGCGATGCCGCCAAGACCGCCTGGACCCAGGCCCAGGCTAAGTACGCCCAGTTCAAGACCGTGCTGGCCGACAACCGCGAGGCCGCCCTCCAGCTCGACTGGCTCTCGCTCGCCGCCCTGCTCGACACCGTCATCGCCGGCCATCCCGACGCCGAGGTCAAGCTCGCCGCCCAGCGCCTCAAGGAGCCGGTGCAGACGGTGGTGGCCGCGGTCGACCAGGTGCGGGTGGCGCGCGGCCAGGCCCCGCTGCCCAAGCCGGTCGATCCGCCCCCGACCGAGGTCAAGGCCACCGAGGTGAAGGCGACCGAAGTCAAGGCCGTCGAGGTCAAACCGACCACCCCCGCCGGTCCGCAGATCTCCGACGAGCAGGTGCGCAAGCTGCAGGAGGCCGCGGCCCAGGCGGCGCAGTTCCCCGCCCAGGGCTTCATGTCGCAGCAGGGCCACCCCAAGGTCGGGGTCAACGACGTGCTGATCGACGACGACGGCAAGGTGGTCGCCTTCATCAAGGTCAAGCCCGGGGTCGAGCTCAAGCTCGGCGAGTTCTACTGGCGCTGGGTGGGGGTGAAGGGCGTCAAGCAGGCGGTGGATCCCGCCCTGCACGACCTGGGCGGCAGCATCCCGCTGATCGAGGTCGAGGACGTCAAGCTGCTCAAGCACTGATCCTCCGTACCCCCTCCCCGGCTGCGAGTTTCGCGTCGCGACCACCCAGGCGGTGGACGTGGCCTGAAACTCGCGGCGTTTAGCAGACAAGGGCATATGGCCAGCCACGACACCCCGATGATGCGCCAGTACCTCGAGGTGAAGGCCGAGAACCCCGAGGCGCTGCTGCTGATGCGCATGGGCGACTTCTACGAGGCCTTCCTTGAGGACGCCAAGACCCTGGCGCGGGTGGGCGGGGTGGCGCTGACCTCGCGCAACAAGGACGACCCCGACCCCCTGCCGATGGCCGGCATCCCCCACCACCAGCTGCAGACCTACCTGCCGCGCCTGCTCGCGGGCGGGCTCAAGGTGGCGGTGATGGACCAGCTCGAGGACCCCGCCCAGGCCAAGGGCCTGGTCAAGCGCGGGCTGACCCGCCTGATCACCCCCGGCACCCTGATCGACGAGGACACCCTGCCGGTGGGCGCCCCCAACCACCTGGTGGCGCTCACCGGCCTCGATGGCGAAGTCGGCATCGCCGCGCTCGACGTCTCGACCGGGCGCTTCACCGTCGAGCTGGCCGCCGACGCCGCCCAGCTCGCGCTCGCCCTGGCGCGCCTGCAGCCGGCCGAACTGGTGCTGCCCGAGGCCCTGCGCGCCGCCGCCGAATCCGCGCTGCCGGCGCTGTGCGCCCCGCTGACACCGCCGCCCCTGGCCACCCTCGCCGCCTTCGCCTGGAAGCCCGCCGACGCCCGCCGCCACCTCGGCGAACGCCTGCGCGTGGCCTCGCTCGACGGCTTCGGCATCGGCCCCACCGACGACCTGCTCGCCAGCGCCGCCGCCGCCGCCCTGCGCTACGCCGAGGGCGCGCTGCGCCTGAAGGACGGCGATGCCGCGCGCGGGCTCGGCCACGTGCGCAGCATCTCCCGGCTGCATCACGGCGGCCACCTGGTGCTCGACGCGGTGTGCCGGCGCAACCTCGACCTGGTGCGCAACGCCCGCGACGGCTCGCGCGCCGGCACCCTGCTGGCGGCCATCGACCGCACCCGCAGCGCGCCCGGCACCCGCCTGCTGGCGGAGTGGCTGGCGCGGCCGCTGGCGGTGCCGGACGCCATCGCCGCCCGCCACGACGCGGTCGCCCACCTGGCCGCCGACGACCGCGCGCGCGGCGAGGTGCGCAGCGCCCTGAGCGAGGTCTACGACCTCGAACGCCTGCTCGCCCGCCTCGCCACCGCGCGCGCCAACGCCCGCGACCTGGTGCACCTGGCCGGCTCGCTGGCGGCGGCGGGGGTGGTGCGCGCCGCGCTCGGCGGCGGCCTGCCCGCGCTGCTCGCCGAGGCGGCGGCGCGGCTCGACGCCGAGCCCGAGCTGGCGGCCGAGGTGCGCCGGGTGCTGGTCGACGACCCGCCGCTGGCGATCGGCGAGGGCGGGCTGGTGCGCGACGGGGTCGATCCCGCGCTCGACGAGCTGCGCGGCATCCGCCGCGACGCCTCCGCCTGGCTCGCCGACTACCAGGCGCGCGAGGCCGCCGCCTGCGGCCTGCCCAAGCTCAAGGTCGGCTACAACTCGGTGTTCGGCTACTACATCGAGCTCAGCCGCGCGCACGCCGACAAGGTGCCGGCGCACTTCGTGCGCAAGCAGACCCTGGTCGGGGTCGAGCGCTACATCACCCCCGAGCTAAAGGAGTACGAGGACAAGGCGCTGGGCGCCGAGGACCGCATCCGCGCCCGCGAGCTCGAGCTGTTCGCCGCCCTGCGCGCGCGCGCCGAGGCCGGCATCCCCGCGCTCCAGGCCGCCGCCGCCGCCCTCGCCCTGGTCGACGTGGTCGCCGGCCTGGCCGAGATCGCGCGCAGCGCCGGCTGGTGCCGGCCGCTGGTCGACGGCTCGACCGCGCTCGAGCTGGCCGACGCCCGCCACCCGGTGGTCGAGGAGGTGATCGGGCGCGGCCGCTTCGTCGCCAACGACTGCCGGCTCGACGCCGAGGCCCCCGCCGGCGCCGCCCGCCTGGCGATGATCACCGGCCCCAACATGGCCGGCAAGAGCACCTACATCCGCCAGGTGGCGGTGGCGGTGATCCTGGCCCAGGCCGGCTCGTTCGTGCCGGCGCGCAGCGCCCGCATCGGGGTGGTCGACCGCGTCTTCACCCGCGTCGGCGCCGGCGACGAGCTGGCGCGCGGGCAGTCGACCTTCATGGTCGAGATGGCCGAGACCGCCGCCATCCTGCACCACGCCACCCGCCGCAGCCTGGTGGTGCTCGACGAGGTCGGACGCGGCACCTCGACCTTCGACGGGGTGAGCCTGGCCTGGGCCATCACCGAGCACCTGCACGACCGCATCGGCTGCCGCGCGCTGTTCGCCACCCACTACCACGAGCTGACCGACCTCGCCGCCGACCGGCCGGGCATCGGCAACCTCACCGTGACGGTGGCCGAGCAGGACGACGAGGCGGTGTTCCTGCACCGCATCGAACCCGGCTCGGCGACCAAGAGCTACGGCATCCACGTCGCCCGCCTGGCGGGGGTGCCGGCGCCGGTGATCCGCCGCGCGCGCGAGGTGCTGGCCACCCTCGAACAGCTCAACGTCAGCCTGGCCGAGCGCGAGGGCCATGGCCTGCCGCCGGCGGCGCCCGCCCCGGCGCCGCGCCAGACCCAGCCGGTCCAGCTCACCCTGTTCCAGGCCGCCGAGAGCGCCACCCTGCAGCGGCTCAAGAGCCTCGACCTCGACGACTGCACCCCGCGCCGGGCCTTCGAGCTGCTGGGAGAACTGCAGCGCGCCGCGCGCGCGGAGTGACGCCTGCCTATTTCCGCCGGCGGATGCTCTGGGTGGCGATGCGGCGGCTGATCTTGCGAATCTCCTCCTCGTCGCCGTGGATGTAGTCGGTGTAGACGGTGAAATGCAGCAGGCGGTGGTCGATCTCCTGCTCGATGTGGAAATGGCCCTCGGCCACTTCGTACTGGCCAAGCTCGACCACCCGGTCGGGGCCGCTGCCCAGGAAGGCGACCTTGTGGTAGCCGAAGCGCTGGCCGTCCTTCTCGACCAGCACCATCGAGCCGCGGATGGTCAGATTCTCCTCCTGCTCGTTCACCACCCGCAGGATCACCTCCAGGCCGTGCGGACCGAGGTCGCGCAGTTCGAGGAACTGGCGGATGCGATCGTTCGAGCCCGCTTCGATGGTGGTCATGGGGCACCTTCCTGGCGAGCACCGGGCTCACCGTGGAAGTATACCCTTCGTCGTCGGCCTCCGCCAGTCAGCGCCGGCTGGACTGGCGCACCACCAGCTGGGGGGTGAACAGCCGGGTCTGCAGCGGCAGCTTGCCGTTCTCGATGCGCGCGAGCAGGAAGTCGACCGCCACCCGGGTCATCTCGGCCAAGGGTTCCACCACGGTGCTGATCGGCACTTCCAGGTGCTCGGTGTCGTCGAGGCCGTCGCAGCCCACCAGCGCCACATCGTCGGGCACGCGCAGGCCGAGGTCGCGCAGGCCGCGGTAGGCGCCGATCGCCACGTCGTCGTTCCAGCAGAAGATGCCGTCCGGGCGGCCGGCGGCCTGCCAGCCGTCGACCACCGCCTGGCGGGAGCTGGCGCGCGACTTGGTGCCCACCGGGATCACCACCTCCTCGCGGCCGGCCTCGGCCATCAGGCGGCGGTAGACCTGGTGGCGCACCTCGTGGGCGGGGACGTGATCGATGGGCGAGGCCATCAGGGCCACCCGCCGGCAGCCGGCGAGCAGGTGGCGCAGCGCCGCCTCGACCCCGCTGGCGAGATCGGAGCGCGCATGGTCGTGCTCGGCGATGACATAGGCGCCCAGGCTGGCGAGCGGACCGTGCTCGGCCCCGGCGTCGAACTCAGGCGGCAGTTCGCGGCTCTCGATCACCAGGGTGCCGTCCACCGGCCAGCCCAGGCCGCGGGTGGTCTTGAGCGGCTGCACCACCAGGTCGTAGCCGCGCTCGTGCAGGGCCTCGCGCGCCAGGTTCATCACCGTGCCGTAGTAGGCCATCGCCAGGTGCTCGGAGAGCAGCGCGACCATGCGCGAACGCCCGGTCACCAGCGCCTGGGCGGCGCGGTTGTGGCGGTAGCCCAGCTCGCGCACCGCCACCATCACCCGTTCGCGGGTCTCGGGGGCGAAGGCCTCGGGACGCGACCCGAGCACCTGGCTGACGGTGGATACCGACAGCCCCGCGCGCTCGGCGACCTGACGCAGGGTGACGCGCATGGATCAGGGGACCTGGAGCACGCCGCCGGTGTCGGCCGAGGTGGCGAGATGGCGGTAGCGGCGCAGCCAGGGGCTCTTGACCGCCTTGACCACCGGCTTCCAGAACTCGCGCCGGCGCGCCAGCTCGGCCTCGTCCACCAGCAGCTCCAGGCGGCGGCCGGGGATCGAATAGCTGATGCGGTCGCCGTCGCGCACCAGGGCGATGGTGCCCCCCGCGGCGGCCTCGGGCGAGACGTGGCCGATCGAGGCCCCGCTGGTGCCGCCGCTGAAGCGGCCGTCGGTGATCAGCGCCACCTTGCCGGACAGCCCGGCGCCCTTGATGTAGCTGGTGGGGGCGAGCATCTCCTGCATGCCGGGACCGCCCTTGGGGCCCTCATAGCGGATCACCACCACGTGGCCGGGCTTGACCTTGCCGCCGAGGATGCCGGCGCAGGCGTCCTCCTGGCTCTCGAACACGATCGCCTCGCCGGCGAACTCGAACATCTCGGGCAGCACCCCGGCGGTCTTCACCACCGCGCCGCTCGCGGCCAGGTTGCCGGCGAGGATGCACAGGCCGCCGTCCTTGGTGTAGGCGTTGGCGACCGAACGGATGACCGAGGGGTCGCTGGAGCGGGTGGCGCCCACCACCTCGCCCAGGCTGCGGTTCTGCACCGTGAGCGGGGCGGGGTCGATCAGCCCGGCGGCCTTCAGCTCGCCGAGGATGGCGGTGATGCCGCCGGCGCGCTGGCAGTCCTCGATGTGGTTGGGGCCGTTGGGCGCCAGCTTGGCCAGGCAGGGCACCTTGCGGCTGATGCCGTCGATGCGCCCCATGTCGTAGGCGATGCCGGCCTCGCGCGCGATGGCGAGCAGGTGCAGCACGGTGTTGGTGCTGCCGCCCATGGCCACGTCGAGCGCGACCGCGTTGTCGAACGCCGCCTGGGTGGCAATGGCGCGCGGGGTCAGGCCCCAGCCCACCAGCTTGAGCACCTGGGCGCCGGCGGCCTTGAACAGGGCCACGCGCTCGGGGTTGAGGTGCTCGACGTCGGTGCCGGCGAGGATGGTGCCGTTGCCGGGCAGGGCGAGGCCGAGGGCCTCGCACAGGCAGTTCATGCTGTTGGCGGTGAACATGCCCGAGCACGAGCCGCAGGTCGGGCAGGCGGCCTTCTCGATCTCGGTCAGGCGCTCGGCCGACATCTTGCCGGCGTTGAACTCGGCCACCCCGGCGAAGGCGGTGATGAGGTCGACCTTGGAGCCGTCGGCGAGGCGGCCGGCGGCCATCGGCCCGCCGCTGACGAACACCGTGGGGATGTCGCAGCGCATCGCCGCCATCAGCATCCCGGGCACGATCTTGTCGCAGTTGGGGATGCACACCATGCCGTCGAAGCAGTGGGCGTTGACCACGGTCTCGACGCAGTCGGCGATCAGTTCGCGCGAGGGCAGCGAATAGAGCATGCCGCCATGGCCCATGGCGATGCCGTCGTCGACCCCGATGGTGTTGAAGATGAAGGGCACGCCGCCGGCGGCGCGCACCGCCTCGGCGACGATCTCGGCCACCTGATCGAGGTGGACGTGGCCGGGGATGACCTCGATGTGGCTGGAGCACACCCCGATGAAGGGCTTGGCGAAGTCCTCGTCCTTGAGCCCGGTGGCGCGCAGCAGGCTGCGGTGGGGGGCGCGTTCAAAACCCTTCTTGACGGTATCGCTGCGCATGACGGCAGATGCTCCTGACGGCGTGGAGGTCGACATGGTGGGGCGGGACGGCGGCGATCCAGGGCGGTCTGGACAGCCCGCCGGGGCTATTCCCACACCGGCTGCGCCACCAGCAGGCGCAGACCGAGCAGGGCGTCGAGCGGGCCGTATTCGACCTTGCGCGCCTGCACGCTCCACGGCCCGGCCGCGGCCGGCACCAGCACGGTCTGCATCGGCTCCAGCTCGACCGCGCCGGCGGCGGTGGCGAGACGGCCGTGGCCGCCCAGGCACACCACGATCGAGCAGCGCCCGTCGCCGCCGCCGCGGGTGGCCTCGGCGCGGCGCTCCTCGACCTGGAAGTAGCGGCAGGTCACCAGCCGGCGCACCGTCCCGCCGGCCGGATGCTGGACCTCGGGAGCCTTGGCCGCCCCGGCCCCGCCGGTGGCGTTGAAGTCGATGGTGTCGAGCGACTCGCGCACGTGCAGCTGGCGTGGCTTGCCGTCCAGCCCGACCCGCCCCCAGTCGTCGACGCGGAAGGTGGTGTCGCAGGTCTGCTGCACCTCGTAGATCAAGCTGCCGGTGCCCAGGGCATGCACCGTGCGCGCCGGCAGGAAGAAGAAGTCGCCGTCGCGGGCGACGATGCGGTTGAGCTCCTCGGCCACCCGGCCGGCCTTGAGCGCGGCCTCGAAGGCGGCGCGGGTGCAGCCAGGGCGGGTGCCGACGTACAACTCGCCGCCGTCGGCGACCATCAGCCAGCACTCGGTCTTGCCGCGCCTGCCCACCCCCAGCTTCACCGCCAGCTCGTCGTCCGGGTGCACCTGCACGCTCAGACGGTCGTTGGCGTCGATCAGCTTGACCAGCAGGGGGAAGTCGCCGCCGTCATAGCCGGCACCCACCAGCTCGGCGCCGTGCTCCTGGCAGAGCTGGCGCAGGGTACGGCCCTTGAGCGCGCCCGCAGCCACCACGCTCATGCCCCGGGGATGATCCGAGAGGTCCCAGCTCTCGCCGATGGCGCCTTCCGGCAGGTCCTTGCGCCACCTGGACATGCGCCGACCACCCCAGACCAGCTGGTGGTAGACGGGGGTGAAGGTCAGGGGCAGGGCGAGGGGCGAGGTGGCCATGGGCAGGGGTTGTAGCCACCCCGGCGCCGTGTCAGCAGGCGAGGCGGTCAGCCGGTGGTGCGCAGCCCGCCGGCGATGGCGTTGACCGCCTGCAGCAGCTCGCCCAGGCAGCCCTCGGCGGCGGGGTCGTTGGCGGCGCGCAGGCGGCGCCAGCGCGCCAGCAGGGCGATCTGGTGGTGGTGCAGGCGGCGCAGCGACTCCTCGCGCAGGTGCAGGGTGCGCACCATGCGCGGCCGGCGCGCCTCGAGCGAGGCGCCGCCGAACACCTGTTCGAGCATGCGCGCGGTACGCTCGTACTCGCCGGTCACCAGGCCGAGGATGCGGCTGCGCGCCGCCGGGTCCTCG
Organism: Planctomycetota bacterium; assembly: GCA_023150565.1. GTDB lineage: Bacteria > Planctomycetota > UBA11346 > UBA11346 > UBA11346 > JAKLKR01. Next base: position 13,898 of record JAKLKR010000044.1, read on the forward strand.
ACCAGGGCGGCGTAGTCGCCCATCAGATGCGGGTTGGCCGAGGCCAGGTTGGTCTCGACGTTGGTCAGCACATAGCGCAGGAAGGGCCAGCTCGAGGCGTGCCGGCAGACCTGGGCGAGGTCGTCGGCGGCCAGCCCGGCCAGGGCGGTGCCCAGGCCGTACCAGCCGGGCAGGTAGTGGCGCGACTGGGTCCAGGCGAACACCCAGGGGATGGCGCGCAGGTCCGCCAGGGTGCGCGCGCCGGTGCGGCGCGAGGGGCGCGAGCCGATGGCGGCGTGCTCGAGCGCGTCGATCGGGGTGGCGCCGCTGAAGTAGGTCATGAAGGCCGGCTCGGCCAGCAGCGCGGCGTAGGCATCGCGGCTGGCCGCCACCAGGCGCTCCATCACCGGCTCGATGCCGGCGGGGGCGGCTTCGGGGCGGGTGTGGCGCAGGGCGGTGGCGGCGGAACCCGCCAGCAGCAGCTCGAGGTTGGAGGCGGCGGTGCCGAGATTGGCGTACTTCTGCGCCACCGTCTCGCCCTGCTCGGTCAGGCGCAGGTCGCCGCCGAACGAGCCGGCGGGCAGGGCGTCGAGGAAGCGGTGGGTGGGCCCGGCGCCGCGGCTGACGGTGCCGCCGCGGCCGTGGAAGAAGCGCAGCTCGACCCCGGCGCGCTGCGCGACCTCGGCCAGGCGGCCCTGGGCGCGGTGCAGGTGCCAGTTGCTGGCGAGTATGCCGCCGTCCTTGCAGGAGTCGCTGTAGCCGAGCATGACCTGCTGCAGCGGGCGCTGGCGGCCCTCGGCCGCCGCCTGCAGGGCCAGGCTGCGCCGGGTCACCGGATGGGCGAGGTAGCCGGCGAGGATGCCGGGCGCGGCCTCGAGGTCGTCGATGGTCTCGAACAGCGGCACCACCGGCAGTTCGCAGGCCAGCGCCCCGTCGACCATGCGCGCCAGCCCGGCCTCGCGCGCCAGCAGGTAGACCGCCAGCAGGTCGGAGAGCGAGCGGGTCATGCTCACGATCAGCGCGCCCAGGCCGGCGCGGCCGTGCACCTCGCGGTGGCGGGCGAGCACGGCATAGCAGTCGAGCACCGCCTCGGCCTCGGCGCCGAGCCCGTCCTGGGCGCGGGTGAAGGGCCGCGGCGAGCGCAGCTCGCGGTCGAGCAGGTCGATGCGCTGGACCTCGTCCCACGACGACCAGGCGTTGGCCGGCAGGCCGGCGGCGCGCATCAGCTGGTCGAGGGCGCGGTCGTGCCAGGCGCTGTTCTGGCGCACATCGAGGTCGGCGAGGTGGAAGCCGATCGAGGCCACCAGGCGCTCCACCGGCTCGACGTCGCCCGCCGCCAGGCGTCCGGCGCCGACCGCGACCAGGCTGCGGCGCAGCAGGGCCAGGTCGTCGCCCAGGTCGCGCGCGCTGCGGTAGCGCCCGGGCCGCGCGTCCTGCCCGGGGTCGGGCAGGCGCGCCGCGAGCAGGCCCACCCACTGCCGCCAGGGCTCGTTGGGGTTGCGCGCCAGCACCGCCTCGCCGGCGGGTCCGAGCAGGCGCACCGCGCGCGCGATCGCCTCACCGAGGTCGGCGGGCGCCGCCTGCAGGCGGCCCGACAGGCTGAGGCGCTGGGCCAGCCCGGTGAGCCGGCCGGCGAGCACCGCGATGGCGGTGCGGCGCAGCTCGGCGAGGGTCTCGGCGGTGACCTTGGCGGTGACCAGGGGGTGGCCGTCGCGGTCGCCGCCCACCCACAGGCCGAAGGACAGGCGGGGCAGCGCCGCCGGATCGTCGAGCAGGGCGGGGTCGAGCCCGACCGCGTTCCAGGCCTGGCGCAGGCGCTGGTCCAGGCGCGGCAGCACCTCGGGGAAGACCTCGCCGAGGTAGTGCAGGGCGTTGCGCCGCTCCGAGGCCACGTCGGGGCGGGCCTGGCGCACCTCGCCGGTGCGCCACAGGCGCTCCAGCGACAAGCGGATCTCCTCGGCGATGGCCTCGCGCTCGGCCGGGGTCCACATCTGGTTCTCGCGCCGCAGCAGCAGCAGGTAGAGCTGCCGCAGCTGCTCCAGCACGGTGGCGCGCTTGGCCTCGGTGGGATGGGCGGTGAGCACCGGCTCGACCCGCACCCGCGGCAGCGCGGCGGCGATCTCGGCCGGGGTGAAGCCCTGGGCGACCAGCTGGCGCAGGTTCTGCGCCCACATCCCCGGCTCGCGGTCGAGGCCGTGGTTGGTCTCGAGCCAGCGGCGGATCTGCGCGGCGGCGTTCTCCTCGACCAGGTTGAGCACCTGGAAGGACAGCGACAGCGCCTGCACCTCGCGCACCGTCACGTCCTCGCCCGGGCCGGCGGCGCCGTGCCAGGGCAGCCGCCCGGCGATCGCCGGCTCGCCCAGCGAGGCCAGCACCTCGGCCAGGCGGTCCATTACGAAGCGCAGGTCCTGGTCGATCTTGTCGAACACCAGGCTGAAGGATTGCTGGGCGGACATGGGGCTCTCCGGCGGGCCTGCGGGGGCGGCCCGCGCCGTGCGCGGGCCGGGCGGGGATCTCAGGCCGTGGCGCTGAAATCCCGGGTGCGCGCCGACAACTGGGTGAAGTCGAGGTAGCGGTAGATCGACTTCTCGAACGGCGACACGCACTTGGCCATGTGCTCGCGGTACTCGTCGGGGGTGGGCATGCGCCCGAGGATGGCGATGACCCCGGCGAGCTCGGCCGAGCCGAGGTAGCACTGGGCGTCGCGGCCCATGCGGTTGTCGAAGTTGCGGGTCGAGGTGCTGAAGATCACCGCGTTGGGGCGCACCCGCGCCTGGTTGCCCATGCACAGCGAGCAGCCGGGGATCTCGCGGCGGGCGCCGATCTTGCCGAACAGGCTGTACTGGCCCTCGGCCTGCAGCACCGCCTCGTCCATGCGCGTGGGCGGGCAGATCCAGGTGGTGGCGGTGAGGTACTCGACCTTGGTGTGCTTGAACACGTTGGCGAGGGCGCGGAAGTGGCCGATGTTGGTCATGCACGAGCCGACGAAGACCTCGTCGACCTTGCTGTTCTGCACCTCGGACAGGGTCTTGATCCTGTCCGGGTCGTTGGGGCAGGCCACCAGCGGCTCGGTGATCGCACTCATGTCGATAGTGAAGACCTTGGCGTAGCGCTTGTCGGCGGCGGCCGCGGCGGTGCCGATGACCCGGCCCTTGCCATCCTTGACCTCGCGCACGTCGGCCAGCTGCAGGCCGGGGTCGGCGCGCAGCAGCTCGGGCTTGGCCAGCCAGGCCTGCATGGCGGCGATGCGCGCCTGCAGGGTGGCCTTGCAGCCGTAGCCGTCGGCGATCATGCCCTTGAGCAGCTCGACGTTGGACCTGAGGTAGCCGGCCACCGACTGCTCGGAGAGGTTGACGGTGCAGGCGGCGGCGCTGCGCTCGGCGCTGGCGTCGGAGAGCTCGAAGGCCTGCTCGGCGGTCAGGCTTTCCAGCCCTTCGATCTCGAGCACGCGGCCGTTGTAGACGTTCTTCTTGCCCTTCTTTTCCAGGGTCAGGTCGCCGTTCTGCAGCGCGATCCAGGGGATGGCGTTGACCAGGTCGCGCAGGGTGATGCCGGGCTGGAGCTTGCCGGTGAAGCGCACCAGCACGCTCTCGGGCATGTCGAGCGGCATGTAGCCGATCGCCGCGGCGAAGGCCACCAGGCCCGAGCCGCCGGGGAAGCTGATGCCGATGGGGAAGCGGGTGTGGCTGTCGCCGCCGGTGCCGACGGTGTCGGGCAGGCACATGCGGTTGAGCCAGCTGTGGATGATGCCGTCGCCGGGGCGCAGGGCGACGCCGTTGCGCTCGACGATGAATTCCGGCAGCCAGCGGTGCATCTTGGCGTCTTTTTCCGTCGGATACGCCGCGGTGTGGCAGAAGCTCTGCATCACCAGGTCGGCCGAGAAGCGCAGGCAGGCCAGCTCCTTCAGCTCGTCGGCGGTCATCGGGCCGGTGGTGTCCTGGCTGCCGACGGTGGTGGCCTTGGGCTCGCACGACAGGCCGGCGCGCACGCCTTTGACCCCGCAGGCGCGGCCGACGATCTTCTGCGCCAGGGTGTAGCCCTGACCATCGTCATTGGGCAGCACCAGCTTGGCGAAGTTGGCCGGGTAGGCCTGCTTGAGCCAGTCGCAGGCGCGCCAGGTCAGGGCCTTGCCGATGATGAGGTTGGTGCGCCCGCCGGCGCGATATTCGTCGAACACCGTGGGCGACTTGACCGCCCCCTTGCCGATCACCGCGCCGGCGCGGCGGATCTCGCCGCTGCGGGTGTCGATGGTGATCTCGTCGCCGGTGCTGAGCGCGCCGATGTCGACGGTGTAGGCCATGCCGCCGGCGTCGCGGAAGGTGTCGAGGAAGATCGGGGCGATGATGCTGGCGAGGAGGATGGCGCCGGTGCGCTTGTTGGGCACCGCGGGGATGTCGCGGCCGGTGTACCACATCACCGAGTTGGTGGCCGACTTGCGGCTGGAGCCGGTGCCGTAGACGTCGCCGACCAGGATCGGCAGCTTGCCGGCGGCGCGCAGCTTGAGCAGCGCGGCGTTGCAGGCCGGGTCCTTGGTCTTGTACATGTCGAGGGCGTGGGCGGGGATGTCCGGGCGGGTGACCGCGCTCTGCGCCGGCGAGAGGTCGTCGGTGTTGGTCTCGCCGGGGATCTTGTAGACCACCCCGGTGACGGTGGGCTCGATCTCGGCGCGGCTGGTGAACCATTCCGCCGCGGCCCAGCGCCCGATCAGCTCGCGGGCGATGGCGTTGCCGCCCTGGGCCAGGCGCGCCACCACCTCGAAGTTGTCGAACACCAGCACGGTGCGGGCGAGGGCGTCGGCGGCCAGGCGGGCGTGCGGGCCTTCGAGCTCGCGGGTGAGGAAGGGCACGTTGTAGCCGCCGAGCATGGTGCCGAGCAGGCGGATGGCCTCCTTCGCGTCGATCAGCGGACAGCGCTTTTCGCCGTGGGCGACCGCGCCCAGCCACTCCGCCTTGACCTTGGCCGCGGGGTCGACGCCCGGGCTGACGCGCTCGGCCAGCAGGCCGGCGAGGAAGGCCTCCTCGCCCTTGGGCGGGGCTTCCAGCAGCGCGCACAGGGCGCCGGTCTGGGCCGCGGTCAGCGGCAGGGCGGGGATGCCCTGCTTGGCGCGGTCGGCGGCGGCGGAGCGGTAGTCGGAGAGGAAGTCGGTCATGGCGATGCCCTTGCGGGGGCCTTCTGTAACCACCTGCGGCGCAGGTGCCAATGCGCTTCCCGCAGCCCTCCCGGGATGGGAGGCCCGCTTGTGCGACCGACCTTACACCTTGCCCTGCAAGCCCTTCATGCTCAAGGCGATGCGACGGCGCGGGAGGTCCACCAAGAGGACCCGCACGCGCACCTGCTGACGTACCGCCACCACCTCGGCGGGATCGTTGACGAAGCGCTCGGACAGCTCCGAGATGTGCACCAGCCCGTCCTGCTTGATGCCGAGGTCGACGAAGGCGCCGAAGCGGGTGACGTTGGTGACGATGCCCGGCAGCACCATGCCGGGGGCCAGATCCTCGGGCTTGTGCACGTCGGCGAAGCGGAACAGCGCGAACTCCGGGCGCGGGTCGCGGCCGGGCTTGGCCAGCTCGGCGACGATGTCGCGCAGGGTCGGCTCGCCCACCCCGTCGCCGCACCAGCGCTTGAGCTCGGCGCCGCGCAGCAGCTCGGGGCGGCGCAGCAGTTCACCCACCTCCACCGCCAGGTCGGCGGCCATGCGCTTCACCAGCGGGTAGCGCTCGGGGTGCACCGCGCTGGCGTCGAGCGGCTCGCGGCTCTCGCGCAGGCGCAGGAAGCCGGCGCACTGCTCGAAGGCCTTGGCGCCCAGGCGCGGCACCTCGCGCAGCTCGCGGCGGTCGCGGAAGCCGCCGTGCTCGCGGCGGTAGGCGACGATGGCCTTGGCCAGCGCCGGCCCCAGGCCGGAGACGTAGGCGAGCAGCTCCTCGCTCGCGGTCGACAGCTCGACCCCGACCGCGTTGACGCAGCTTTCGACCACCCGCTCCAGCCCGGCGCGCAGCGCCGCCTGGTCGACATCGTGCTGGTACTGGCCGACCCCGATCGACTTGGGGTCGAGCTTGACCAGCTCGGCGAGGGGATCCTGCAGCCGGCGGCCGATCGAGATCGCCCCGCGCACGGTGAGGTCGAGCTCGGGGAACTCGCGCCGCGCCACCTCGCCGGCGGAATAGATCGAGGCGCCGGATTCCGACACCAGCACCACCGGGATGCCCAGGGCCAGCCCTTCGAGGAAGTCGGCGGTCTCGCGCCCGGCGGTGCCGTTGCCCACCGCCACCGCCGCCGGGCGGTGGGCGGCGGGGGCGCGGATGGTGGCGGCGGCCTCGGCCTGGCGGCGGGGCTCGTGCGGGAAGATGGTGGCGGTGGCGAGCAGCGCGCCCTGGTCGTCGAGCGCCACCGTCTTGCCGCCGGTGCGCAGCCCGGGGTCGACCGCCAGCACCGCGCGCCGGCCGAAGGGAGCGGCCAGGAGCAGGCCGCGCAGGTTCTCGGCGAACACCTTGATCGCCTCCGCATCGGCGCGCTCCTTGGCCTGGCCGAGCGCCTCGGTCTCGAGCGAGGGCGCGAGCAGGCGCTCCCAGCCGTCGGCCAGCGCCAGGTCGAGCTGCTCGCGTCCGCGCCCCTGGTGGCGGTCGGGGCGCAGCCAGCGCTGGCGCAGCAGGGCCAGGGCGCTTTCCGCCGGCGGCTGCGCCGACAGGGTCAGGAACCCGGCCTCGCGCCCGCGCAGCGTCGCCCGCAGGCGGTGGGCGGGGCCGCGCGCCAGCTCCTCGCTCCACTCGAACCAGTCGCGGAACTTCGCCGCCTCCTCGTTCTCGCGCTTGCCGCGCGCCACCGCCGACACCAGCCGCGCCTGGCGCTGGACCAGCTGGCGCAGCTCGGCACGGGTGGCGGCGTCCTCGCTCGCCGTCTCGGCGATGATGTCGCGGGCGCCGGCCAGGGCGGCCTCGGCGTCGGCCACCTCGCCGCCCACGAAGGGGGCCGGATCGGGAAAGCGGCCGCCCGCCAGCAGAGCCTCGGCCAGCGGTGCCAGGCCGCGCTCGCGCGCCTGCTGGGCGCGGGTGCGGCGCTTGGGCCGGTAGGGCAGGTAGAGGTCCTCGAGCGCGGCGAGGGTGCGCGCCGCGGCCAACGCGCCGGCCAGCGCCGGGGTCAGCAGCGCGCGCTCCTCGAGCGAGGCGCGGATGGCGGCGCGGCGCTTCTCCAGCTCGCGCAGGCGCGCCAGGCCGTCGGCGATGGCGGCGATCGCCACCTCGTCGAGGGCGCCGGTGGCCTCCTTGCGGTAGCGGGCGATGAAGGGCACGGTGGCGCCCTCGTCGAGCAGCCTGGCGGCGGCCTCGACCTGCGCCGGGCGCAGCTTCAGCTCGGCGGCCAGGGCCGGGATCAGCGCGGAAAGGTCTGTAGCGGTTTCGGCGGGCATGCCGGCATGGTGGCGCCGGCGCTGCCGCGCAACCGCCAGCGCCGGCGAAAGGTTGGTGCGAAAACAGCACCAGGGCAGACACACTCCCCTGTCGCTGGCCGAACCCAATCGGGTCGCAGCCTTCGAGCCGGTGCTGGCGGCGATCACCAAGGACATGCTCGCCCGCGAGGCGGCGTGGGACGTGATCATCAACGGCGACATGGCGGCGGGCGGCGCGCGCCCCTTCGCCTGGGACCACCAGTGGGTCGGCAAGGGCAAGGTCGAGGTCGCGCGCGACACCACGACCTCGGTCTCGGCCCCGGCCTCGCTGCGCCTGCGCTCGCTCGACGGACCCGCCCAGGCCTCGGTCGAGCAGCCGCTGCGCGGGGTGGCGGGCAGGACGGTCACCGTCACCGCCCAGGTGCGCAACGCCGGATTCTCCTCGGTCGCGCTGCGCATCACCGGCCTCGACGGCGCCTACAAGCAGGCGCTCAACCAGGTGGTGATCGACGCCACCGCCGCCACCGCCTGGACGCGCTTCGAGGGCTCGCTGGCCATCCCCGCCGAGGTGCCCAACTGCCGCCTCGGCTTCGCCGTCGACGGCAGCGGCAGCGCCTGGCTCGACGACGTGGTGGTGACGGTGTCCGACACCCCGGCCGCGCCCGCGGGGACCAACCTGCTGCGCAACGGCGGCATGGAGGACGGCGACGCCCAGCCCATCGGCTGGACCTCGACCTGGGCGGGCAGCGGCAAGGTCGCCGCCGCGCGCGACACCGCGGTGTTCCACGGCGGCAAGGCCGCGCTGCGCGTCGACTCGGTGGGCGGGGCCGCCAAGGGCAACGCCAGCCAGGCGGTCGAAGGGCTGGCCGGCAAGCGCGTGCGCATCACCGGCTGGGTGCGCGGCGACGGCAAGGCGGTGGCCTCGGTGGGCGCCGGCTCGTTCGACGCCGGCTGGAAGCAGCTGGGATGGGAGACCCTGCTGGTGGTGCCGGCCGGCGCCCCGGGCGAGTGGACCGCCTTCGACAAGACCTTCACCGTGCCCGCCGGCACCGCCAAGGTCTGCCTGGGCGCCGCCATCGACGGCGACGGCAAGGCCTGGTTCGACGACCTCGCGCTGTGCGAGGCGCCCTGATCAGCCCCGGCGCAACGCTCTCGGCGCGCTGCCGGTGGCGGCGCGCATGAGCTTGTTGAAGTGCTGGAGGTCGGCGTAGCCCACCTCGGCGGCGATGTCGGCCACCGTGCGCGTGGTGTGCTGCAGCAGGTGGCTGGCGCGTTCGACCCGGCAGCGCCGCACATAGGCCGCCAGCGGCAGGCCGAAGGCGGCGCGGCAGAGGCGGTTGAGGTGGGTGGGCGAGCACTCCAGGCGGCGCGCCAGCGCGCCCGGGTCGAGCGCTTCGGCGAGGTGCTCGGCGAGGTGGTCGAGCAGGGCGCGCACCACCGGATGGTGGCGCGGCTGCGCCCCGCCGGCCGGGCCGCTGGTGAGCTGCCAGAGCAGGTGCCAGAGCAGGTGCCAGAGCAGCGCGGTGGCGCGCGCCGGCTGGCCGGCGTCGACCAGGCGCCGGCCGTCGAGGATGGCGCTGCGGAACCACTCGAAGCGCCCGCCCAGGTCCTGCACCACCGGCAGGGGGGCGCTGGCGGCGCCGCTCGCGGCGTGGAAGTGCATGAAGGTCTTGCGCACCGGCCGGCGGAAGCGGTAGAAGTGGTCGAGGTCGGGCGGGGCCACCAGCGCGCAGCCGTGGGCGAAGGGGAAGCGCTGGCCGCGCAGCTCCAGTTCGCCCTCGCCGTCGCTGATCAGGTTGACCACCCAGAAGCGGTTGCACGACGGGCGTTCGTGGCGGGTGTGGAGCGAGGAGCCGAAGCCGTGGTGCCTGGTGGCGATCACCGGGGGCAGGGTGAGCGGCACCTGATGGACCTCGGCGGCGGCTTCCATGGTCATGGCATACCAGCAATGGTCGTGGGCGCCAATTGCCGGCCTGGGCCCCGCCGGGTAGGGTCGGGGCATGTCCACCCTCAGCGCCGCCGACTTCCGCAACCCGCCCGCCACCTGGCGCGCGATCCCCTTCTGGTCGCTCAACGACCGCCTGGAGGAGGCCGAGCTGGTGCGCCAGCTCGAGGAGTTCGCCCGCGGCGGCTTCGGCGGCGCCTACCTGCACAGCCGCATCGGCCTGCTCACGCCCTACCTGGGCGAGGAGTGGTGGCGGGCGATGGATGCCGGGGTGGCGGCCTGCGAGCGCCTGGGCATCGAGGCGTGGTTCTACGATGAGGACAAGTGGCCGAGCGGCTTCGCCGGCGGCATCGTCCCGCTCCAGGGCGAGCAGCACCACGCGCGCTGGCTAGCGCGCATCCCGCGCGCCGATCCCCTGCCCGCCGGGGCCGAGGTCCTGGCCGAGGACGGCGCCTGGCGCTACGCCTGCTGCAAGGCGCGCATGGGCGACCCGTGGTTCAACGGCACCTGCTGGGTCGACCTGCTCAACCCCGCCACCGTGCAGGCCTTCATCGACTGCACCTACCGGCCCTACGCCGAGCGCTACGCCGGCCACGACCGCCGCATCCTGCGCGGCATCTTCACCGACGAGCCGCAGGTGTCGCCGCGCGGCGAGGTGCCCGGCGCCGCCACCGTGCCGTTCTCGCCCATCCTGCTGGCGGACTTCCGCGCCCGCTGCGGCTACGACCTCGCCCCGCGCCTGCCGGCGCTGTACGGCGACCAGGGCCCCGACACCGCCAAGGTCCGGCTCGACTACTTCCGCACCCTGGGCTGGCGCCTGGAGCAGAGCTTCAGCGCGCCCATCGGCCGCTACTGCGCCGACCACGACCTGACCTGGACCGGCCACTACAACGGCGAACAGACCTTCATGTCGGTGCTGCGCAACGTCGGCAACATGATGGTCCAGTACCGCCACATGCAGCAGCCCGGCATCGACTACCTGGGGCTGAGCTACGGCCAGATGTGGGACGTCCACGCCATGCGCTGCCTGAGCAGCGTGGCCAACCAGTACGGCCAGAGCCGCCGCCTGTCCGAGATGTTCGGCATCAGCGGCCAGAACATGGATTTCGAGGACCGCGCCTGGATCGCCGACGGCCACGCGCTGATGGGCATCAACCACATCTGCCCGCACCTGGCGCTGTACAGCCTCAAGGGCTGCCGGAAGCGCGACTACCCGCCCACCATCTCGCCGCAGCAGCCGTGGTGGGGCTGGAACAAGACCGCCGAGGAGCGCATGGCGCGCTCAGCCCTGCTTGCGAGCCAGGGCGCCTACGCCGCCGAACTGCTGGTCATCCATCCGCTCGAAAGCGCCTACGTCGAGCAGGTGGAGGGCGGCAACGGCCCCCAGCCCGCGGTCGACGCGCGCTTCCGGCGCTTCTGCGCCGTGCTCTCGGCGCTGCAGGACGGCCACCGCGACTACGACCTGGGCGACGAGCAGATCCTCGCCGACCTCGGCGCGGTTGCCGGCGGCCGGCTGCAGGTCGGGCGCATGGCCTACGCCGCGGTGGTGCTGCCGCCGCTCGCCACCATCCGCCCCTCGACCGTGGCCCTGGTCGAGGCCCTGGCCGCCGCCGGCGGCACCGTGCTGGCGGTCGACGGCCTGCCGGAGCTGGTGGACGGGGTGGCCGACGTCGCGGTGCGGGAACGCCTGCGCCGGGTGGTGCGGGTGGTGCCGGCCGCGGACTTCGCCGCCGCGCTCGCCGCGGCGGTGCCGCCGGCGGTGACCGTCACCGGCGAGCACGCCGAGCAGGTGTGGATCCACCGCCGCTCGCTCGACGGCGCGCCGCTGGTGATGCTGTTCAACCGCTCGCGCCTGGTCGCGGCGCGGGTGCGGGTGCAGGTGGCCGGGCTCACCGACGCGGTGGTGTGCGATCCCGCCTCCGGCGCCTGCCTGACCCTGGGTGGCGACACCATCGAGCTGGCCCCGGCCCAGACCCTGTTCCTCGGCGCCGGCAGCCTGTGGCCGGCGGGCGGGCGCAGCGGCGCCTACGCCCTGCCCGACGCCGGCACGGTGGTGGCGACGGTGGCCGGGCCCTGGCGCCAGCGCCGGCTCGATGCCAACGCCCTGACCCTGGATTTCGCCAGCGCCTCGACCGACGGCGGCTGCAGCTGGGGGCCGGCGGAGCCGGTGCTGGGCCTGTACGAGCGCTTCACCCGCGACCGCTGGTCGGGGCGGCTGCACCTGCGCTTCGCCGCCGCGGTCGAGACCGTGCCCGCGTCCTGCGACCTGGTGGTCGAGCAGCCGGGGATGTACCGCCGCATCGCGGTAAACGGCACGCCGCTGGCGGCCGACGGCGAGCGCTTCTGGCGCGACCGCTGCTGGCGCCGCCTGCCCGCCAGCGGCCTGCTGCGTCCGGGGGCCAACACCATCGAGCTGGAGCTGGACTTCACCGCGCCCATCCCCGACAGCCTCGACGCGGTGGCGCGCTACGGCAGCGAGATCGAGGCGGTGTACCTGATCGGCGACTTCGCGGTGGCCGCCACCGCCGCCCCCGAGCCGCCGGCGCCGACCCAGCGCGCCGCCGACCCGGCGCTGCCGCCGATCGCGGTGCACCGCCTGCGCTCGTTCCGCCTCGCCGCCGAGCCGGCGCAGGTCGACGGCGACCTGGTGCGCCAGGGCTACCCCTTCTACGCCGGGGCGATGGTCCTGGAGCGCGGCTTCGACCTGCCCGCCAAGTGCCCGGGCCGGCGCTACCTGCTGCGCCTGGCGCGCCCGGCGGCGATCGTGGTGGTGCCGCGCCTGAACGGCCGCGAGCTGCCGGCGCTGGCCTGGAGCCCGTGGGAGGCCGACATCACCGACGCCGTGCAGGCCGGCGCCAACCAGCTGGAACTCACCCTGGTCGGCTCGCTGCGCAACCTGCTGGGGCCGCACCACCACCGTGACGGCGAGCTCACCCGGGTGGCGCCCAACAGCTTCACCGGCCGCGCCACCTGGACCTCGGTCGCCCACGGCGATGACGAGTGGTTCGACGTGCGCCTGGTCCGCGAACCGCTGATCTGGCGCGACGACTACCACCTGGTGGCCTTCGGCCTGGCCGGGGCGGTCGAGATCGTCGAGATCTGATCAGCGTTCGACCGTGGCCCCCACCACCGCCACGTTGCCGGCGAGGCCGCGCAGGCTGAGGCCGGCGAGCTTGCGCTCGGGATGGGGGTTGTCGTGGCTCCACACCCACACCACCGCGTCGTCGCGCTGCGGGGTCAGGCCGGTCCAGCCCACCACCCCGCGTTTCACCGGGGTGCGCTCCAGCACCGTGCCCAGGTGGTCGCCGCCGATCGCCACGCTTTCAGCGCTGCTGCCGTCGGCATAGCGCCACACCGTGGCCAGCTGGGGGGCGTCGCCGATCCAGCCGCCGGCGCCGCCCGCCAGCCACAGCCGGCGCACCGCGCCGGTCACGGGCAGGTCGACGCTGGCGTCCTTGGCCGGGACCAGGGCGTCGCAGGGCTGGCGTTCGCGGTCGATGGTCAGGAACGGCACCCCGGCCAGGTGCATCTGCGCCGGCAGCGGCTCGCGCGGGGCGGGCACGCGCAGGCGCGGGTCCATGCCGGTGCCGTTGACCGGGAAGTACCGCAGGTCGTTGGCGCCCGGTCCGGGCCAGCCCGCGCGCGGCTGGGCCACCCCGGCCTCGCTGCCGGCGAGGGCGGTGTTGGCCAGGGCGGCGAGGTTCAGCGGGCGGTACTCGCTGACCGGCAGGGCGCCCAGGTCGGCGCCGCAGTTGGCCAGCAAAGTGCGCAGGTAGCGCTGGGCGCGCACCGGCTGGTCGTCGTGGCGGGCGCTCCAGCGCACCAGGTCGACCACCAGGCGGCCCTGACCAAGGGGCAGCTCGGCCAGGCCGGCCGGCGCCAGCACCGCCGACACCCCGGCAGCCGGTTCCACCACCGCCTGCACGATCGGCGGCTTGCCGGCGGTCTTGGCCGGGGTCAGCCACTCGTAGCCCTTTTCGGGCTGCCACCACAGGTCGTCGTTGCTCAGGCCCTCGCTGAGCGCGTGCGCGTCGGCGCGGGTGAGGTGGCGCAGGTCGGCGGCAGCCAGGGTGAAGCCCAGGCGCCCGGCCAGGGCGGCGTCCGGCAGGTGCAGGATGGCGGTGCCGCCGGCGGCGCAGTGGGCGCGCACCGCCGC
>JAKLKR010000450.1 GCA_023150565.1 Planctomycetota bacterium
CAGGGCACCGATTCATAGCTGCCGAAGGTGTGCTCGCTCCAGCTCCAAGCGCGCTCCCACAACCCGGTGCAGTCGGGCACCGCGGCGCCGAGGACAGCGGCCAGGGCCGGCAGGCGGGCGGTGCGCGCCTTGGCGCGCTCGGCGATCGCCACCTCGGGCCCCATCGCCGGCAAGGAGTCGGCCCACCAGTCGGTCCAGTCGCCGCGCACCACCGGCAGCACCGCGCCGCTGGCGGCGAGGGCGGCGGAGCAGCGCGCCGGGGTGCTCAGCACCAGGCGCGGAGTCAGCCCGGCGGCGTTCCACGCCGCCACGAACGGGGCCATGGCGGGGTTGGGCGGATCGTTGTCCATGCGCCACTGGTTGGTGACCTGGCCGGCCAGCACCCGGTGCGGGTAGGCGGCGAGATCGCCCTGGGCCAGGCGGCGGGTGAGCAGGGCGTGGGCCGCGGCCAGACCGGCGGGACTGGCGTCCCAGCAGTCGCCGGCCAGCGGCGGGTTGAACCAGGGATCGTGCGCGCGCGGCACCGGCCCGCGCCGCCATTCGCGCTCGTGGAACCAGCCGAAGGCCTCGCCATAGCCCGAGGACAGCCACACCTCGATACGGCTGCCGTCGGGTCCCTCCCACTGGAAGGCGCTGTGCGGCGGCAGCGGGCGGCCGCCGGCATAGACGTTGATGCCCATCACCAGGCGGCGGATGCCGGCGCGGGCGAGGCCGGGGACCACCCCCCAGGACAGGCCGTTGACATCGGTCTGCATGATCGAGCTGACCCCCAGCTCGCGCCACAGCGGCGCGCACTGGTCCAGCGCCGCCCGCCATTCGTCGGCCGCGAGCAGGGCCGAGAAGTTCCACGGCATGCCCGCCACCTCGACCTGACCGGCGGCGACCAGGCGCAGCAGGCGGGCGCGCTCCTCGGGATGGCGGCGCAGCAGCTCGGCGACCGGGGCCAGCACCTCGCAGGTCCAGCGGAAGCGCGCCGCCTCGGGCAGGGCGGCGGTGGCCTCGGCAGCGTCCAGGGCCTGGCGGATGTAGCCGACATGGAGGTCCAGGCAGGTGCTGGGCAGGTCGGTGTAGCCGAGGTCGGTGTGGCTGTGGTGCAGGAGGTGGATCTCGTCGATCATGGTGCCGAGGCTAGCGGCGTGCGCCGGGCAGTCGTGCCCGATCCGCCCGGCCGGGCATGGACGTTCCTGACCTGCCGCCCACCATGCCCCCATGGCCGAACCGGCACGCCTGCCTGATTCCTGCTGGGGCGGCGCCCCGCGCGCGCGCGAACCCGGGGTGCGCTGGGTGGCGCGCTACCGCGGTCCCCGCCGCTGCCCACACCCCGACACCCACCCCTGCATCGAGCTGACGGTGGTGCTGCACGGCAGCATGGCGCTGGAGACCGGAACCCGCCACCGCCTCGACGCCGGCACCGCGGTGCTGATCCCGGCCGGGCTGCCCCACCGCGAGATCGCCGCCGACGCCCCCGACACCCTGTGGGTCGGCCTCGACGGCATCTGGCCGGCGGTGCCCGCCCTGCTCACCGCCGCCGGCGGGCGCATCACCGCCCTCGCCGAGGAGCTGTGGCTGGCGGCCGCCGCCCGCTCCCCCGGCTGCGGCGCGGTGGTCGACGGCCTGGTGCGCGCGCTCACGGGCGAGGTGCTGCGCCAGGCCCAGGCGCCCGGCGACGACCTGGTCGACCTGGCGGTGGCGCGCCTGGGCGCCCAGCACGAGCAGGACCTGTCGATCGCCGCCCTCGCCGCCGAGCTCGGTCTGAGCGTGGGCTGGCTGCACCGCGCCTTCCGCCGCCGCACCGGCACCACCCCGCGCGCCTTCCGCGAGCGGGTGCGCCTGGAGCGCGCCCGCGACCTGCTCGGCGCCGGCGGCCTGCCGGTGGCGAAGGTGGCCAGGCTCGTGGGGTATAACGATCCACTGTACTTCAGCCGCGCCTACCACCGCCACTTCGGCCACCCCCCGTCAGGGGAGGGCCACGGAAACCAGTCACGGAAACCGGACCCTGGTCCGTAACAGATTACCTATGCGCACCGCCCCCCTGCTGCTCGCCTGCTGCCTCGTCCCCACCCTCCAGGCGC
>JAKLKR010000451.1 GCA_023150565.1 Planctomycetota bacterium
CCATCAACGAGCGCGACGGCCTGCGCCCGCAGTTCGCCACCCTCGACGAGGAGCGCCGCCGGCTGATCGAACGCCTGGAACGCTCCGAGGCCGAGGGGCGCAGCGCCGGCCGCCGCGCCACCGAGCACCAGGCCGAGCTGGTGCAGCAGCTCGACGAGACCAAGCGCGAACTGGCCGAGGCGCGCATGATCGCGGATTCGGCCCGCGCCGACGCCGAGCGCGCCAAGGCCGACAGCGAACGCGCCGCCGCCGCCCGCACCCGCACCGAGCAGGACGGGGTCGATGCCGCGCGCCGGGCCGCCGCCGCCCAGCGCGACCTCGACGACGCCCGCCGCCAGCTCGACGCCGCCACCGCCGAGAGCGCCGGGCACAAGCGCCAGGCCGGCCAGATCGCCGCCGAACTGGCGGCCGCGCGCAGCGAACAGGGGGTGATGGGCACCCGCATCGCCGAACTCGAACGCATCGCCGCCTCGGTGCAGGAGGAGCGCCGCCTGGCCGCCTCCGAGCGCGACCGCTTCCAGGCCCAGCAGAGCGCGTGGGTGGCCGAGCGTGCCGAGATGCAGTCGCTGCTGCGCGAATCCCGCGCCGCGGTGATCAAGGTCAAGGAGGCGGTGCAGCGCGCCAACGCCGACAACAAGCAGGTGGTGGAGTCGCTGCAGGCCGAGATCCGCACCCTCAAGGCCAAGACCGAGCGGGTGACCAAGACCTGAGTGGGTGGCTGGGTTCGGGGGATTTTGCTTAGCCTGAATCTGCCGTTGGCGGTTGATGGTTCATGGTGGTCGCACAACCGGATGCGACGCTGACTGCGTTCACCCGTGGGGTGCACATCCACCAACCGCCAACCATCAACCCAGCGGTTGACTTGCCTAGGCAAATACATAAAACAAGTACATGCCTGATCAGTCCCGCTCCTACCTCGCCATCGCACGGGCGATCCAGGCGGGCATCGGCGAGGGGGCCTGGAAGCCCGGCGAGGCCCTTCCCGGGCGCGCCGAGCTGATGCAGCGCTTCGGGGTGGCGCGGGCCACCGTCGACCGCGCCATCGAGTTCCTGGTGCAGAGCGGTGCCCTGGAGGGCCGCCAGGGCGCCGGCACCTTCGTGCGCGCCGCACCGCCGGCGCCGCGGGTGGCGGTGATCGGCTCGCCCCTGCCGGCGCAGGACCTGCCCGCCGAGGTGGCGCGCCTGGCCAGCCTGGGCTACGACCAGGTGGCCAGCGCCAGCGCCCGCGTCGGCCTGGCGCGCTACGACGGCCTGCTGTGGAACCGGCCCGAGGAGCAGGCGGTGGAGTGGGCGCGCGAGCTGGCAGGGCGCGTGCCCCAGGTGCTGGTCAACCGCACCATCCCCGGCTTCGCCTGCGTCTCGACCGACCATCGCGGCGCCTACCGCGCCATCACCGGCGAGCGCCTCGACCGCCTGCCCGCCGGCCGCGCGGTGTTCCTGCGCAAGGCCGAGAACGCCAGTCTGGTGTCGCGCCACCGCGAGGAGGGCTTCGTCGACGCCTGCCGTGAGCGTCAGCGCTTTTTCGAGCCGCTGCCGCTGCCTGATGGCTTCGATGCCAAGCTGCTCACCCTGGAGGGGGCCCTGGCCCTCGACCCCCAGCGGCCGCTGATCCTGGTCTCCGACAGCCTGTCGCACACCGGCGCGGTGATGGCCTGGGCGCGCGCGCACGGCGTGGTGTGGCGGCGCGACGCCTGGTACAGCGACTTCGATGACGACTACCCCGCCAACGTGTGGGGGGTGGCGGCGACCAGCTTCATCCAGGAGGAGCGCCAGGTGCACGCCGCCGCCCTCGCCCGCCTGGTGGCGCTGATCGGCGGCGCCGCCGGCCCCGACTTCCAGCTCGTCTTCCCCCGCCGCCGCGACGGCGACACCTGAGGACCATCCCATGCCCGATCCGCTCCCGGTCGCCATCATCGGCCTCGACACCAGCCACAGCGTCGAGTATCCGCGCCGCATGCAGGCGCCCGACTGCCCGGCGGAATCCCGCGTGCCCGGCCTGCGCGCGGTGGCCTGCACCCGCTTCCCC
>JAKLKR010000452.1 GCA_023150565.1 Planctomycetota bacterium
GCCCAGTCGCTGGCCGACTGGCGTGCCCGCCCCGGCCCCGGCGGCGCCACCCCCGAGCTGTGGATGGGCGAGGGCGGCATGTGGCTCGACCGCGCCCCCAGCCGCCTGCGCCTGCTCGGGGTACCCGCCTGCGGCTCCGACCTGGCGGCGGCCCAGGCCCTGGTGCGCATCGCCGCCGGCTTCAAGGGCCTGGGCGTCGCCCGCCACTTCCACTACGCCCTCGCCACCAGCCCGGCCGGCAGCGGCAACGTGCTGTGGCGCAGCGAGTGCAACAGCCTGGTGGACTTCGACGGCTCGGCCCGCCCGGCCGCCGCCGCCCACGCCGCGCTGGTGTGGCTGCTCGACGAGGCGGCACCGGTGGGCGCCGAGGCGCTGCTGGTGGAGGGCGTCCAGATCTGCCTGGCACGCTTCGACCATCCCGCGCATGGCCGCATCACGGTGGCGTGGTCGCGCGCAGGCATCGATCCAGCGCGCGTGCCCGGCCTGCTCGACCAAGTGCGTGAGGTGCGCGACCTGTTCGGCAACCCCCTGCCGGCGGCCCCGCGCCTGAGCGCGGCGCCGGTCTACCTGATCGCCGGCAAGGGCTGACTGTGCGCCGCGCCTTCACCCTGATCGAACTGCTGGTGGTGGTCGCCATCGTGGCCGTGCTCGCCGGCATGCTGATGCCCGCCATCGCCCAGGTGCGCGACGCCGCCAGGCAGTTGAGTTGCGGCAACAACCAGCGCCAATGCCTGCTGGCGATCACCGCCTATGCCAGCGATTGGGACGGCCTGACCCCGGCCGCCGAGGGCGCCACCCCCCTGCCTGCCTACGACACCCGCAACTGGTTCTCTGCCCTGTTCGCGGGCGACTGGCTGCCGGATGGCCCGTTGGCCGGATGGGACACCTCCACCGCCAGCCGCATGGCCATGCTGCGCTGGCCGAGCCCGGTGGCCTGCACCGCCTTCCGTCCGCCAACCCCCAGCGCCGGAAACGCCTATTTCAATGCCGCCTTCGGCGTGCGCTACGACTTCGACCCGGCCCATCTCGGCTTCAGGTCGGATGCCCATGGATCGTCGCGCCTCACCCTGCTGCGCTCCGAGGTGCCGTTCCTGGCCGACACCGTGGTCACCACCCAACTCCAGCGCTCGGCCTTCTACTGGCGGCCGGATGCGCCCCAGAACGACGCCGCGTTGCACCTCGTCCACCGCAAGCGCCGGGCGGTGGTCGGCTACGGCGATGGCCGGGTGGGCGCCCTCGACCAGGCCGGGCTGGCCGCCGAGCGCGTGCTGGTGGCCTACGCCCCGCCCTGAGCCGGCTCGCCGGAGCGGGCGTGACGGTGGTGCAGCGCCACCAGCTGGCGGTCGTTGGGCACCTGGGCGACGCCATGCACCAGCAGGCCGACGGTGGGCAGCAGGAAGCCCGCCAGGGCCAGGCCGGCGGGATGGATGCCCAGGCGCACCTGCAGGTAGGACGAGACCAGGAACAGCACGTGGCCGGCTGCCGCCACCGCCAGCAGCAGGGCGCCGCGGGCGTTGACGTAGTCCGCCACCGCCAGGGCCTGTTCGCGCGCGCCGGCATGGGGGCGGTGCAGGCTCGCCAGCAGCACCTGGCGGCGCCAGCCGAGCGCAATGGCTGAGCCGGCCAGGTAGAGGCCCGACCCCCACTCCACCAGCGCCACCGCGGTGTCCTCGGCGTGCCCGCCCCACAGGTTGTAGCCCACCACCCCGAACGCGGCCGCACAGCCGACCCCCAGGCGCTGCCAGTGCAGGGCGGCGAGCTTGCCGGCCAGGTCGTGGCGGTCGATGAAGGCCTGGAAGTCCTGATCGGGCAGCACCGCGGGCATGCGGGGGGATGAAAAGGAGGAAGTCAGAAGGAGGAAGGAGGAAGGATCGAGCCGCGGCAAAGGCATCTGATCTGCCCCCGGGCCCCGCCGCGGCGGAACCCGTCCGGAGACCAGGAGCGGATGCCGCGCCGCATCCCTTCCTC
>JAKLKR010000453.1 GCA_023150565.1 Planctomycetota bacterium
GTCCCGCACCCGCGCCCGCCGCCAACCCGGCCCCGGGCGGGCCGGCGCTGCCCCCGCTGCACCGCCTGTCGGGCGCCGACACCATCAAGCGCGTGGGGCGCAAGCCCCTGCCGCCCAAGGCCCGTTGACCGCGGCCTCCCGCCGGCCACACCCGGGCCCCGCACGCGCGGGGGCCTCCCGCGTGGCGTGACCCGGCCCCTACCACCTGTCGAAACACCCGATGCCCACCGGCCACCTGCTGCTGCTGCTCCACGCCCACCTGCCGTACATCCGGCATGCCGAGGATCCGTTCTTCCTCGAGGAGAACTGGCTGGTCGAGGCCATCACCGAGACCTACATCCCGATCCTGCACCGGCTGGAAAAGCTGCACCGTGACGGCGTGCGCGCCCGCCTGACCATGACCGTCTCGCCGCCGCTGTGCGAGATGCTGGCCGACCCCATGCTGATGGGGCGCTACCGGGCGCGCATGGGCAAGCTGCTCGAACTGGCCGAGCTCGAATGCCGGGCCAAGGAGCACAGCCCCTTCGCCAACGCCGCCTACATGTACCGCGACCATTACCGCTGGTGCCTGCAGGTGATGGACCGTTTCGACAACAACCTGCTCAACTGGGTGCGCGAGCTGCGCGACCTCGGGGTGCTCGAACCGATCACCTGCACCGCCACCCACGGCTTCCTGCCGCTGATGCTCACGCGCGAGGCGCGCAAGGCGCAGATCCAGGTCGCGGTCAACAACTACCGCAAGCACTTCGGCGACGGCCCGCACGGCATCTGGCTGGCGGAATGCGGCTTCGTGCCCGGGGTCGAGGAGCTGCTCAAGGAAGCCGGCATCCGCTACTTCTTCGTCGACACCCACGGCATCTACTATGGCGAGCCGCGGCCGCGCTACGGCGTCTACGCCCCGGTCTACACCCCCTCGGGGGTGGCGGCGATGGGGCGCGACCCGGAAAGCTCGCGTTCGGTGTGGTCGAGCGAATGCGGCTATCCCGGCGACCCCAACTACCGCGAATTCTACCGCGACCTCGGCTACGACGGCGAATACGGCTGGGTGAAGGGCTTCCTGCACCCGGACGGCGTGCGCCGCAACCTCGGGCTCAAGTACCACAAGGTCACCGGCAAGGTCCAGCTGCATGAGAAGCAGCCCTACGACCCCGCCCCCGCCTATGCGCGCGCGCGCGAGCACGCCTACGACTTCGTCAACAACCGCTACCACCAGGCCGCGCACGTGCACGGGCTGATCGAGCGTCCGCCGCTGATCGTCAGCCCCTATGACGCCGAGCTGTTCGGCCACTGGTGGTACGAGGGCACCGAGTTCGTCGAATGGATCTTCCGCCACGCCCAGAACGGCGGGCACCAGGTGATGCCGGTGAGCGGCTACGAGTACCTGCTGCACAACCCGGTCAACCAGGTGGTGATGCCGTGCGCCTCGTCGTGGGGCGACGCGGGCTACAACGGGGTGTGGCTGAACCCGTCCAACGACTGGATCTACCGCCACCTGCACCAGGCCGAGGAGCGCATGGTCGAACTCGCCCGGCGCTTCCCCGACGCCACCGGCGAGCGCAAGCAGGCGCTCGACCAGGCGGCGCGCGAACTGCTGCTGATGCAGTCGAGCGACTGGGCCTTCATCATGACCACCGGCACCACCGTGCCCTACGCAGTGCGCCGGACCAAGGACCACGTCAACCGCTTCACCGGCCTGTACGAGGCCCTGGTCAACGACCTGCCCCTCGACCGCCTGCTGGCGGACATCACCTGGCGCGACCCCATCTTCGCCGAGATCGATTACCGGGTGTATTGCTAAGAAAGGGAGAAGGAGGAAGGCAGAAGGAGGAAGGCAGAAGGAGGAAGGCAGAAGGAGGAAGGGTTGCTGCACCGTATCCAGCGCCTGGGTGCCCTCCCCGACGCCGGATGCGAGTCGGCCGCTTTTCCTCCTTCCTCCTTCCTCCTTCCTCCTTCCTCCGTCCGCCTT
>JAKLKR010000454.1 GCA_023150565.1 Planctomycetota bacterium
GGCGCCGGCGCGCATGGCGGCGCGGTGCGCGTCACCGGCGACGGCCTGCGCGCTGGCGCCGCCGCCGGCGGCAGCGTGCCCGCCGACCTCGATCTGCTGCCGGTGCTCGACCGGGTGGCGGTGGCGGTGTGCGGCGGCGGCACCGGCGGGGCGCCGGCCGGCATCGCCGCCGCGCGCGCCGGGGCACGCACCGCGGTGGTCGAGCTGATGCCGGGCCTGGGCGGGGTGAGCACCCTCGGGCAGATCTGCCGCTACTGGTACGGCAACCGGGTCGGCTTCACCCACGAGCTGGACCACGGCTGGCCCACGGTCGGCAAGGACTGCGCCGACCTGCTCGAGCACTGCCGGCGCAGCGACAGCTGGAACCCGGAATGGCGCGCGCGCTGGCTGCTGGCCGAGCTGGCGAAGGCCGGCGGCACCGCCTGGTTCGCCTGCGCCACCGCCGGCGCGGTGGTGGCGGACGCGCGGGTGGCGGGCGCGCTGGTGGCCGGTCCGTGGGGCTGCGGCACCATCGAGGCCGGCGCCTGCGTCGACGCCAGCGGCTCGGCCGACCTCGCCGCCGCCGCCGGCGCCGCCACCGAGACCATCGGCGCCGAGCACGTGGCGGTGCAGGGCACCGGCCTGGGCCCCAAGGACCCGCACCGCTACTACCGCAACACCGACCACACCTTCGTCGACGACAACGACCTCGCCGACACCAGCCGCGCCCACCTGGCGGCGGCGGTGAAGTTCGCCGGCGCCTTCGACCTCGGCCAGCTGGTGGATTCGCGCGAGCGCCGGCGCATCCGCGGCGAGGTCACCCTGCAGCCGGTGGACTTCCTGCGCCAGCGCCGCTGGAACGACACCATCGTGCAGTCGACCTCCAACTTCGACACCCACGGCTTCACCGTGCATCCGCTGTTCCTGGCCAAGGCCATGCACCACCGCCAGCTGTGGGTCGACGTGCCGCTGCGCGCGCTGCTGCCCCGGGGCCTGGAGGGCGTGCTGGTCACCGGCCTGGGGCTGAGCAGCCACCGCGACGCCCTGCCGGTGATCCGCATGCAGCCCGACGTGCAGAACCAGGGCTACGCCGCCGGGCGCATCGCCGCCCTGGCCGCCGCCGGCACCGGCGGCCGCATCCGCGCCGTCGACCTGCGCGCGGTGCAGAAGCACCTGGCCGAGATCGGCAACCTCGACGAGCGCGTGCTGGTGGACGCCGACGGCGGCGGGCCCGACCGGCGCGAGGTGGAATGGGCGGTGGCGCACGGCCTCGACCTCCACCTCGGCCTCGGCATCGTCTTCGACCGCCCCGACCTCGCCCGGCCGCTGCTGCGCGCCGCCCTGGCCGAGGCCGGCGACCCCGCCCGCCGCCAGCGCGTGGCGATGGTGCTGGGCCTGTGCGGCGACCCCGCCGCCGCCCCGGCGCTGGCCGCGGCGGTCGCCGCCGCCAGCTGGGACGAGGGCTGGAACTACCGCGGCATGGGCCAGTTCGGCATGAGCGCCAGCCCGGTCGACGCGCTGGTGGTGGCGCTCGGCGCCTGCGCCGGGGCCGAGGCCCTGCCGGCGCTGACGGCCAAGATCGCCCAACTGGGCGAGCAGCCGTACTTCAGCCACTGCCGCGCCCTGGCCGAGGCCCTGCGCCTGCTGCGCGCGCGCGGCATCGACGTGCGCCCGGCCGCCACCGCCCTCGCCGCCGCCCTCGCCGCCCCCGGCATGGCCGGCCACGCCGAGCCGACGGGGGCCGACGCCCAGCGCAACCAGACCGGCGACGGCGAGGAGACCGCGGCGCGCAACCGCAGCCTGCGCGAGCTGACCCTGGCGGCGGCGCTGCGGCGCTGCGGCGACCACCAGGGCCTGGGCGCGCGCACCCTGCGCGCCTACGCCGACGACCTGCGCGGCCACTACCGCCGCCACGCCCTGGCGGTGCTGGCGGAGGCGGCGGCCTAGCGCCGATGGCGTTGAGCCCATCTTCCCTGGGA
>JAKLKR010000455.1 GCA_023150565.1 Planctomycetota bacterium
GGCCGCCGGCATCGCGCCGGCATCCGCCGCCTGCTGGGCCTGGGCGCTGCCGGCCAGGGCGGACAAGGCAAGGGCCAGCCCACCGGCCAGCCCCGAAACACGCAAACTCTTCATCACGTCAATCCTGCCCCGTTTCGAGGGGCATCCTCAGCATTGCATCAATCAAACCGCCCGAACCGGTGGCGCCGGCAGGCGCGGACGGCACGGCTTCGTCGCTTTCCGACAGCATCGCCAGGCCTGCGCCCTCGTCGGAGGCGCTGGGCAGGTCGGTGAGCTTGAGGGCGAAGGCCTCGAGGGAGGCGCCCTTGAGCACCGCCGCCAGCATCTCCTCCCGCTGGGTCTGGCGGGCCAGCGTGGAATAGCGCACGAGGCGCTCTTCGTCGAGCACGAAGGCGTTGCTCACCAGCCCCTGGTCGAGCAGCTTCTGGTGCAGCGTGGCGCCGGCCAGCGGGTCGCCGCCGATCTTGCCGATGCGGTCCCAGGCCCAGCGGTCGGCGTCGTCGAAGGCCGTGGTGGCCACCCACGACAGGCTCGATACCGACATCCCGACCCGCGCCATGAAGGTGTCGCGGAGCACGTTGCCGGCCTGGCGCCCGACCGACTTGGCCACCTCCTCGCCGACCTTCTTGACGTAATCCTGGGCGGCCTGTTCGGCGAGCTTGCGGGCGGCTTCCTCGATGGCCGCCTTGGCTGCGGCCTCACCGGCCGCCTTGGTGGCTGCCGCCGCTGCCGCCTGGGCGGCCTGGTTCACCGCCACCTTGGCGGCCTGGGCCGCGGCGTTCAGGCCGGTGGCGAGCGAGGCCACCTCGAACAGCGTCGACACGATCTCCTTGCTATAGTGGTAGGCCTTCATCCGCGCCCCGCCCTCTTCGGACAGGCCCTGGGTCCACAGCACCATCCAAAGGGCTTCGTCGGGGGTGATCTGGGGCCGGAAGATGTCGAGGGGGTGGACGCTCATCAGCCAGTGGAAATCCTGGTAGCCCGGCGTCACCGGCGGCGCCAGGCGGGTGTAGCCGCGGCACACCTGGAAAGGCTTGAGGGTCACCGTCTTCCCTGCCGCCGTCTTCACCGGGAAGGGGTCGCCGTCGTCGCGCAGGCTGGCGAGCTCGGCCAGCATCTTGTTGCTGTCCTTCTTCTTGTAGCCCTGGATCTCGACAATCTTGTCGCCCACCGCGAGGCCCGCGTCCGGCGCCGCCGCGACCACCGTGAGCCGCTCGTCCACCTGGAGCGCCCGCACCCAGGCCACGCGGTCGTCCTCTTCCCACTCGAAACTGGTCGCCACGCTGATCGGCAGCTCCCACTGGCGGCTGCAGTCGGGGTCGTTGAGGGCGGCCGAGCGGGCGATCGCCGGACGCAGGGCCCGCTCGCCGTGGCCGAGGGCACGCAGGTTGGCGAGCAGGGTTTCGTTGACCTTGCGGCCGTCGTCGACGGTGTACTGGACGGTGCTGCAGGCACCGAGAAACAGGGACGCGAGGGCCACAGCCCAGGCTGTTGGGCGAAAAAGGGGCGGCATCAGGGACGCACTGGGTAACTAAATGTGTTTATCGGCAGGGCCTGCGGATTATGCAGCACTTTGCGGGGCCTGCCTGTGGCGCGGTCGAGCATCGCGGGCATCCGGCAGGCCTCCCTTGAAATCCCCCTTGCCAAGGCTACCCAAGCACCGGGGAATCAAAGATAATTATGGTCTTTGCGCGCCGCTCCGCCGGCCCAAGGTTCCCTCGATGTCTTCTTCGCGTAACGTCAAGCCGCCCGTCTTCAACCCCCTGACCGGCGCGATCCGTGCGCTGGCCATGGACGCCGTCCAGAAGGCCAACTCCGGCCACCCGGGCGCCCCGATGGGCATGGCCGAAATCGCCGAAGTGCTGTGGCGCCGCCACCTGCGTCACAACCCGGCCAACCCCAAGTGGGCCGACCGCGACCGCTTCGTCCAGTCCAACGGCCACGGCTCGATGCTGAT
>JAKLKR010000456.1 GCA_023150565.1 Planctomycetota bacterium
AGCTGGCGCTGCGCCACGACGCCGAGGCGCTGGTCGACACCGACCTCGCCTGCACCACCCTGGAACCCGGGGTGTGGCTGCTGGCGCGCCTGCACCAGCCGCGCCGCGACCATGCCGCCGCCTG
Source organism: Planctomycetota bacterium (assembly GCA_023150565.1). Taxonomy (GTDB): domain Bacteria; phylum Planctomycetota; class UBA11346; order UBA11346; family UBA11346; genus JAKLKR01. Next base: position 125 of record JAKLKR010000456.1, read on the forward strand.
CGCGCCCCAGCTCGACGACCTGGCGCGGCGCGCGCGCGCCGCCGGCGCCGGCGACCCCGGCGCGCTGGCGGCCTGGCTGTGCGGGCCGTGCGGCTTCGCCGGCGACCGCAGCGCCTACGACGACCCGCAGAACTCCTTTCTGCCCTGCGTGCTGGAGCGGCGGCTGGGACTGCCCATCGCGCTCACCGCGCTGTGGCTGCTGCTCTGCCGGCGCCTGGACCTGGCGGCCGAGGCGGTGGCGCTGCCCGGGCACGTGGTCGGGCGCTGGGCGGGCGGCTTCACCGACCTGTTCGCCGGCGGCCGCACCATCAGCCGCGACGAGCTCGACCTGCGCGCGCGCCTGGCCGGCGGCCGCGACGCCGGCCCCTGGCTGGCGGCGGCCAGCGACCACGCCCTGCTGCGGCGCATGGCGCGCAACCTCACCCTGTCCTACCTGCGCCGCCAGGACGCCACCCGCGCCTCGATCGCGCACGGGATGGCGAGCGGCTGAGGCGGCTACTGGCGCCCGGCGGGTGGCACCGGCTGGCCCCTGCCGCGGGGCACGAAGCCGATGCCGTCGTTGCGTTCGAGCAGGTCGCAGCCCGCCTGACGGGCGATCTCCTGCACCACCTCCATCGCCGGGCGCGTCTGCGCCGGCACCGTGATGGCCAAGCCGTCGGGGAACGCGCGCGGATGGATGAGCAGGTTGACCCTGGTGAGGGCGTGCAGCTGCTTCACCGCCGCGCGGGGGTCGCTCGCCGACAACTCGACCGTCACCTGCAGGCCCTCGACCCGGGAGCGCGGCCGGAGATCGACCGCCTCGTTCCCGTCCGGGGAGGCATCGGCGGTCGGCACCAGGGTGCATCGCCCGCCGCTGCGCTCCAGGGTGCAGTCGCAGAGCAGGGCGATCCAGGCGAGCACGTCGCCCAACGCCATCTCCCTGACCTCCATGGTGACCCCGGCGGCATGGGGGAGCGGAGCCAGATGCACCTGCTGACCGGTCACCTGGCGGATGAACGCGGTGACGTCGGTCAGGCCAACCTGGTCGAAATCGAGCGATACCTTCTGGCGGAGGATGTCCTCGACCCGGGCGGGATCGGCTGCCGCCGCGGTTGCGCCGGCGGACGGGCGATCCGCTGCCGCTGCCGGCGGCAGCGCTGCCAGCGGTTGCAGGAGCGCGGGCGCTGGCGGCTCGGCAGCCGGCCGTCCCGGCACCGGCACGCCGGCGGCCGCCCAGGCGATGGCGCCGGCGACGAGGGTGGTGGCGACGACGCTGCCGACCACGGCGGGGAATGCGATGTGGGTGCTCATGGCGGCGATGGTCTCCTGGGCGAGGGTGTGGGCGGCAGGGCGGGGGTCGCCGCTGGCGAGAGCGATCACCGTCGCCGAGGCGGCCGGCGCGGCGGCGGCCTGGGCCTCGCCGGCGAGCAGCGCGGCCAGGCCGGCGGCCGGGACCGCCACCCCGCGGCGCGCGAGCAGGGCGCGCAGGCCGGCCAGCCCGCGGCTGAGCAGCTGGTAGGCGTTGGCGCGGCTGGTGCCCAGGCGCGCGGCGATGTCGTCGGCGGGGACGCCGGTGAGGTAATGCAGGCTCACCGCCAGGCGCTGGCGCTCCGGCAGCTGCTGCAGGCACTCGTCGAGATGCTCGAGGGCCTCGTTGCGCGCCGGCGCCGGCTCCGGCGGCGGGGCCTGGCGCTCGGCCCGGCGCCGGCGCTCGGCGCCGCGGCGCGCGCAACGGCACACCAGGGCGGCGGGGCGCAGCAGCCAGGGCGCGAGCGGGGCGCGCGCCGCCGCCTGCGGCCGGCGCGCCAGCACCAGGAACACCGCCTGGGCGCAGTCGTCGGCCTCGCCGGGGGG
>JAKLKR010000457.1 GCA_023150565.1 Planctomycetota bacterium
GGCGCCGGCGGCGCCGGCCCCGGCCGGCGACCGCGTCCTCGAACTGGCCCTGGCGGTGAAGGCGCGGCTCGACCGCGGCGGCCACGACGAGCTGTCGCTGCGCAGCGAGCTGCGCCGGCTCGGCCACAGCTACGAGCACCTCTGCCGCTGCTTCACCCGCAGCTTCGGCATCCCGCCGCTGCGCTACCTCCAGCTCGCCCGGGTCGAGCGCGCCAAGGCCCTGCTGGCGGAGCCGGGCGCCACCGTGGTGGCGGTGGCGGCGGCGCTCGGCTGCCGCGACCTCAAGCATTTCACCCGCGTGTTCCGCGCCTGCACCGGCACCACCCCCGGGCGCTGGCGCGGATCGCCGGGCTGATGAGAGCGATTCTCGTTGGCGTTCCCTGGTAAATCAGCCTTTATTGCGCCTTGAGCATCCCTGCGGCAGTCCTACAAGCGCCCCGCAGAGCAGAACAGGCGGTCACCGGACGTCCGGTGGCGCAGCCGGGCCCACAGGGCAGCGGGGGAAACCCTGCGGGACTGGGAACCACCAGCCGCCGGAACCCCGCATGGCCGCCCTGTTCATCCGCCTCTCCAACGCGGCCCTCTATCTCGCCGCCTGCGCCCTGACCGCCACCGGGCTGGCGCTGGAATGGAAGATCGAGATCGAGGATGAGGGCCGCACCCTGCTCGGCATGACCGGCGAAGGCTGGGGCGAACTCCACTTCATCCTCGCCCTGGTGGTGATCGGGCTGGCGGTGATCCATCTGGCCCTGCATTGGGCCTGGATCAGGAACCTGCTCACCCGCCTGCGTTGGCCGACCATCGCCTGCCTGGCCGCCTGGGTCCTGATCATCGCCGTGGCGCTGGCCGCCCCGGTCTCCGGGTCGGGGGCCGCCGGCGACGGCCGGCACCACCAGGAGCGGGCCTGAATCCCGTGACCTGCCCGTGGTTCCGCTGGGCTGCCCGCCTGGCCGACGGCCTCCGCCGTCCACTGCTGCTGGTCCTGGCCCTGCTGGCGCTGGGCTGGACCAGCCGGGACGCCGCCTGGGGTTGCGATTGCCACCCAGGTGCGGACATGGTGGTTCTCGCCGAATCTGACCCGCCCGAAACCTGCCATGGCGACTGTTCCTGCACCATGGCGGTCGATGAATGCCCGGCGGCGGCGCCGGTGCCCTGGCCAGCGTTCCCTGCCGCATATGGCTCCCGTCTGCGGGCGCCCGAGGGCCAGGCACCCGGCCGGGTGACCTACCCTCCCGATCCACCGCCCATAGCAGCGCACTGACGGCCGGTCGGGACACCCTCCCGACCGCGCCCGACCCGGTGGTTTCAGCAGTCCCGGACCTCGGTCCGGGTCCTGTCCTCTCCTCATTTCCTGCGGCCCGCCGGCGTCCTTCCTGGACGCGCAGGGCATCGTGCCGCGTCCTGCACCCGGCTGGTTCGGGATCCTGCAGTCCATCCGCCGCCGCCACCATGCCTGAAGCATCCCTCACCACCCCGCCGCCGCCACGCCGGGGGAACTGTGCTGCCTAAGTTGAATCCGGACTTTTACATGTGAGCATATCTCACAAGGAACCGGTCATGTCCTCTACTTCTGAATCCAAATCCAAGCGCCACTGGACGGCCGCCGAAAAGGCGAAGCTGGTTCGTCGGCACCTCCGGGATGGCATTCCGGTGGCTACGATTGCCGATGAGAACGGTACAGCCCCGAGCATGGTCCACGGCTGGGTCCGTGCGGTGCTTGATGGTGCTGACCAGGTGCTGTCGGACAAGCGTGAGCGGGAGGGGCAGCGGGCCGATCGGCAGTTGGCCGTCAAGGATGACCGGATCCGGCACTTGGAGGAGGTGGCGGCGGAGCTGTCGATGGAGGTGCTTCAGCTAAAAAAAGGCCTCATCCGCAGAATCTGTGGGTCACCGGCGGCTCAGGCAGTGCTCCAAGCTGGTGAAATTGCGCGATTTCCAGCA
>JAKLKR010000458.1 GCA_023150565.1 Planctomycetota bacterium
CTGGGGTCGCCGGCGCGTTCGGGGGCGAGGATCTTGAGCGCCACCTGGCGGTCGAGATGGGTCTGGCGCGCCAGGTAGACCGCGCCCATGCCGCCACGCCCGATCAGGCGCAGCACCTCGAGCTGGGGGAAGATCCCGGCCAGGGCCGCCGGGGCGGGCGGCACCCAGGCGCTGCGGCCAGCGGTCTCCTCCTTGCCCAGGGCGAGCAGGCGGCGGTCCGGGTCGGAGCCGGGGGTGGGGTGGTCGGGCATGATCGGTCCTCCACCCCTGTTCTTACCGGTCCCCGGCCGCCGGTTACCGGCCATCGACCAGGGCCGCCAGCAGGTCGTCCAGTTCGCGGTCGATGGCCGCCGGATCGGCGCTCTCCAGGGTGTCGGCGACCTCGGCGCGCAGCAGTTCGCGGTAGCGCCCACGCAGCCGGTGCACCGCCACCCGCACCGCCCCCGCCTCCAGGCCCAGGGCCTGGCCGACGTCACGGTAGAGCCGGGCATCGCCGTTCTCGGCCAGGAAGCGCTCCAGGGCGGCGAAACGGCCGGCCTGGCCCTGCCCGGCCTGCTCGCGGGCGAGGGCCTCGCGCGCGCGTTGCAGCAGCGCCTGCGCCCATTCCCGCTCGAAGGTGCGGGCGGGGTCCGGCTCGACCGCGGCGTGGCCCTCCTCGAGCGCCACCGCCGCCTGGCCGCCACCGCGCTTCTGCGCCTGGGCCCGCTCGCGGCGATGGCCGAGGTGGTGCTCGACGCAGGCGAGCAGGAAGGTGCGGAAGCGCCCGCGCGCGGGATCGGCATGGGCCACCGAGCCGCCGGCGACCAGCGACAGCAGCACCTCCTGGACGAGGTCCTCGGCGCTGTGCTCGCCCAGGCCGCGCCGGCGGGCGTGGGCGGCGAGCGGCTGCCAATAGGCCTGGCACAGCCAGGCGAGGGCGGCACGGGCCTCGGCCCCCTGCCCGCCGGCGCACACCACCTGGCTCCAGCGGGTGGTGGCAAAGCTCATCCCAGGCGCTTCTCCAGCGCCTCCAGGCGCGACTCCAGGGTCTTGCGCACCTTGTCGAGGTCGTCGACCCGGCGTTCCAGCTCGGCGCTTCGCGCCGCCAGGTCGGCGGTCCTGCGCAGGTCGTCGAGGGCCTCGCGCAGGCTGCGGCGCAGGTTGCCGAACGGTTCTCGTTCCAACCGGGCGCCGAGCGCGCCGGCGGCGGCGGCATCGCCCAGACGCGCCAGCGCCCCGGCGGCGGCCGCACGCACATGCATGCCGGGATGCTCGACCAGCGCCTCGAGCGCGCGGCGGGTGCGCTCGCGCGCGCTGGCGTGGCGGCGGCCGAGCTCGGCGGCGGCGGCGCAGGCCGCGCACAGCACCGCCTCGTGGCCGTCGCGCTGGGCGAGCAGCGGCAGCACCTCGTCGAGGGCGGCGGCCTCGCCGCTGGCGCCCAGGCCGCGGATGCAGCCGATGCGCAGGCGCTGGTTCCAGCTCGGGCGCTCGGCGCGCCGGCGCAACTCGGAGGTGGCGCCGGGATGCTCGAGGGCGCCGCGGGCGGCGAAGCAGGCCCCGGCGGTCACCGGGCTGGTCTCGGCGTCGCCCAGCTCCAGCAGGCGCTGGGCCAGGCCCGGCGCCTGCTCGCTGCCGCGGAAGCCGCCCAGGGCCCCGGCCGCCGCCCGGCGCAGGCGCGGGCGCAGCCCCGGCCAGGCCGCCAGCAGGGCCTCGGCCGCCGCCGGCGAACGCAGGGCGCCGAGCGCGGCGATGGCCTCCTCGCGCACCAGCTCCGGGCTGGCGGCATCGCCCAGGGCCGCGCCCAGGGCGGCCACCGCGGCGGCGATGCCGTGGCGTCTGCCCAGCACCACCGCGGCGCGGGCGCGGCAGGCCGCGCCCAGCGTGGGCTCGCGCAGGCGCGCCGCCAGCTCGGCCACCGTGCCGTCCTCGTCCCACCCCACCGCCGGCAGGCGG
>JAKLKR010000459.1 GCA_023150565.1 Planctomycetota bacterium
GAGGCCGGCCGCCACCACCGCCGGGTGGCCTTCGCCTGGTGGACCCTGGGCGGCACCGCGCTCGGCCTGCTGGCTGCGCTGGTGGTGCGCGGCGATCTCAGATTTGGAGGCTTCTAGATGGGCAACCGGGTGATGTGGATGCTGCTGGGGGTGATGATCGCGGCCTTGGTGCTGCAGGTATTGTCGGCGGCGGCGCTGGTGGGGGCGCCGCGGGCCGCCCTGCTGCAGCTGTGCGCCGAGGACGGCGAGCTGGGGGTGGCGCTGGCCCAGGCCGATCGCGGCGACACCACCCTGCTCGCGACCTGGCTGGTGCGCGCCCAGCCCCTGCAGCGCAAGCTGCTGGTCCAGGCCCAGCTCGGCCTGGCATCGCTGGCCGGTCCGCCCGGTCCGGAGGGCAGGCCGCTGCCCGACGACGCTTCCACCTGGCCATTCCGTCATCGTCTGCGCGCGCTGTCGGCGGTCAGCTGCGGCGATGCCAGCCTCGACTACCAGGTGGTCAACACCCTCGCCTACGTGCTGGCCACCGGCCAGGAGCAGCCGGGGGCGGCCGACGTCGCCTTCGCCGGCAAGCTCGCCGACCGCCTCGAGCGCCGCCTGCGCGCCGATCCCTCCCACGAAGGCTGGGACACCATCGGCTGCGTGCGCTTCCGCCAGGGCGACTGGGGCCGGGCCAAGACCGCCTGGGCCTCGGCCCAGGAGCTGCTGGCCAAGGAGGACGCCGGCCCCCTGCGCACCCTGATGGAAGGGCTCTACCGCGCACGCTTCGAGGCCGCCGCCCACAACCTCAATCCGCCGCCGCACGCCGCCGCCAAACCGCTTCCCCGCGAGCTGCGGGGCGCCAGCGTGACCCCCGCCCCATGAGCAAGCCCCGCACCGCCGCCGACCGCCTCTCCTCCCTCGCCGTGCGCCTGCACGCCGCCTGCGCCGGCCTCGCCCCGGGCGAGGCCGGCTATCCCGACCGCGCCGGGGTGGCGCGCCTGTGCGACCGCCTGCTCGCCCTGCTGTTCCCCGGCTGCTTCGCCAGCGGCGACCGCACCGCGCCGGCCCACCTCGAGACGCGCATCCTCAGCCACCTGGCCGAGCTCGAGGCCCAGCTGCTCGACCTCATCGCCCGCGCCGCGCCCGAACGCAGCCACGCCCAGGTGCACGAGCTGGTGATGGCGGCGATGGAGCAGCTGCCGGAGGTGCGCGGCCTGGTCGGCACCGATGTCGAGGCGGCCTTCCACAACGATCCTGCCGCGCCCGACACCGCCACCATCGTGCTCAGCTATCCCTGCATCGAGGCGCTGGCGGTGCAGCGCTTCGCCCACCGCCTCTACCGCCTGGGGGTGCCGCGCATCCCGCGCATGATGACCGAGGTGGTGCACGGGCGCACCGGCATCGACATCCATCCCGGCGCCGGCATCGACGAGTCGTTCTTCATCGACCACGGCACCGGGGTGGTGATCGGCGAGACCAGCCGCATCGGCAAGCACTGCGTGCTCTACCAGGGCGTCGGCCTGGTGGCGTGGAACCCGCTGGCCAAGGACGCGCACGGCGAGCTGTGCCGGGGCATGGGCAACAAGCGCCATCCCGACCTCGCCGACCACGTCACCATCTATGCCGGCGCCACCATCCTCGGCGGCGACACCGTGATCGGCCACCACAGCGTGATCGGCGGCAACGTCTGGCTGACCTGCTCGACCGAGCCCTACACGGTGGTGACGATCAAGGACCCGGAGCTGAACATCCGCAGCCGCAAGCGCTGAGGACCCCGCGCCATGCCCTCCACCGCATCGCCGCTGGTCTCCGCCGCCGATCTCGCCCGGCTGCACAGCCTCGAGGTGGCGGCGCGCCTGGTGGTCGAGGGGGTGCGCACCGGCGCGCACCGCAGCCCGCACAAGGGCCACTCGGTGGACTTCGCCGATCATCGCCAGTACGTGCCCGG
>JAKLKR010000045.1 GCA_023150565.1 Planctomycetota bacterium
GCGCCTGCTCGATCCCGCCGGCCGCGCCGCCGGCGAGGGCGTGTTCACCGTCGCCGCCCCGGCCACGCCGCCCGGGCCGCTGCGGGTGTCCGCCGACAACCCGCGCCTGCTCGCGTTCGCCGACGGCACCCCCTTCATCCCCATCGGCCCCAATGTGTGCTGGGCCGACGGCCCCGACCATGCCGCCGGTTACGAACGCTGGCTGCGCACCCTGGCCGAGCACGGCTGCAACCACACCCGGGTGTGGATGTGCTCGTGGAGCCTGGGGATCGAGGGCGACGCCCCCGGCGCCTGGCGCCTGGAGCGCGCCGCCCAGCTCGACCGCGTGCTCGAGCGCGCGCGCGAGCTGAAGCTGCGCCTGACCCTGGTGCTCGACAACCATACCGACGTGCAGGAGGGCACCGGCTGCCCCTATGGCGCCACCCTCGAGGAGCGTCAGAAGCGCTTCTTCGACCCCGAGCTCGATCCCTGGTGGCGCCAGCGGGTGCGCTACTGCCTGGCGCGCTGGGGCGCCGACGACACCGTGCTGGCGTGGGAGGCGATGAACGAGGCCGACCTCGCCCTGCCGGTGCGCGAGCGCATCATCCCCTGGCTGCGCGCCGCCCTGGGTTTCATCGGCCGCAACGACCCCGACCGCCGCCTGCGCACCCTGTCGTGGTGCGGCAGCGACTGGCCGCGGGTGGTGGCCGCCGCCCAGCCCGACCTGGTGCAGGTGCACAGCTATGTGCTGGAATACGCCGGGGTCGAAGAGGAGCTCAAGGAGCCCGGCCGCGACGGGGTCGGCCTGGTGCTGAGCGAGACCGCCCGCGCCCAGCCCGCCGGACGCCCGGTGTTTTTGGGCGAATGCGGCTACCAGGGCCGCGACGACCACAACCCCGGCATCGCCGCTGACACCGGCGGCATGCTCATGCGCCAGCAGGCCTGGGCCGGGCTGCTGGCGGGCGGCTGCGCCCCCGCCATGCCGTGGTGGTGGTACAACCACATCGAGCCCAACCGGCTGTGGAAGCTCTGGCGGCCGCTGGCGGCAGCGGCGGCGCGCATCGACTGGCGCGACCGCGACCTCGCCCCGCTGGCGCCCGGGGCGCCGCCGCTGCGCGTGCTCGGCTGGCAGTCGCCGCGCCAGGCCCTGCTCTGGCCCCAGCTGGCGGCCGACACCTGGCATGCCCACCTGGTCGCGGGCCGGAACCGCCCCGCCATCGCCGCCGGCACCCGCCTGCGCCTGGCCGGCCTGCAGGCCGGCCGCCGCTTCCGGGTGGTGGCGATCGACCAGCTCGGCTCACCCGAGCGCGACCTGCCTGATGTGGTGGCGGGCGCCGACGGCCGCGGCGACCTGGTGCTGCAGGCCGGGCCCAGCGACCTGGTCTACTGGCTGGCCGTACGGCCCTGACTGGTGGCGAGCAGGGCCTCGAGGCGGCGGCAGCCGTCCTCGACCGCCTGCGCCAGCTGCGGCAGGGCGATGGCCGCCCCCGCCGGGTCGCCGGCCCGCGACCGCGTCTCGACCGCCGCCGCCAGGCGCTGGGCGGCGCTCAGCCCGACGCTGCCGCAGGCGCCCTTGAGCTTGTGGGCGGCGCCGCGCAGCTGCTCGCGGTCGTCGCCAGCCGCATGCACCGCCGCCATCAGCTGCGGCGCCTCGCGCAGGAACACCCCCACCACCTCGGCCAGGGCCTGCGGTCCGGCGAGCTGGGCGAGCTGGACCAGGCCGGCGAAGTCGGTGCCGTCGTCGCTGGCGCCAGGGCGTTGGCGCGGCCGCCAGGCCGGTTCCCGGCTGGCGGCCCAGCGGGTCAGGGCCTGCTCCAGCACCTCCATGGTGAACGGCTTGGGGATGTAGTCGTCCATCCCCGCCGCCAGGCACTGGGCGCGGTCGTTGCGCAGGGTGTTGGCGGTCACCGCGATGATCCAGGCCCGATGGCTGGGGTGGTCGGCGGCGCGGATGCGGCGGGTGGCCTCGAGGCCGTCCATCACCGGCATCATGCAGTCCATCAGGATGAGGTCGCAGGGGGTGCCCGCGGCCAGGGTCACCGCCTGGTCGCCGTCCGCGGCCTGATGGGCGGGCAGGCCCAGCCCGGCCAGCATGCGGTGCAGCACGGTGCGGTTGATCTCGTTGTCGTCGACCACCAGGACCACCGGGGCGGGCATCGTTGGACTCCATGGGCAGCATACCCTCGTCCCGACACTTGGCGCAAGGGGGTAATGGTATGCCCGGCAGCTTCCCTGGGTTGCGCATCCCCATCCGGGCCTAGCATCCCCCTGCCATGTCCTCGTCGCAGGGAACGCATGTGGTGCGCGCCGTTTACGCCGGTCATATGGCGTCCTGATGCCGCGCATCGCGATCATCAGTGACGTGCACAGCAACATGCCCGCGCTGGAGGCTGTGCTGGCCGATATCGCCGGGCAGCGGGTGGATGCCATCTACTGCCTGGGCGACGTGGTCGGCTATGGCCCGGAACCGGTGGCGGCGATGTCGCGGGTGCTGGAAGTGTGCGTGCGCGGGCGGGTGATCTGCGGCAACCACGACCACGCCTCGATCTATGAGCCGATCGGCTTCAACGCCGAGGCGCGCAACGCCGCGGTGTGGACCAACAAGCAGATCAAGGCCGGCTGGTTCAGCCTGTTCGGCGGCCACCGCAAGCGCTGGGAATGGCTCAAGAGCCTGCCCACCTCCTTCACCGAGGGCGACGTCCTGTACGTCCACGCCAGCCCGCGCAACCACCTCGAGGAGTACATCCTCGAGGAGCACACCCTCGGCCGCAGCTACCTGGGCGAGGATCCGCGCCAGCTGCTCGAGGAGAACTTCGCCCTGGTGCCGCACACCTGCTTCGTCGGTCATACCCACCGCCCGGGGGTGGTGACCGGCGACGACTTCGCCTGGCATTCGCTGCCTGATCTCAACCTGCGCTGGACCATCGACGCGCGCAAGACCATCATCAACGTCGGCAGCGTCGGCCAGCCGCGCGACAGCGACCCGCGTTCGTGCTATGTCATCTTCGATGGCGCCTCGGTGGAATGGCGGCGGGTGACCTATGACATCGAAAAGACCCGCAAGCTGATCTACGACAATCCTAATCTCGGCAAGGCCCTGGGCGATCGCCTGGTGGTCGGGCGCTGATCGCCGGGTCTCCGGCGGGTCGGCATTCCCCCCTTTACAGCCGGTCCCTCGCCACATACTTCCCCGCCCTACTCGTACCCGGGAATCGTCATGCCCAAGATGAAGAGCCACAAGGCCAGCCGGCGCCGCATCCGCCTGACCAAGACCGGCAAGCTGGTCCGCACCCAGTGTGGCGTCCGCCACCTGCTCGCCGACCGCAGCCCCAAGCGCATGCGCAACCTGACCAAGAAGACCACCACCGAGGCGGCGGGCTACCTGCGCCGCGCGCGCTACGCGCTGCTCGAAGGCCAGGCCTGAGATTTCTCCCGGCCGTGGACCCCGGTCCGCGGCTGACCACCAAGTGGGCCCAGCGCCCCGCCGTCGCCTCATCGGCCGCGGCCCAGCATTGAAAGGCATACCATGCGAGCCACCAACGGCGCCGCCCGCCACAAGATGATCAAGCGCCTGATGAAGCGCGCCAAGGGCTTCTGGAGCGGCCGGCACAAGATGTACCGCGTCGCCTGCGAGGCGGTCAAGCGCGCCGAGGTCCAGGCCTTCGTCGGCCGCAAGCTGAAGAAGCGCACCTTCCGCAGCCTGTGGATCAAGCGCATCTCGACCGCCTGCCGTGCCGAGGGCATCACCTACAGCCGCCTGATCGCCGCCCTGCAGAAGGCCGACATCCGCCTCGACCGGAAGCAGCTCAGCGAGCTGGCGATCAACCAGCCGGCCGCGTTCAAGGACGTGGTCGCCAAGGCCAAGGCCGTCGCCTGAAACCAGGCTGAAGCCTGCTGAAAAAGGAAACCCGGCCGCTCGCGGCCGGGTTTCTTCGTTGGCGGCAGCGGCGGCCGGCAGTCGCCAGCGTGCGCGCTGCGGCTCAGTCCTTCAGGCCCGCCGCGCGCAGTCCAAGCAGGCACAGCCAGGCGATGCCGGCGCTGATCGGGATGGTCAGCACCCAGGCGATGACGATGTTGATCGCCACCCCCCAGCGCACCTTGCCCAGGCCGCGGCTGGCGCCGGCGCCGAGGATGCTGGCGCTGATGCAGTGGGTGGTCGACACCGGCACCCCCAGCGCGCTGGCGGCCAGGATCACCCCGGTGCCGGCGGTCTGGGCGCTGAAACCCTGCGGCGGATCCATGCGCACGATCTTGGCGCCCATGGTCTTGATGATGCGGCGTCCGCCCGCCATGGTGCCCAGCGAGATGGCGGCGGCGCAGGCGTAGATGACCCAGGTCGGCACCATCCACTTGCCCTTCTCCTGGCCCGGCGAGAGGAACCAGGAGTGGTTGTCCTGGATCCATTGCGGCAGGCCGGCCTGGTTGGCGGTGGCGTAGGCCACCAGCGCCAGGGTGATGATGCCCATGACCTTCTGGGCGTCGTTGGAGCCGTGGGCGTAGGACAGGGTGCAGGCCGAGAACAGCTGCAGGTGCTTGGTGGTGCGGTTGACCGCCGACAGGCGCTTCCGCCGCAGCAGCCAGAACATCACCACCATCATCGCCAGGGCGGCGAGGAAGCCGAGCAGCGGCGACAGCACCAGCGGGATCAGCACCTTGTGGGTGAGGTTGCCCCACTCGAAATGGTCCCAGCCGGCGTGGGCGGTGACCGCACCCGCCAGCCCGCCGATGAGGGCGTGGGACGAGCTGGAGGGGATGCCGTACCACCAGGTGATGATGTTCCACACGCTGGCGCCGAGCAGGGCTGCGAGCAGCACGGTCGAGGTCACGTCGGCGGGGGCGGCGAGCTTGCTGGCGATGAAGCCGGCCACCGCGGTGCCGCCGAGGGCGCCGATGAAGTTGAACACCCCCGACACCACCACCGCCGGGCCCAGGCCCATGGCCCCGGTGGCGACGGTGGTGGCGATGGCGTTGGCGGCGTCGTGGAAGCCGTTGATGAAGTCGAAGACCAGGGCGACGACGATGACCAGGATGAGGAGTTCGAGCATCGTCAGGAGTTCTTCACCGCGATGTTGGTCAGCAGTTCCGCGGTCTGGTCGCAGCGGTTGATGGCCTTCTCCAGGTCCTCGAGGATCTCCTTCTCGCGCAGGATGGTCTTGGCGTCGACCGCGGGGTCATGGAACAGGGCCGAGAGGGCGTCGCGGAAGACCGCGTCGCCGTCCTTCTCGTAGTGGTTGATGCTGCGGCACGATTCGATCACCCGGGCATAGGCGCGCTGGCGCAGGAACGGCACCGTGGCCTTGATCACCCCGGTGCATTCGCACAGCTTGTCCATCAGCAGGGTCATCGGCCGGGTCGGGTGGTCGACCCCGAACAGCACGCAGGCGCGGGCGGCGGCGTTGCACAGGTCGGGGATGTCGTCCAGCCGCTTGGACAGGCGCTGGAGGTCCTCGCGGTCGATGGGGGTGACGAAGGTGCGGCCGAGGGCCTCGATCATGTCGTGGCCGAGGCGGTCGCCCTCGTGCTCGATCTTCTGCACCTCGTCGCGGATGGCGGCGGCCTGGGCCGAGCCGTCCTTGAAGCGGGCGAGCGAGTGCGAGGCGCGGTCGGCAACCTCGGCCTGGCGCTCGAGGAAGTCGTAGAAGTGGTCTTCGCGGGGCAGGATCAGGCGCAGGAGGGAGTTGAAGCTCATAGGGGAGGGGGATTCCAGCGCGCGACAGCCGGGGTCAATGCATATGCTCATTGATTCTTAATGGTCGCTTAATTTGATATAAGTATATAATTATAAGATAATTACATACGGCTACAATGATAGTATAAGGATTATTTCTTCATCGACGCTTCATCAAAGATTAACCGCCGGCCGGACAAGGGGGCAGCCTTCAAGGACCCCCATGAACAAGCCCCTGCCCGCGCTCCGCCGCGCATCCGCCACCCTCGCCGCCCTCCTCCTGGCCGGCTCCGCCACCGCCGCGGTCAGCGTCGACCCCGCCATCCCGGCCTACCAGCCGGTGCAGGGCGTCACCGGCGCGGTCAACTCGATCGGCTCCGACACCCTCAACAACCTGATGACCTACTGGGCCGAGGGTTTCAACGCCTCCTACCCGGCGGTGCAGGTGCAGATCGAGGGCAAGGGTTCGACCACCGCCCCGCCGGCGCTGATCGAGGGCACCGCCCAGCTCGGGCCGATGAGCCGCGAGATGAAGAAGGAGGAGATGGACAAGTTCGAGAAGAAGTACGGCTACAAGCCCACCGGCATCCGGGTGGCGATCGACGCCCTGGCGGTGTTCGTGCACAAGGACAACCCGCTCAAGGGCGTGACCGTGGCCCAGGTCGACGGCCTGTTCTCGTCCACCTTCAAGCACGGCGGCAAGGACATCACCGACTGGGGCCTGCTGCTGCCTGAGTGGAAGGGCCGCGCGGTCAGCCTCTATGGCCGCAACAGCGCCTCGGGCACCTACGGCTACTTCAAGGAGCACGCGCTCAAGAAGGGCGACTTCAAGCCCACCGTGAAGGAGCAGCCGGGCAGCTCGGCGGTGGTCCAGGGCGTGGCCAGCGACCTCAACGCGGTCGGCTACTCGGGCATCGGCTACGTCACCTCCAGCATCAAGGCCCTGCCGGTGGGCGAGAAGGAGGGCGCCTTCGCCGAGCCCAGCTACGACAACTGCCTCAACGGCTCGTATCCGCTGGCGCGCTTCCTGTTCGTCTACGTCAACAAGGCCCCGGGCAAGCCGATGGACACCCTGACCCTGGAGTTCATCAAGTACGTGCTCTCGCAGCAGGGCCAGGCCATCGTGGTCAAGGACGGGTTCTTCCCGGTCCCGGCCAAGGTCGCCAAGGAGACCATCGAGCTGCTGACCAAGTGATGGTCCCGCCCGTCCGGCCCCGCGCCGGACGGGCATCCCCCGCCGCAACCGGAACCACTGCGTGAACCAGCCTGCCGTCCCCCCCGGTCCAGCGCCCGTCCCTCCCGGGCCGGGACGCGACGACGCCCGCTTCACCACCCCGCGCGCGACCCTGCTGATGGACCGGTTCATGACCGGCTTCATCAAGGTGGGCGGCGGGGTGGTGATCGTGGCGGTGCTGGGCATCATGGTGTTCATCGCCTCGCAGTCGGTGGCGCTGTTCTCGTCCGCCTCGGTCAGGCCGCTGGCGACCATGCCGGCGGTGGTGGGCGAGGCGGTGGCGGTGGCGCTCGACGAATGGGGCGAGCGCCCGGCGGTGCTCGGACGCGACGGCTCGCTCGCCTTCCTCGACCCTGCCGGCGCCCCCGCCGCCACCGTCAAGGCGGTGGACGGGACGGTGCGCTGCGTGCGCCTCGATCCCCTGCGCAACGCCCTCATCATCGGCCTGGCCGACCGCATCGAGGTGGTCGACCTCGAGTACGAGGCGACCGTCGCCGCCGACGGCAGGCGTACGGTGGTGCCCAGCCATCGCACCGTGATGCGCTGCGACCTGCCGGGGCCGCCGCAGGCGGTGTCCTTCGCCCAGGCCGACACCCGCGCCCTGGCGGCGGCCGTCGTCAGCGTGGGCGGGCGCACCACCGTGCACGCCCAGCTCCTAGTGCGCCAGCGCAGCCTGGGCGGCGAGGGCGAGCTCAAGCCGGCCGGCAGCTGGGACCTGGGCGCCCGCCTCAACGGCGAACCGGTCGAGGTGCTGGTCGACGAGGCGGCCGAGAGCGCGGTGGTCGCCACCGCCAGCGGCCAGGTGGCCTGGTTCCACTTCGGCGAGGCCGGCCCGGAGCTGCGCCAGTCCTTCCAGCCCTTCGATGACCGTCCGGCCGGCCCTGCCCGCGCCATCGTCTCGATGGCCTGGATCTTCGGCGACGTGTCGCTGTCGGTGGCCTCGCCTGACGGCGCCAACCGCATCCTCAGCCTGCACCGCAAGGATGGCGGCGAGGTGCGCCTGTTCGGCCGCACCAAGGACATGCCGCAGCTGCCCGGCGTGGCGACCTTCCAGACCAACAGCGTGCGCAACAAGGCCTACCTGGTCGCCTGCGGCAAGGACCTGTCGCTGCGCTACGCCACCACCGCGGCCGAGCGCTGGCGTGCCGCGGCCGCGGCCCCGGTGGTGGCGGCGGCGTTCTCGGCCAAGTACCACCGCATCGCGGTGCTCGGCGCCGACCGCCAGGTGCGCCTGAGCCTGCTCGACGATCCCCACCCGGAGGCCGGCTGGGGGGCGTTCTTCGGCCGCATCTGGTACGAGGGCGCGCCGGGACCGGACTGGACCTGGCAGTCCTCGGGCGCCAACGACGACTTCGAGCCCAAGCTGTCGATGGTGCCGCTGATCTGGGGCACCCTCAAGGCCACCTTCTACGCCCTGCTCTTCGCCATGCCCATCGCCCTGCTGGCGGCGGTCTACACCGCCGAGTTCATGCATCCGCGCTTCAAGGTGATGATCAAGCCGGCGGTCGAGATCATGGCCTCGCTGCCCTCGGTGGTTCTGGGCTTCCTCGCCGCCCTGTGGCTGGCCCCGATCCTTGAGCCGCGGGTGCCCTCGGTGCTGTGCGTGGCGGTGCTGCTGCCGCTGGCGGCGATCATCATCGGCTGGGGCTGGTCGCGCCTGACCCCGGCGGCGCGCAGCCTGGTGCGCCCGGGCTACGAGTTCCTCTTCCTGGTGCCCCTGCTGGTCGCCCTCGGGGCGCTGGCCTGGCACCTGGGCCCGGTGGTCGAGTCCCTGTGCTTCACCGTGCCGGTGCTTGGGCAGGACGGCAGGCCGCTGCTGGGGGCCGATGGGGCGCCGCTCATGGTCGGCGACTTCGCGCGCTGGTGGCCGGCCGCCTCGGGGATGTCCTACGAGGGCCGCAACTCGCTGGTGGTGGGCTTCATGATGGGCTTCGCGGTCATCCCCATCATCTTCACCATCGCCGAGGACAGCCTCAGCAACGTGCCCAACGCCCTGCGCTCGGGCTCGCTCGCGCTCGGGGCCAGCCGCTGGCAGACCGCCATGCGGGTGGTGGTGCCGACCGCCTCGGCGGGGATCTTCTCGGCGGTGATGATCGGCCTCGGGCGCGCCATCGGCGAGACCATGATCGTGGTCATGGCCACCGGCAACACCGCGATCATGGACCCCAACATCTTCAACGGCATGCGCACCCTCTCGGCCAACATCGCGGTCGAGCTGCCCGAGGCGCCCCAGCACAGCACCCTCTACCGCACCCTCTTCCTCGGGGCGCTGCTGCTGTTCCTGCTGACCTTCGCCATCAACACCGTGGCCGAGATCATGCGGGCGCGCCTGCGCGACAAGTACAAGACGGTCTGAACCCCGGGACCCCCGATGAAACTGCATTCCCTGCGCGAACCCATCCGTGGCGAGTCGATGGTCTGGCTCACCGCCCTCGGCCTCGGCCTGGCGGTGACCATGGCCCTCGGCCTGCTGGCGGTGATCATCGCCAACGGCGCCGAGGTGTTCTGGCCCCGCCGCCTGGTCGAGCTGACCGTCACCCAGCCCGACGGCACCGTCGGGACCTTGCTGGCGGAGCGGGTGAAGTCGCGCGAGCGGGTGGTGCGCGGCGGGGCGGTGCTCGAACACCACGAGGAGGTGCAGTTCTTCACCGGGACCAAGGATGTGCTCGGCCAGGCCTACCGCTGGATCGACCAGGAGCGCATCTCCGCGGTGCGCCAGCCCGAGCAGGCGGTGTCGGTCGAGCGCCTGGAGTACGGCGACGCCCTCGGCGTGCCGGTGGCGCTGATCCTGCCCGGCGGCGAGCGCATCGCGGCCGGCGACGCGCGCTTCCGCGAGCGCCTGGGGCAGGAGATCGCCGCCGCCGAGACCCTGCGCGCGCGCATCCGCGTGCTCGAGAAGGAGCGCATCGGCGACAACGCCAAGCAGGCCCGCCAGCTCGAGCTGCGTCTGCGCCAGAGCCCCGGCGACCAGGCCGCCAAGGAGCGCCTGGAGCGGCTGCGCGGCGAATACCAGGGCATGGCGGCCGAGGCCCTGGCCATGCGCAGGCAGCTCGACGGCCCGGCCCTGCTGCTGCGGGTGGCGGATGGCGGGCCCACCGGGGTCGAGAAGCCCATCCCGGTCGGCCGCATCGTCGACGTGTGGTACGCCAACCAGGCCGGCTTCCTCGCCCGCCTGGGGGAAACCGCCCACCGCCTGTGGCTGTTCATGGCCGAGGACCCGCGCGAGGCCAACACCGAGGGCGGCATCTTCCCCGCCATCTTCGGCACCTTCGTCATGACCCTGCTGATGAGCGTGGCGGTGGTCCCGTTCGGGGTGCTGGCGGCGATCTACCTGCGCGAATATGCCAGGCAGGGCCCCTTCGTCCGCTCGGTGCGCATCGCGGTCAACAACCTCGCCGGCGTGCCCTCGATCGTGTTCGGGGTGTTCGGCCTGGGCTTCTTCGTCTACTTCGTCGGTGACGGCTTCGACGAGCTGTTCTTCTCCGCCAACCTGCCCACCCCGACCTTCGGCACCGGCGGCATCCTGTGGGCGGCCCTGACCCTGGCCCTGATGACCGTGCCGGTGGTGATCGTCGCCACCGAGGAGGCCATCGCCGCGGTCCCGCGCGGGGTGCGCGAGGGCAGCCTGGCCTGCGGCGCCTCCAAGTGGCAGACCATCCAGCGCATCGTGCTGCCGGCCTCGGTGCCTGGCATCCTCACCGGGCTTATCCTGGCCATGGCGCGCGGGGCCGGCGAGGTCGCCCCGCTGATGATGGTGGGGGTGGTCAAGCTCGCCCCCGCCCTGCCGCTCGATCTGGAATGGCCGTTCATCCACCTCGACCGCAAGTTCATGCACCTCGGCTTCCACATCTACGACCTCGGCTTCCAGTCGCCCGATTCCGAGGCGGCGGTGCCGATGGTGTTCGCCACCACCTTCCTGCTGATCCTGCTGGTGCTGATCCTCAATCTCGGGGCGATCGTGCTCCGCGACCGGATCCGCCGCCGGCTCACCAGCGCCGCGTTCTGACCATGAGCACCCGGACCATGACCCCAGCGCCCACCACCCCGCCCGCCACGTCGAACCCCGCCCCGGCCGTCCAGGGCGCCTCCCCGGCCCCGGTCGGGTCGCCCGACTACATCACCGTCCGCGACTTCGACTTCTTCTATGGCCAGAGCCAGGCGCTGCATGCCATCGCCATGGACATCCCCGAGAAGCAGGTCACCGCCTTCATCGGCCCGTCCGGCTGCGGCAAGTCGACCCTGCTGCGCAACATCAACCGCATGAACGACCTGATCGACGGCGCCTGGCACCGCGGCGACATCCGCATCGCCGGCGAGACCATCTACCATCCCCATCTCGAGGTCACCAGCCTGCGCAAGCGCGTGGGCATGGTGTTCCAGAAGTCCAACCCCTTCCCCAAGTCGATCTACGAGAACGTGGTCTATGGCCTGCGCGTGGCCGGGCAGAACGACCGCGCCACCCTCGACCAGGCCTGCGAGCAGGCGCTGCGCGGGTCGGCGCTGTGGGAGGAGGTCAAGGACCGCCTGCATTCGAGCGCCCTCGGCCTGTCGGGAGGCCAGCAGCAGCGCCTGTGCATCGCCCGCGCCATCGCCATCCGCCCCCAGGTGCTGCTGATGGACGAGCCCTGCTCGGCCCTCGACCCGATCGCCACCGGCAAGATCGAGGAGCTGATCCTGGAGCTGAAACGCGACTTCACCGTGGTGATCGTCACCCACAACATGCAGCAGGCCGCCCGCGTCAGCGACCGCACCGCCTTCTTCTACCTCGGCAGGCTGATCGAGTACGACACCACCCTGCGCATCTTCACCAATCCCTCGCTCAAGCAGACCGAGGAATACATCACCGGCAGGTTCGGCTGAGCCCACCATGAGCATCCCCCGCCATTTCGACCTCGAACTCGCCGAGCTCAAACGCACCCTCGCCGGCATGGGCGACCTGGTCCGCCAGGCCCTGCAGCACGGCGTCGACGCCATCCTCGAGCCGCGGGTGGCCGCGCGCGAGGAGGCGCGCCCGATCGAGGAGCGCATCGACGCCCTGCACGTCCAGCTCGAGGAGCGCTGCCATCAGGTCATCGCCCTGCATTCCCCCATCGCCTCGGACCTGCGCCTGCTGATCTCCTCGCTGCGCATCTCCTCCGACCTCGAGCAGATGGGCGATCTGGCCGAGAGCGTGTGCAAGCGCGCCACCTTCATCGCCCGCCACCAGCGCGTGCACAACCCCGCCGACCTGCCCGCCCTCGGCGCCCTGGTGGTCGAGATGGCGCGCCTGGCGCTCGAGGCCTTCATCACCCACGACCTCGCCAGCGCGCGCCAGGTGCTGGCCGAGGAGCAGCGCTGCGACGAGATGACCAAGCGCTGCTACAAGTCGATCCAGGCGGCGATGAGCGAGTATCCCAGCCAGATCCAGGAGTACACCCATCTGCTGCGCGCGGTCGGCCTGCTCGAGCACGCCGGCGACATCGCGGTGTCGGTGGCCGAGGAGGCGGTCTACGTGCACCAGGGCCGGCTGATCCGCCACAAGCACGACGAGATGACCTGAGGGCGCCATGCCGAGGATCCTGGTGATCGAGGACGAGAGCGACATCCAGAGCCTGCTGCGCTTCAACCTGGAGCGCGAGGGCCATCAGGTGACGGTGTGCGGCGGCGGCGGCGACGGCCTGCACGAGCTGCGCCGCAACCCCTACGACCTGGTGCTGCTCGACCTCATGCTGCCCGACCGCGACGGCCTGGAGGTATGCCGGGTGATGCGCGCCGACCCCGCCATGGCCGGGGTGCCCATCATCATGGTCACCGCCAAGGGCGACGAGAGCGACGTGGTGCTGGGGCTCGGGCTGGGGGCCGACGACTACGTCGCCAAGCCCTTCCGCATCAAGGAGCTGATGGCGCGCATCAAGGTCCGCCTGGCGCGCGCGGTCGACCGCGGCCGCAGCGGCGAGAGCAAGCGGCTGCAGTTCCAGGGCCTGGTCATCGATCCGGTGCGCCACCGCGTCACCGTCGACGGCCAGGTCGCGCCCCTGACCCTGACCGAGTTCCGCCTGCTGCATGTGCTCGCCGCCCATGCCGGGGTGGCCTATGCCCGGTATGATCTGCTCGACCGCATCGGCGACGGCGAGACGGTGGTGACCGACCGCACCATCGACGTGCACGTGCGCAACCTGCGCAAGAAGGTCGAGCCGTATCAGCGCTTCGTCGAGACCGTGCGCGGGGTAGGCTACCGCTTCAGCGAACTGGCCGAGGAGCCGACCGAGTGACCGACCCAGCCCCCCGTCCCCTCGCCAGCGGCCTCGGCTGGCTGGTGCTGTCCTTCGTCCTGCTCCTGGTCCTCGCCGCCCTCACCGTGTGGTACCAGCGGGTGGCGGTCGGGAACTCGGTCGAGGCCTCGCTCGGCGAGCAGGTGGCCGCCGAGGCCCACCTGGCCGCCGCCCTGGTCCAGGCGGTCCCCTCCGCGGAGCTGGCCGAGCGCCTCAAGGCCCTGCCGCTCAACCGCGAGCGCCGTCTGACCGTGGTGGCGGCGGATGGCGTGGTGCTCTCCGACAGCGAAGGCGACGTGCGCTGGATGGACAACCACAATTCGCGGCCGGAGATCCAGCAGGCCCGGCGCGATGGCACCGCGGTCAGCCGCCGCCGCAGCGATACCACCGGGGTGGTCCATCTCTACGCCGCCACCACCCTGGGCGACGGCCGGGTGGTGCGGGTGGCCGCCCCGCTGCAGGTCCAGGCCGGCCTGGTCGCCAACCTGACCCTGCCGGTGGTGCTGTCGACCACCCTGGTGCTGCTGCTGGGCGGCGGCGCCCTGCTGCTCTACCACTGGCGTTCGCGGGTGCGTTTCGGCGAACTGGTCGAGGTCAGCCGCGCCTATGCCGAGGGGGCCTTCCAGCGCCGCGCCGCCATCGCCGGCAACGACGCCCTGGCGCGCCTGGGCCGCGAGCTCAACCAGCTCGGCGAGCGCCTGGAGGCCTCGCTGACCGAGGTCGCCGGCCAGCGCCGGCTGCTGGACGGGGCCCTGGGCGCGCTCGCCGAGGGGGTGGCGTGCATCGACCGCCTCGACCGCGTGGTCTACGCCAACCCGGCCTACCGCCGCCTGGTGGCCGCCGACGGCGAGGTCCTCGGCCAGCCCTTCTACCACCACCTGCCTTCCGCGGCGGTGTCCAGCGCCGTCACCGAGCAGCGCGCCGGGCGCGCCCCCGGCGATCCCTCCGAGCTGGCGCACCAGCGCAAGGTGCTGCGCGCGGCGGTCGCCGACGGCGGCGCCGGCGTCACCGTGCTGGTGCTGCACGACCTCACCGAGCTCAAGCGCCTGGAATCGGCCCGCCGCGACTTCCTCTCGGCGGTCAGCCACGAGCTCAAGACCCCGCTCACCGCCATCATCGGCTTCACCGACACCCTGCTCGACGGGGTGGTGGACCAGGATCCCGGCATCGCCCGCGACTTCGTCCAGCGCATCGCCCGCCAGGCCGACCGCCTGGCCAAGCTGGTGCGCGATGTGCTGACCATCAACCGCCTCGAGCAGGGCACCTGGGAGATGCGCCCCGAGGAGGTCGACCTGCGCGAGCTGGTCGGCCAGGTGCTCGACGAGCAGCGGCCCACCGCCGAGGAGCGCGGCATCGCCATGGCCTGCAGCGGGCCCGAGCGCCTGCTCGCGCGCCAGGACGGCGAGATCGTGCGCCAGGTGGTGGGCAACCTGGTCTCCAACGCCATCCGCTACAACCGCAGCCAGGGGCGGGTGGCGGTGCGCCTGAGCGAGGAGCCTGGCGAGCGCCTGGCGATCGCGGTCGAGGACACCGGCATCGGCATCCCGCCCGAGCACCGCGAGCGCGTCTTCGAGCGCTTCTACCGCGTCGACGCCCACCGCAGCCGCCAGACCGGCGGCACCGGGCTGGGGCTGGCGATCGTCAAGCACCTGGTCCAGCTGATGGGCGGGACGGTGGCGGTGGCGGCGGCCGAGGGCGGCGGCTCGCTGTTCACGGTGGTGATCCCGCGCGGGGCCGCCGGCCGGCCGTTGCAGGGGGGCTGAGCGCCCTACCGTCCCACCCTGTGCTCCCGGTGCGCAAACTCGAGATCCAGGTCGGCCTGCTGGTGGTGCTGGCGCTGGGGGCCACCGTCACCCTGGTGATGTCGGCGGACCGCATCCGCTTCGAGCGCACCTACGGGGTCACCGCCCTGCTCAAGGACTCCGGCGGGCTGCGCGAGGATTCGCCGGTCACCCTCGCCGGGATCAAGGTCGGATCGGTCGAGACGATCGCCCCCGATCCCGCCAGCGGGCGCATCCGCGCCCGGCTCAAGATCAACGCCAGCATCGACCTGCCCGCCGACCTGCGCGCCCGCCTGGCCTCGTCCGGGCTGTTCGGCGACAGCTCGCTCGCCTTCGCCGCCTCCGGCCGGCCGGGCATCCCCGCCCTGGCCAAGGACGGCAGCGCCCAGGTCGAGGTGACCCCGGGCTTCTTCGACCAGGCCGGCGAGCGCGCCGAGCGCATCCTCGACGCCGCCGAAGACCTGCTCTCGGCCGAGGCGCGCGCCGACGCCAAGCGCCTGCTCAAGTCCTCGGCCGACCTCGCCCAGCACGCCGCGGCGGTGGCGGCGCGGCTGGAGCGCAACGGCGAGCGCATGGAGGCGCTGCTGGCGGATCTGCAGGCCGCCGCCGCCGACCTGCGCACGGTGGCGGCCGCGGCCGGCAAGCGGGTGGATCCCCTGCTCGAGCACCTCGACGGCGCGGTGGTGCGCCTCGACCAGCGCTCCGGCGAGGTCGCCGCGCGCGCCGCCGCCCTGCTCGACCGCGTCGACGCCCTGCTCGCCGAGCAGGGTCCGCGCCTGGGCGAGGCCCTGGCCGGCATCCGCGACGCCACCCGCCGGGTCGGCGAGCTGGCCGGGCGCATCGCCAGCGGCGAGGGCGTGCTTGGCCAGCTGGTGGTGTCGCGCGAGCTGGCGGCCACCGTGGGACGGGTGGCGGTGGACGTGGAATCGGCGGCGCGCGCGGTCGCCGACCGCCCGAGCGTGCTGGTGTTCGACGATGCCGGCACCCGCGCGCGCGCCGAGGAGGCGCGGCGCAACCGCGAGAAGATGCGCCGCACCCTCGACGAGGGCCTGGCGGCGTCAGCGCCCGCCAGCGCCGCGCTCAGCCGGTGATGGCCAGGGTGAGGGCGGCGAGGGCGGTGCCCAGCGCCGCTCCGGCCGCCACGTCGCTGGGGTAGTGCAGCCCGAGGATCACCCGCGAGGCCGCCACCAGGCCGGTGAAGGGCGCCAGCACCCACAGCAGTTCCGGGTGATGCCAGCCGGCCAGCAGGGTGAACGCCACCGCATGCAGGGTGTGGCCTGAGGGGAAGCTGAACACGTCCAGCGGCGGCACCGTCAGCACCAGCCCGTCGGCGTCCGCGCACGGGCGCGGGCGGCGGGTCGAGCCCTTGATCAGCTTGTAGATGCCGGTGCCCACCAGCCCGCAGGCGGCCATCGCCAGGCCCTGGCGCAGGCCATCCAGGCCGTAGCACAGCGGCAGCAGCGCCATCAGCAGGTACCAGAAGGCCCCGTTGCCGAGGCGGCTGGCGAGGGCGAAGACGGTGCCCACCAGCGGAGAACGGTTGGCCCGGTTGGCCCGCACACAGGCGGGTCGCTCCCAGCGGGACAGCGAGGCGAAGTCCATGACACCTCCGTGGCCGAGATTCTTGTGCCACCGGGGTGCGAAGGACGGATGAAGATTGGTTGATGGTTTTCTGTGCCGTCAGCCGACCTCGAAACCGCGGTCCACCAGGTCCTGCAGATCGAGCAGGCCGATCAGCAGGCCGTCGTCGTCGACCACCGGCAGCTCGTTGAAGTGCTTTTCCGCGCACAGGTGCAGGGCGGCCTGCAGCAGTTCGCTGCCGCGCATCGAGCGGCAGGGGCAGGTGGCGTGCTGGCGCACCGGCTCGGCCAGCACCCTGGCCGGGTCGCCGGAGCGGGTGAGGGTGCGGCGCAGGTCGCCGTCGGTGAAGATGCCGAGCAGGCGGCGCCCGCCGTCCACCAGCACCACGCTGCCGGCGCGCGCGGCGGTGATCGCGCGCATGCAGGCGAGCACGGTGGTGGCGGGATCGACCGCCGGCACCCGCTCGCCCGAGCGCATCGCCTCGGCGCAGGTCATCAGCTTGCGCCCGAGCGCGCCGCCGGGGTGGAAGCGGGCGTACTGCTGCGGGGTGAGCTGGCGCAGGCGCAGCACCGCCAGGGCGAGGGCGTCGCCGAGCGCGAGCAGGGCGGTGGTGCTGGTCGAGGGCGCCAGGCCGAGCGGGCAGGCCTCGACCACCCGGCCGATCGACAGCACGTGGGTGGCGTGGCGCGCCAGCGGCGAGTCGGTGCGCCCGACCAGGGCCACCAGCGGGCAGCCGATCAGCTTGAGGCTGGGCAGCAGCGCCACCACCTCCTCGCTCGACCCCGAGTTGGACAGCGCCAGCACCACGTCGGCCGCCGCCACCATGCCGAGGTCGCCGTGGCGGGCCTCGGCCGGGTGCAGGAACAGCGCCGGGGTGCCGGTCGAGGAGAAGGTGGCGGCGAGCTTGCGCGCGATGATGCCGGCCTTGCCCACCCCGGTGACCACCAGGCGGCCGGGCAGCCCCTCGCCGCAGGCGGAGCGGATCAGTTCGCACACCGCGGTGAGGGCGGCGCCCTGGGCCGGGACCTCGTCGGCCAGGCGGGCCACGGCCGCGGCCTCGGTGCGCAGGGTGTCGGCGATGCTGGTCAGGATGATGCTCATGGGATGGCTGCGCATGATGGGGCGAGGGTGGCCCTGGCCACCCCCCGCCGGCGGTGGTTCAGAAGCGCAGTCCGCTCAGCCCGGCGAAGGTGATCAGGCCGGCGCAGCTGCCGGCGCCCACGAACAGCAGGCTCATCAGCAGGGCCAGGCCCCAGATCACCACCTGGGCCAGACCCTGGCGACGGCTGGCGTCCCTCCACAAGTACCACGCGGCGCAGCCGGTGGCCCCGGCGACGGCCAGGACGATCAACAGCATCAGGATCATGGCCGGGTGTCCGCCCGGGTGGCGGCCGGGAGCGGGGCGACGAACTGCGGCGCCCACGCCCCCATCGGCTGCTGCGTGGCCGCGCCGGTTGCGCTCGGCTGGCCGAGGCCCTGTCGTTCCTCCATCCGGTGCGTGGGATAGAGGGAGCACGCGCTCCACGCGGCGAAGCCGGCCACGGCCAGCAGCAGGGTGGTGGCGACCTGGAGGCGGCGGCGCATGGCATCAGCCTAGATGATAAGTTAACGACTGCAAATATTGCTTGCCGGCGGTCCCACCCGGGCACCGTCCAGGCATGAGCCACCCTACCCGGCCCTACGTGTTCTTCGGCGCCACCACCGCGCTGTGCGCCACCTGCCTGCAGCGGGTCGAGGCCAAGGAGGTGATCGAGGACGGCCGCGCCTGGCTGCTCAAGCGCTGTCCGCGCCATGGCCGCGAGCGGGTGCTGCTGGCCGAGGACGCCGCCTGGTGGGTGGAGGCGCGCACGCGCTGGATCAAGCCGCCGGAGCAGGTGCTGGCGGCCAACACCCCGGTGCGCTGGGGCTGCCCCTACGACTGCGGCATCTGCCCCGAGCACGAGCAGCACGGCTGCGTGACCGTGGTCGAGATCACCGACGCCTGCAACCTGCGCTGCCCGGTGTGCTATGCCGGCAGCGGCCCCGAGCACGCCGGCCGCCACCGCCCGCTGGCCCAGGTCGAGGCCATGCTCGACCGCTGCGTGGCCAACGAGGGCGAGCCGGATGTGGTGCAGATCAGCGGCGGCGAGCCGAGCGAGCATCCCGAACTGTTCGCCATCCTCGACGCCTGCCGGCGGCGGCCGATCGTGCACCTGATGCTCAACACCAACGGGGTGCGCATCGCCCGCGAGGACGGCTTCGCCGAGCGCCTGGCGGGCTACGCCCCCGGCTTCGAGATCTACCTGCAGTTCGACGGCACCGACCCCGGCCACCACCTCGCCCTGCGCGGGGCCGACCTGCTCGCCACCAAGCTGGCGGCGCTCGACCGCCTCGACCGCCTGGGGCTGTCCACCACCCTGGTGGCGACGGTGCGGCAGGGGGTCAACGACGACGCCCTCGGCCGGCTGCTGGAGTTCGCCCTCGCCCGCCCCTGCGTGCGCGGGGTGGTGCTGCAGCCGGTGCAGGATGCCGGGCGCAGCGGCGGCCAGCCGCCGGAGCAGCGCCTGACCCTGACCGGGGTGCGCCGTCGCCTGCTGGAGCAGACCCGGCTGTTCTCGCCCGAGGACGTGGTGCCGGTGCCCTGCCATCCCGACTGCCTGGCGATGGCCTATGGCCTGCGCCAGGGCGGCGGCCTGGTGCCGCTCACCGGGCTGGTGGGGCGCGAGGTGCTGGTGGGCGGCGGGCGCAACAGCATCACCGTCGAGCGCGACCCCGCCATCCGCGCGGCGGTGGTCAAGGCCTTCAGCACCGCCCATGGCCCGCAGGGCGCCGCCGCCGCCCTCCAGCGCCTGCTGTGCTGCCTGCCGGGGGTGGCCTGCGCCCCCGCCATCAGCTACCGGGACGTCTTCCGCCTGGTGATCATGAAGTTCCTCGACCGCCACGACCTCGACCTGCGCTCGGTGCGCAAGAGCTGCGTGCACATCGTCCACCCCGACGCCCAGCGGGTGATCCCCTTCGACACCTACAACGTGCTCTACCGCGGCGGGCTGGAGCAGCGCGTGCTGGAGCCGCTGCGGCGGGCGGCCGGCTGATGGGCTACCGGCTGTGGGTGCTGGCGGGCATCGTGCTCGCCTTCCTCGCCACCCGCTGGCAGGGGCGGCCGCCAGCGACGCTGGCGCCTCATCGCGCCTGGCTGACCCTGGCGGCGGTGGCGGGGGCGGTGGCGGGCGCCTACCTGGGCGAACTGCCCGCCGCGCTGGCGGGATGGAGCGAAGGCCCGGCGGGCGCCGACGCCGCCATGCCCCTGGGCGGGCGCACCGTGCTCGGCGGCCTGCTCGGCGGTTGGCTGGCGGTCGAGCTGGCGAAGTGGCGGCTGGGCCTGCGCCTGGCCACCGGCGACGGCTTCGCCCTGCCCCTCGCCCTCGCCCTCGCCTGCGGCCGCCTGGGCTGCTGGAGCGCCGGCTGCTGCGCCGGCCGCGGTTGCGATCCTGCCGCCTGGTACGCCGTGGCCGGGGCCGACGGCCAGACGCGCATCCCGGTGCAGCTGATCGAGGCGGGCTTCCACGCCGTGGCCGCGGTGGTTCTCGCCTGCGCCCATCGCTGCGGCTGGTGGCCGGGCCGCCGGCTGGCTGCCTACCTGGCTGCTTACGCTGTGCTGCGCCTGGGGTTGGAAGGGTGGCGCGGGGCTCCGCCGGTGCTGCTCGGAGCCACCTGGTACCAGGGTCTGGCGCTGGCCCTGCTGGCGCTTGCGGGATGCACCTGGTGGCGGCGCCGGCCGCGCGGCATTTCCGGATCCGCGGGCCCTTGTATATAAGGGGTGGATGCCGCGTACGCCGATCATGCCGGGCCTGCTCCTGGCCCTGGGCGCCGGGACCCTGGCCGCGGCCGAGGTCGCCGTCCAGGACCTGCGTCTGGTCGTCGAATCGCGTCCGCTCGATGTGACCTGGGAGTGGGAGGATCGCCTGGGCGGCTCGCACCGGCCGGGGACGCTGTCCTCGGCCTGGGCTGCAGGGGTGGGCCTGCGCCGGGGCTGGGGGCGGGCGGCACGACCCTGGCAGGTGGTGGCGGGGATCGAGGCGCTGGCGGTCGAGCAGCGCGCGCCCGGCTTCCGCGATCAGGGCCTGGCCCTGCGCGGCGAGGCCGGGGCCGCCTACACCCCGGTGCACCGGCTGGCGCTGCTGGCGCTGGTCGGGGCCGGGGCGGGCTGGAGCCGGGCCAGGCTCGAGCCGCAAGGCGCGGCGGCGCTCGGCCTGGGCGGCGGCGCGCTCGAGGCCGGCGCGCGCGCCGGCCTGCGCTGGCAGGCCGGGCGCAATTGGGCGCTGGGCGCCGAGGCCGGCTGGCTGGCCACGCGCGAACGTCTGGCCGGAGATGGCGCCACCCTCCGCCTGGAGGCCGCCGGGCCCTGGCTCGGGCTGTCCCTGGCCTGGGTCCCGGATCCCCTGCCCGCGGCATTGGACCGCTGATGGCCGCCTGGAGCGACGAACTGCTCGGCCACGTCGGCCAGGGCCCGGACAGCGGGCTGCTGGAGATCCCCGCGTCGCCGCCCCCCGCCGCGGCCGGCGAACCGTCCGTGCCCGCGCCCGCCCCGGCGGTGCTCACCCCCGGCGGGGCGCGCGGGCCGCTGTCGGGCCGCAGCTGGCCGGGCTACGAGATCGGCGACCTCATCGGCTGCGGCGGCATGGGCGAGGTCTACCGCGCGCTCCAGATCGCGGTCGGGCGGGTGGTGGCGCTCAAGGCCATGCCGGCCGGCGCCAGCGATCCCGGCCTGCGCGCGCGCTTCGCCGCCGAGGCCACCGCCGCGGCGCGCATCGATTCCCCGCACGCGGTGCGGGTGCACGACTCCGGCGAGCACGACGGGCGCATGTGGCTGGCGATGGAATACGTGGCCGGGCGCTCGCTGGCCGAGCTGCTGCGCGAGCGCTCGCCGCTGGCCCCGGCCGAGGCCGGCGGCCTGGCGCTGCAGGCGGCGCGCGGGCTGGCGGCGGCGCACGCGGTGCAGCTGGTGCACCGCGACATCAAGCCGGCCAACCTGCTGCTCGCCGCCGACGGCACGCTCAAGGTCGCCGACTTCGGCCTGGTGCGCATCGTCGACGGGCGCACCCTCACCCGCACCGGGATGGTGCTGGGCACTCCGCAGTACCTCGCCCCCGAACAGGGTCGCGGGCTGGCCACCGGACCGGCGGGCGACGTCTACAGCCTGGGCGCGGTGCTCTACGAACTGCTCACCGGGCGGCCGCCGTTCGACGGCGACAGCGCCGATTCGCTGATCTTCCAGCACAACTTCGCCGAGCCCGTGCTGCCCGCGCGGATCAACCCCGACGTGCCGCAGGACCTCCAGGCGGTGTGCCTGCTCTGCCTGCAGAAGGACCCCGCCCGGCGCTACCGCGACGGCGCCGCCCTGGCCTTCACCCTGCCCAGGCTGGAGCCGGGCTGCTACGGTGTGCGGGTGAGCTACCGCAACCCGGGTGCGGACGAGCTGCGCCTGACCCTGGCCATCGACGGCGGCCAGGGCGCCGGGCTGGCGATGAACGATGGCCGCACCCCGGACGCCCTGCCCCTGTACCTGCCCCCGGGCGGCGCCGAAACCGCCACCGTGTCGGTGCTGCGCAGCGTGCAGGCCGACAGCCGCGCCCTGGCCCTGCGCTGCGCCAAGTGGAAGCGCCCGGCCGGCCAGGCCGCCGGCTGGGACGACCACGGCGGGGTCGAGATCCTGGCGGTGGAGCTGGTGCGGGTGCAGCTGCCCGCCGCCGGGGCTGCGCCGGCGGCCTGGGGCGAGCTGGTGGACATCCCCGCCGGGCGCTTCGTGCGCGGCGGCCCCGGCGGCGCCCCCGACGAGCTGCCGGCGCGCGAGCTGGCGGTGCCGGCATTCTCCATCGGCCGCCACGAGGTCACCAACGCCGAGTTCGAGCGCTTCCGCCCCGACCACCGGCGCTGGCGCGACGGCTATTCCTGGCGCGACCGCGAGCCGGTGATCTACGTGTCGTGGAAGGACTCCGCCGGCTACTGCAACTGGCTGTCGGCGCAGCACCGCCTGACCCCGGCCTACGACGAGAAGACCTGGGCCATCGACCCCGCCGCCGACGGCTTTCGCCTGCCCAGCGAGGCGGAATGGGAATACGTCGCCAGCGGACGGGGCGAGAACCGCCGCCATCCCTGGGGCGACGAGGCGCCGCGGCCGGGCGTGCATGGCAACTTCGAGCTGGAGCGGGCGCTGGCCCTGCCGGGCATCCTGCGCAGCCAATGCGAGGAGGGCACGGTGGTGGTCGGATCATACCCGGCCGGGGCCAGCCGCGACGGGGTGATGGATCTCGCCGGCAACGTTGCCGAGTGGTGTTCGGACACCTACGCCCTGACCACCCCCGAGGGCCTGCTGCACACCGGCGAGGCCCACCACCGCGCCATCCGCGGCGGCTCGTGGGGCTACTACAACGGCTCCCAGCGTTGCCGCGACCGCGAGTTCAACAACGCCGGCTACGGCGGCTACATCTACATCGGCTTCCGCGTCGCCATCCCGGCCACCGGGGCGGCGAAGCTGGCTGGGCGCTGATCCCCGCCTGGCCGGCCGCCCTGCCGGAAACCCCGCCGCCCGGGCGGCGGGGGGATGGCGGATACGCGCTGGAAACCCCGCCCCGGCATCTACGGTTCCGCCCTCCTATGTCAGACACCCGCCCGCCCGCCGTGCCCCCGACCGACGACGCCCCCACCAAGGCGAAGCAGCTGACCTTCGGGCAGCACCTGTTCATCTGGTCGATGGTGGTCATCGTCGGCGTGCTGTTCGGCATGGGCTCGTCGGTGAGCCTGCTCCAGCACGGGCCGCGCTCGATCCAGGGGGTGTCCGAGAATGACGTGCTGCAGCGCCAGGATGTCGCCCGGCGCCTGCAGAACGCGCTCAACCCGCGGCGCATGTACCGCGACCTGCAGTTCGAGCACGGTTCGCAGGAATGGTATGCGCTCGACATCCTGCGTGCGCGCTACGCCGACGCCCTCGGGCTGATGCCGGAGGGGTCCGACCTCGACCGCATCACCGCCGACTGGCTCGCCACCCCGATGCCCGGCCAGGTCGGCCGCACCTACCGCGACGTGCTCGCCGAGCACCAGGGCGGGCGCGAGGAGGTGCCCTACACCGCCCTGCGCAAGTACCTCGCCGAGCGCACCGCGATCGAGGCCCTGGTGGCGCGCAACGTGGTGGTGCCGGCGATCGCCCCGGCGGTGGCCGACGACCTGCTGGTGCTGGGCGAAAGGGCGGTGATCGACGAGGTGGTGCTCACCGCCACCCACCTGCTGCAGCCGGTCAAGGACGACGACAGCGAGATCCAGGCCGCCTACGACAAGCTGCGCAGCGCCCGCTTCACCGCCCCTGCCACCGCCACCGTGACCATCGCCTGGCCCGACCTCGCTGCCATGGGCAAGGACGAGGCGGTGTCGGCGACCCAGGCCCAGGTGTGGTACGAGGCCAACAAGGAGCGCTTCCGCAAGCCCGCCGCCCCCCAGGCCGGGGCCCTGGCCGCGCCCGAGTACCGTCCCTTCGCCGAGGTCGCCGACGAGGCGGCGGCGGCGGTGCGCAAGGAGCGCATCGAGCCCAAGGCGCGCCAGGCCCTGCAGCACTTCGCCGAACGCCTGGACCAGGTCGCCAACCCCGATGCCGCCGCCTTCGCCAAGGAGGCCGCCGCCGCCGGGCTGGCGCTCGCCGCCGGGGTCGAGGTGCCGGAGGCGCGCGGCGGCCAGCTCGCGCTCGGTCCTTTCGGCTCGGTCAAGGACCAGATCGGGCTGTTCTCCTCCAGCGTCGAACCCGGCTTCATCAGCAGCCCGCTCGCCCTGCCCGGCAACGACAAGACGGTGGGCATCGTGCTGCGCGTCGAAGGCCGGCGCGCCGCCGGCTTCAAGCCGCTCGACCAGGTGAAGCCCGAGGTGCAGACCTGGATCGCCGGCCAGCGCGCCTGGAAGGCGCTGCTCGAGCAGGCCGAGGCGGTGCGCGCCGAGGCCGAGAAGGCCGGTCCCGGCGGCCTCGCCGCCTGGACCTCCTCGCCCGCCGCCGCGCCCTGGAAGACCAGCCTGGGCACCCACCCGACCTCGCCCATCGCCGAGCTGCAGCCGCCTCCGGCCGATCCCGCCGGCACCCCCGGCGAAGGCCGCACCGTGGCCAGCCTGGCCCTGCCCGGGCGCCCGGTGATGGTCGCCGCCGCCGAAGGCTCGGCCGAGGTGCCCAAGGTGCGCCTGGTGCAGGTGCGCGAGATCAAGGCCGGCGAGCCGGTGGCCGAGGCCCAGCGCCCGCAGTTCGCCCAGCAGTACCGCCAGACCCTGCTCGGGTTCCGCGGCCAGCTCTTCGACGAGGAGCTGCGCCGCAAGGTCGGCAAGTAGCCCGGGCGGGATCCGGGATCCGTCGCGGGGGGCAGCCCCGCGCGGGGCTTGCGGCCCTCCGCCTCGGCGGCAGCCTGCCGCTCCCCCACCGCCCCGCCCCGGAGCCACCATGACCGTGCTCAAGTCCGAACTCCCCGGCCTCAAGCTGATCGCCCGCGGCAAGGTGCGCGATCTCTACGAGGTCGACGCCCGCCACCTGCTGTTCGTCGCCTCCGACCGCATCAGCGCCTTCGACGTGGTGATGGCCACCGGCATCCCCGACAAGGGCAAGGTCCTCACGCAGATCTCGCTGTTCTGGTTCGACCTGCTCAAGGGCCTGTGCCCCAACCATCTGGTCACCGCCGACGTCGACGCCATGCCGGCCGCGGTGCGCGCCCATGCCGACACCCTGCGCGGCCGCGCCATGCTGGTGAAGCGCCTGCGCATCCTGCCGGTCGAGGCGATCGTGCGCGGCTACCTCTCGGGCAGCGGGCTCAAGGAGTACCGCAAGCAGGGCACCGTGTGCGGCCTCAAGCTGCCCGCCGGGCTGGTCGAGAGCAGCCGCCTGCCCGAGCCGCTCTACACCCCGTCCACCAAGGCCGAGCTGGGCGCCCACGACGAGAACATCCATCCTGACGAGGCGGCGCGCATCATCGGCCCGCATGCCGCGCGGGTGCAGGAGCTGGCGCTGGCGGCCTACACCCGCGCCCGCGACCATGCCGCCACCCGCGGCATCATCATCGCCGACACCAAGTTCGAATTCGGCGTCGACGAGGCCGGCCAGGTGGTGCTGGCGGACGAGGTGCTGACCCCCGACAGCAGCCGCTTCTGGCCCGCCGACCGCTACCAGGCGGGGCGCGCCCAGGACAGCTTCGACAAGCAGTACCTGCGCGACTGGCTGGAACAGGTGAAGTTCGACAAGAACGGCCCCGGCATCGCCCTGCCCGACGAGGTGGTGGCGCGCACCCGCGCCAAGTACCTCGACGCCTTCCGCCTGATAACGGGTCGCGACCTGTGATGCGGCAGGCCGTTCCGACGTCCGGACGTCCGGACGTCCGGACGTCCGGACGTCGCAATTGACCTTCTGGCTGGTCGGCGGACTGGCCGCCCTCCTGGTGGGGGTGGCCAAGACCGGGGTGCCCGGCCTGGGCATCCTCGCGGTGCCGCTGATGTTCATCGCCGTCGACGGGGTGGTGGGGCCGAAGAACGCCGGTCCCGGCACCCTGCTGCCGCTGCTGTGCCTGGCCGATGCGGTGGCGGTGGTGTGGTTCCGCCGCTCGGCCGAGGCCAGGCGCCTGTGGGAGCTGGCGCCGTGGGTGATCGCCGGCCTGGTGGTGGGGGCGGTGGTGATGCACCTGCTCGACGCCTACCAGGCCCTGCTGCGCGGCCTGGTGGGCGGCATCGTCCTGGCGATGGTCGTGCTGCACCTGTGGCGGGCGCGCCATCCCAGCCCGGCGGTCGGCCACGGCTGGACGCACCATGCCCTGTTCGGGGTCACCGCCGGCACCGCCACCATGATCGCGCATGCCGCCGGCCCGGTGATGTCGCTCTACCTGCTGAGCATGGCCCTGCCCAAGGCCGAGCTGATCGGCACCGGCGCCTGGTTCTTCCTCATCATCAACCTGCTCAAGGTGCCGTGGTACGGCTTCGATGGCATGATCACCGCCCAGACCCTGCTGCTCGACGCCTGGCTGGCGCCGGTGGTGCTGATGGGCTGCGTGATCGGCGGCTGGCTGTCGGGCCGCATCAGCCAGCGCCTGTTCGACCTCGCGGTGCTGGTGCTGGCGGCGCTCGGCGGGGCCTACCTGCTGATCCCGCGCTGAAGCGCCGCTGCCGGTCGATCCGCTCGGCTGCGTAACCTGCACAGCTGCCAGCTGGGCGCCGCCCAGACCGGGGTGAAACAACCGGGTCCCGGCGGTGTCAGGCTGGGCTTGGAGGCCTCCATGATCCAGTCCCTCACCCCGCTCCAGCTGGCCACCGTCGCCGGTCCCGACCTGCTCGCCGAGCGCCTGTGGCGTCATGCCCGCGAGCGCCCATACGACCCAGCCTTCACCTTCCTGCGCGACGGCGAGGAGGTCGAATCCTCGCTCGCCTGGGGCGAGCTGGCGGAGGGGGTGGCGGCGATCGCCGGGGCGCTGGCCGGGCGCGGCCTGGCCGGCCGGCGGGTGCTGCTGGTGCTGCCGCCCGGGCGCCTGCTGGTGCAGGGGTTCCTCGCCTGCCTGGCGGCGCGCGCGGTGGCGGTGCCCTTCGCCCCGCCCGCCACCCGCCGGCTGGCCGATCGCTTGGCGCTGGTGGCCGCCGACTGCGCCGCCAGCGCGGTGCTGACCGATGCCGGCACCCG
>JAKLKR010000460.1 GCA_023150565.1 Planctomycetota bacterium
TACGGCGTCGAGATCCTTTCTACTGGCGGGACAGCCAAGGCGCTCCGCGACGCGGGACTCAAGGTCAAAGACGTCTCCGAGCACACGGGATTCCCCGAGATGATGGATGGTCGTGTCAAGACGCTGCACCCGAAGATTCACGGCGGGTTGCTTGCATTGCGCGACAACCCCGAGCACATGGGCAAGGCCAATGAGCACGGCATCGGCATGATCGACCTGGTGGTGGTCAACCTCTACCCCTTCGAGGCCACCGCCGACAAGGCGGGTGCGACCCTGGCCGACAAGATCGAGAAGATCGACATCGGCGGCCCGTCGATGCTGCGCTCGGCGGCCAAGAACCATGCCTTCGTCACCGTGCTGGTCGACCCTGCCGACTACCCCCGCTGCCTGGCCGAACTGGAGGCCAACGGCGGCGACACCACCCCCGCCTTCCGCCGCCGCTGCGCCCGCACCGTGTTCCGCACCACCAGCCGCTATGACGCCCTGATCGCCGACGAGCTGTGGCGCGAGGACGGCGCCGCCGCCGAGGAGGCGCTGCCGGCCGAGTTCGCCCTGCCGCTGAAGAAGGTGCAGGAGCTGCGCTACGGCGAGAACCCGCACCAGCGCGCCGCCCTCTATGGCGTGCGCACCCCCGGCGCCAGCGGCGTCGCCACCCTGCGCCAGCTGCACGGCAAGGAGCTGAGCTACAACAACCTGATGGACGCCGACGCGGCCTGGTGCCTGGCCGCCGAGTTCGCCGACCCGGCCTGCGCCATCATCAAGCACACCAACCCCTGCGGCTGCGCCGCCGCCGCCAGCCTCGACGCGGCCTTCGTGCGCGCCTATGACGGCGACCCCCAGGCCGCCTTCGGCGGCATCATCGCCCTCAACCGGGCCGTCGACGCCGCCACCGCCGAGGCGATGTGCCCGCGACAGTTCGTCGAGGTGGTGATCGCCCCCGACTTCACCCCCGAGGCGCTCGCCATCCTCACCACCAAGCCGAAGTGGAAGGCCAATGTGCGCCTGCTGGCGGTGGGGGCGGCGGCGCCCGTCCCGGCCGGGGCCAAGTACGTCAAGAACGTGCTCGGCGGCCTGCTGGTGCAGGACTATGACACCCTCGGCTGGGAGCCGGCGAAGCTCCAGGTGGTGACCAGGCGCGCCCCCACCGCCGCCGAAATGGCCGATCTCGGCTTCGCCTGGCTGGTGTGCAAGCACCTCAAGAGCAACGCCATCTGCATCTGCAAGCAGCGCGAACTGGTGGGCGCCGGGGCCGGGCAGATGAGCCGGGTCAACAGCACCTGGATCGCCACCACCCTGGCCAAGGAGCGCGCCCAGGGCGCGGTGGCAGCCAGCGACGCGTTCTTCCCCTTCCCCGACGGGCTCGAGACCCTGGCCAAGGCCGGCATCACCGCGGTGGTGCAGCCCGGCGGCAGCAAGGGCGACACAGCGGTGATCGCCGCCGCCGACCAGGCCGGCATGGCAATGGTCCTGACCGGGGTGCGGCACTTCCGCCACTGAGCCTCAACGCGGCATTTGGAGGCGGCAGCCGCGTTCCCGACACGCTCGAGTACGCCCGTACACGTCGCGTGTCGGCGCCTTGCTGCCGCCACCAACTGCCACGTTGAGGGCGCATGGGACAGGTGCGCCCTCTAGCGTTTGCGCCGGCTGACCTCAAGCCCGCCGTCGTCCTCCTCGCCGGGGGCGAGGCGGTGCGGCAGCAGGTCGTCGTGGCGTTCGCTCTCGTCGTCGTCGCGCGGCAGCACCACCTCGACCCCGCCGGCGGTGCGCAGCGCCCGCCCGCCGCGGGCGCCGGCCTGGGCCACCACCATCGCCCACAGCGCCTCGCGCTCGGGCGGTACGGCGCCGTCGGCGACGATGCGCAGGTCGTCACCTTCGTCGCGCAGCTCGAGGGCGAGAGCGGGATGGGCCGCCGCCAG
>JAKLKR010000461.1 GCA_023150565.1 Planctomycetota bacterium
CGCCATCCCCGGCCAGGCCGCCCCCGCCCCGCTCGGCGCCGCGGTGGACGTGAGCGAGCAGGAGGCCGGCGCCACCACCCTCGCCCAGGCCCGCCTCGACCATCCCCTGCTGGCCGCCTTCCCCGGGCGCGAGGCGCTGCTGGCGGCGGTGCGGGTGTGCCGCTACCGCCTGACCCCGGGCGGCGCCGCCGCCGATGCGGTGCCGCTGCTGGCCTACGCCGACGGCACCGTGGCCTGGGCCGAACGCCGCGCCGGCGCCGGGCGCTGGCTGCTGTGGAACGGCAGCCCGGCGGCGATCGACGGCACCTGGGCGCGCTGCGAGGCGCTGCCGCTGATCGCCCGCCGCCTGCCCGCCTGGCTGGCGCCGGCCGGGGCCGCCGACTGCGCCTGGCCCGCGGGGACGGTGGCCGCGGGCCGTTGGCTGGGCGCCGGCGCCGACGCCACCTCCGCCCTCGGCGACGGCCGCACCCGCCTGCTGCGCCCCGGCCTGGTGCGCGACGGCGCCCAGCTGGCCGCCTGCGCGGTGCCGGCGCTGGAAAGCGACCTGCGCCGCATCGACCCGCAGCGCGCCGGGGTGCGCGCGCTGAGCGCCGACCAGGCCCTGGGCGGCGCCGCCCCGGTGCCGGCCTGGCCCTGGCTGCTGCTGCTGGCGGCCCTCGCCCTGGCCGGCGAGCTGCTGCTGGCGGGCGCCGCGCGGCGGAGCGCACCATGATCCGCTTCGACCCCCTGCTGCCGGGCTGGCTGACGGTGCTGGTGATCGCCCTGCTCGCGGCCTCGGCCGCCTGGACCTATCGCCGCGGCGGCTGGCCGGCGCTGCCGCGCGCGGCGGCGGTGGCGCTGGCGGTGCTGATGCTGCTCGGGCCGATGTGGGTCGAGCCGCAGCGCCAGGGCGAGCCGCCGCGCCTGGCGCTGGTGTGCGACAGCTCCGCCAGCATGGCGCGCGCCGACGCGCCCGGCGGGCGCGACCGCCTGGATGCGGCCCGGGCCGCCCTCGCCGCCGCCGCCGCCGCGGCCGGACCGGGCTGGAAGGTCGAACACTGGAGCCTGAGCGACCGCCTGGTCCCTGGCAGCGCCGCCAGCGCCAGCGGTGCGACCAGCTTCGCCGCCCTCGCCGCCCTCGCCGGCGAACGCGCGCCGGCGGCGGTGGTGTTCGCCAGCGACGGCGCCGATCCCCTGCCGGACGGACCCGAGGCGGCGCTGGCGGCGGCGCGCATTCCGGTGTTCGCCCTGGCGGTGGGCGGCGCCACCGCCGCCGCCAACGCCGCCGTGCGCCTCGACCTCGCCAGCCCCACCGCCTTCCCCGGCCAGGAGGTCGAGGCGGTGGCGGTGGTGTCCTGCTCGCCCGGACTGGCCGGGCGCCAGGCCGAACTGCGCTGGAGCGGCCCCGGCGCCCCGACGCCCGCCACCGTGACCCTGGCCGACGGCCTGCGCGTGACCCATGCCCTGCCGGCCGGCGCCGCCGCCGGCGAGGTGGTGTGGTCGGTGGAGCTCAGCCCGCTGCCGGGCGAGGCCACCCTCGCCGACAACCGCGCCGACGCCGCCCTGCGGGTGGTCGACCGCCGCCTGCGCCTGGCGGTGCTCGAAGGCCGTCCGGCCTGGGACACCGCCTTCGCGGTGCGCGCCTGGCGCCGCGACCGCCAGCTCGAGGTGGTGGCGCGCTGGAAGCTGGGCGAGCGGGTGCTGGTGAGCGGTGGGGATCCCGCCGCCCCGCCCTTCGCCGGGGCGGCGGTGGTGGCGCTGGGCGACGACCGCCTGCTCGATGCCGCCACCGCCGCGGAGCTGGTGCGCTTCGTCGCCGGCGGCGGCGGCCTGCTGCTGCTCAGCCCGGCCGGCGACCAGGGCCGCGACGGCGCGCTGGCGGCGCTCGATCCGCTCACCGCCACCCGCGGCGCGGCACAGGCGG
>JAKLKR010000462.1 GCA_023150565.1 Planctomycetota bacterium
AAGATCGGCAACGTGCTGGTGAACGCCCCCGGCGGCGTGCAAGTGGCGCTGGAGAACCTGGCCAACATCCGCATCGTCGATGGCCCGGCGCAGATCTCCCGCGAGCTCGCCAAGCGTCGCGTGGTGGTGGCGATCAACGTGAAGGACCGCGACCTGGGTGGCTTCGTGGCCGAGCTGCAGAAGACCATCGCCGCCAAGGTCGAGCTCAAGGAGGGCTATTACCTCGAGTGGGGCGGCCAGTTCCAGAACCTGGAGCGGGCGATGGGGCACCTGACCATCATCATCCCGGTGACGGTGGGGGCGATCTTCTTCCTGCTGTTCCTGCTGTTCGGTTCGCTCAAGCTGGCCAGCCTGATCATCCTGGTGTTGCCTTTCGCCAGTGTGGGCGGGGTGCTTGGGCTGCTGTTCACCGGTGAGTATCTGTCGGTGCCGGCCTCGGTGGGCTTCATCGCCCTGTGGGGGATCGCGGTGCTCAACGGGGTGGTGCTGGTGACCTACATCCGCCACCTGCGTGCCGAGGGGCAGCCCCTGGCCGAGGCGGTGGTGCAGGGCGCGACCCAGCGTTTCCGCCCGGTGATGATGACGGCCACCGTGGCGCTGCTGGCGCTGATCCCCTTTCTGTTCGCCACGGGCCCGGGCTCCGAGGTGCAGCGCCCCCTCGCCATCGTGGTGATCGGCGGCCTGATCACCTCGACGCTGCTGACCCTGGTGGTGCTGCCCACCCTCTACAAGTGGTTCGACGACACGCCCTACGAGGCTTGATCCCCAGATGATCCAGGCGGGCCACTCGCAGGTGGCCCGCCGATGCAAGGAGAAGACAAGTGAAGGAAATCCGCGCCATCATCCGCCCGCAGAAGCTGCCGCGCCTGCGCGAGGTGTTGCGCTCCATGCCGGGTTTTCCGGGCATGACGGTGAGCAAGGCTTTCGGCTGTGGCTCGACCCTGCGCCACGCACCGCAGAACATCAAGGAAGAGCTGGTGGATTTCACCGAGAAGGTGAGGGTCGAGATCATCGCCCCCGACGAGATGGTGGATGCGCTGGTCGATCACATCGTGCAGGTGGCCACCACCGGGCAGACTGGCGACGGGCTGGTGTGGGTGAACGACGTGCAGCGGGCCGTGTTCATCCGCAAGACGGTGGGGCCCGACAACTGAGGCCCTGACGCCCGCGCCCTACAGCTCGATCGAGAGGGACATCCAGACCATGCTGGAGGCCGGGTTCACCGGTTTCCCCGCATGGGTGGGCAGGCACTGCTCGGAGCGATCGGCGATTTCCTGGTGCGGGCCGCCGAGGTTGATGCCGTTGAGCGCCACCTCGGCCTTGCGGCCCTCGAACCTGAAGGCTCGGGCGATGCGCAGGTCGAGGGTTGTGTAGGGCTTCGAGGTGGTGTCGCAGCCCGGCACGTAGCCGTAGCCGCCGGCCAGCGGCCCCATCCGCAGCAGGCTGGCGGTGCTCGTCCAGCCGGCCGGGTATTGTTGCAGCCAGGTCAGGCTGGCCGAGTGGGGCGATGTGCGCTGGCGGACTTCCTCTTCCTTCATCCGGCGGTCGATGAGGGTGTGGCTGAGCAGCAGCTCGCCGCCGCGCCAGGGCCGTGCCTTCAGCTGGTACTCGACGCCGCGCAGCTCGACCGCCGAGTCGAGGTTGGTGAACTGGGAGGTCGGCAGGGGCAGCGCATCTTTTGCCAAGGGGCCCGGAGGGGGGATTCTGCGGCGGACCACGAAGTCGCTGATCCGCTCGTTGAATACGCGCACGTCGAGGGTCGCGTCGATGGACGGGAAGCGGCCCAGGTAGCCCAGCTCGACGGTGTCCACGTGCGGGATGCGCAGGTTGGGGTTCGGCGGGTAGGGCCAGGCGATGGGCGGTTCGCCCGGTGCGCCCTTGGGGTCGTAGACGCGCACGTTG
>JAKLKR010000463.1 GCA_023150565.1 Planctomycetota bacterium
AGCTGTCGTTCCCGGCCTGGGCCGAGGAGTACACCGTGGGCGGGGTCGAGCGCACGGTCGGCTATTGGGTGCAGCCGACCGGCAACGGCTACTACCTGGAAGGGGGGGTGCAGTTGGGGCTGGTCTACACCACCCCGTGGAAGCTGCAGGCCGGGCTGCAGGGGACGTGGTCCTACGCCCGCTCGCGCACCACCGTCAACGGCTGGCAGTACCGCAACCCCGCCATCGTCTACCCGTCCGCCCCGGATGATCCCGCCGGGGCCTGGGTCACCGACCAGGCCGATGTGGTGATGACCTCGCAGGCCCTGACCTTCGCCGCCTCGCTCGGCTGGCGATTCTGAGGGCACGGCATGGCCGATGCCCCTGCCGGTCCGCCTCCCGTCCCGTCCGACCAGGACGCGACCGTGCCGATCGCCCCCCGCCCCCCGTCGCGCGACACCACCGCCGCCACCATCGACCAGCGGGCCCCGCCGCAGCCGCCGCCGTGCATTCCCGGCTTCACCATCCGCCGCCTGATCGGCCAGGGCGGCATGGGCAAGGTCTACGAGGCCTGGGAGGAGGTGCTCGGCCGGCGGGTGGCGATCAAGATCATCCGCGCCGAGCACCAGGCCGACCCCATCCACGCCGAGCGCTTCCTGCGCGAGGGGCGGGCGATGGCCGCGCTCGCGCATCCGCGCATCGTGGCGGTGCACAGCGTGTCGGTGAGCGGCGACCTGATGTACATGGTGCTGGCCTACATGCCCGGCGGCACCGTGCGCGACCTGCTGCGCGCAGGCGGGCCGCTGGGGATCGAGCGCAGCCTGGCGCTGGCCGCCGATGCCGCCGCCGGCCTCGCCGCGCTGCACGCCGCCGGGCTGGTGCACCGCGACATCAAGCCCGCCAACCTGCTGCTCGACGGCGACGGGCGGGTGGTGCTGGGCGATCTCGGCATGGCCCGCCAGATCGATGGCGACGACCGCGTGACCCTCACCGGCATGCAGCTCGGCACCCCCGCCTACATGGCGCCGGAGCAGATGCAGGGGGCGCACGACATCGACGGGCGCGCCGACATCTACGGCCTGGGCGCGACCCTCTATTTCATGCTCACCGGGCGGGCGCCGTTCAACGGCGCCTCGGTGTTCGACACCGTGCATCGGGCGATGTCCCAGCCCATCCCCGACCTGCGCGCCCACTGCCCCCAGGCCCCGCCCGGGGTGGTGCGGCTGTACGAACGCATGATGGCGCGCGAGCGCGCGCACCGCCACCAGTCGGCCGAGGAGCTGGTCGCCGACCTGGCGCGGGTGCGCGCCGGCGAGGAGCCGCTGGCCAGCGTGGCCCCCGTGGCCGCCGTCCCGGAGGTGGTGGTGCCGCCGGCTCCGCCGCCTCCGCCGGTGGCGAAGTCCAGTCCCTGGCTGCTGGTGGCCACGGTGGCGGTGCTGGCGGGCGGCGCCGGGGCGCTGCTGTGGGCGGCGCGGGGCGCCACCCCGCCCGCGCCGGTCCCCCAGGCCCCGGCCGGCGACCCCGAGCGCGACCGCCTGCGGCTGTTCCTCGCCGAGCCGGCCCCGGACATCGAACGCATCGCCGCCGCCCGCGTCGACAGCACCGCGCTGCGCCGGCGCGGCGGCCAGGATGCGCTGGTGCAGGAGGCCGAGCAGCGCCTGGCCCAGCTCGGCGAGATCGCGACCCTGGTCGAGAGCCTGGGCATCCTCGACCGCGTGCAGGTGGTGCCGACCGACCTCGCCCCCGCGCTCGTCCGCGATCTTGCGCGCCTGGCCGACCTGGCGCCCGGGCGCGGCGACCTGGCGCGCTGGCGCGCCGCGCTGCAGGCACGCGAGCAGCGCATCGCCCTGCTGCGGCGTGAGCTCGCCGTCCTCGACGGCCAGCCCCCGCCGCCGGCGCCGCGCTG
>JAKLKR010000464.1 GCA_023150565.1 Planctomycetota bacterium
GGGAGCGGGCGGCCCTCCCAGTCGCTCAGGCGCGCGCCCGCCAGGGCCGCGGCCAGCTGCGGGGCCGGCGCGCTGGCGGTGGCGGCGTCGCTCCAGTACAGCAGCAGCGGGCGGCCGTCGCTGCGGAACAGCGCCGCGCGCTGGTCGCCCAGCACCGCCTGCGCGCCCGGCACCACCTGGCTGCCGAACAAGGTCGACAGGCGCTGCACCACCACCGCCGCCAGGCGCGGCTCC
The DNA here is from genome assembly GCA_023150565.1 of Planctomycetota bacterium. Lineage (GTDB taxonomy): Bacteria > Planctomycetota > UBA11346 > UBA11346 > UBA11346 > JAKLKR01. The sequence goes on from JAKLKR010000464.1 coordinate 235, forward strand.
AGGCGCGGACGGCGGCGGTAGAGGCCGTCGACGATGCCGTCCTGGGCGTGGGGCAGGGCCTCGCGCTCGGTGTGGTTGGCGGTCTCGAACAGGGCGATGCGCTCGGCGCCGAGCGCCACCTGGCTGAGCAGGTCGAGGTACATGCGCCGGGCGATGGCGCGCTCGTCGGGGATGCCCTGCGGGTCGTGGCGGACCAGGGTGGCGTGGTATTCGGAGTTCACCCACGCGCGCTCGCGCAGGCCGGCGGTGCGGTCGAGGGCGCGGAAGGGCGCGGGGTCGCACCAGGTGCCGTGCAGCGCCAGCACGTCGTAGGGCGCACCGCCGCCCAGGCGCAGCAGCTCCTTGTAGAAGGGCAGGTAGCGCCGTCCGCCCAGGCCGCCGATCCACACCGTGGTCTGGGGGTCGGCGGCCTTCACCGCCAGGTAGCCGCTGGCGAGCAGGCGCGCGAAGGCCTCGGGCGAGTCGTGCCAGAACACGCTGCCGCCGGGCAGGTGCGGCTCGTTCCACAGCTCCCAGGTGCGCACGAAGGGGTAGCGCTTCACCAGGGTGTCGAGGAAGCCGGTCCAGCGCGTGAGGTCGGTGGGGGCGTAGGTCGACCACTTCTTGATGCAGATCGCGATCTCCTCCTGCTCGGGATGCGGCGAGGCCCAGCGCGGGGTGCTGATGACGTTGCCGATGATCCCGAGTCCGCGGTCGCGGATGGCGGCGAAGCGGCCGTCGAGGTGCTGCCACTGGTAGCGGCCGGGCTCGGGTTCGACGATCGCCGCCGGGTTCCAGGCCCAGCCCCAGGGGATCCAGTGGTAGCGCACGAACGCCACCCCCAGGCGGTCGGCGAGTTCGAGGATGTCGTCGCCGTCGTCGCCGCCGTAGCTCACCCCCAGCACGCCCCAGCGCGCCGCCGCCGTGCGGGTGGGCGCGGCCGCCACCGCGCAGGCGATGGCGGCACGTTCGCACTCCGCCAGCGAGCCGTCGGGCTTGCGCGCTGGCCAGCGCTCGACCTGGGGCGTGCGCGTGCCGTCGGCCAGCACGCAGGTCAGGGCCAGCTCGTAGAGGCCGGCGGCGGGCGGGGTCCAGCGCAGGCCCTCGGCCTCGACCTGGGCGCGGGGGGTGGCGAAGCGGGCGACCTCGCGGCCGTCGCTGTCGCGCGCCACCGTCTCCAGCGCGGCCACCGCCGCCGGCAGGCGGCCGCCGGCCGGGCGCAGCACCAGCGCCTCGCCCGCCGCCAGCCAGTTGCCGGGGGTGGCGCCGTCGAGGCGGAACTCGGCGGGGTCCTCGCTGATCCGCAGGTCGTCGAATTCGAGCGCCCCCGCCGCCGCGATCTTGCCGTCGGCCTGGGCGGCGAGGTTGAGCTGGATGCGTTCGGTGCCCGCCGGCAGCTGGTCGGGGCGCACCCCGCCGCTGATCAGCGCCCAGGACGCTCCGGTGGCCAGCGGGGTCTTGAAGTCGACGCGGCCGAGGAAGCGGTTGCCCGCCCAGCAGCCCAGGAAGGCCCATGGCCGTACCCCCGCGCTGCCGGGCGCAGCGCGCACCTGCACGCGGAAGCGCCGGGTGGGGTCGCCGGGGGCCACCGGCAGGGCGGCGGCGCTGGCGCCCACCGCCCCGGCGGCCGGGGCGGCGACGCGCAGCACCTGGCCGCCG
>JAKLKR010000465.1 GCA_023150565.1 Planctomycetota bacterium
GCCCACTTGTAGAGGTGGGCCGGGCCGTTGAGGTAATTGCAGAGATTGGCGTTCAGTCCGTAGCTGATGGTCCGGAATCCGCTCCAGACCGCGGAGCCGTCGGCGGCCAGGGTGCGCAGGTCGGACGGGCAGACCAGCACCCCACGGCGCTGGGCCGGGGTGGTGAACTCGCCGCCGATGATGGTGGCAGTGTCGAGATAGCCGCCTACGGCGGGCTGGTCGGCCCAGCTGCCATTGCACCCCGGAGGGTAGCCCCATTCCGTCGGAGTGGTCCCTCCTTCGAACTTGGACATCGGCAGGATCTGGTCCGCATCGCCCGCATAGGAGAGCACCGCCATGCCGATCTGGCGCAGGTTGGACGCGCAGGTCATCCCGCGGGCGGCCTCCTTCACCTGGGCGATCGCCGGCAGCAGCATGCCGGCCAGGACCGCCACGATGGCGATGACCACCAGCAGTTCGCTGAGGGTGAATCCGCCAGCCCGCCGCTGCCGGGGCGTCATGGCGGGGGGTTCCCGTCCGCGCGCAGCACCACCAGGGCCAGGCAGCGCGGCGGCAGAACGGCGTCGACCCGGTCGCCGCCCGTGCCTGCGGGCACGGGGATCCGCGCAGGTTCTCCTTCCGGCGCATAGCCCCAGGCCTCCGCCACGTGCAGCCCGGTCATGCCTGCGACCGCGAGGGCGAGCCGCATCTCCGGCAACTCCGGCCGGTCGACGGTGGCCAGCAGCGAGATCCCCTTCCCGTCGGCATGGCGCGCAGCAAGGACGGAGACCCCCGTTCCGGTAGCGGTGGTCGGCAGCCAGGTCGCGCCCTTCAGCCGTGCCAGCGCCGCATGCATGCGGAAGGCGTGGTAGCTCGGTCGCGGGAGCAGCCTGCCGTCCGGCGAGCGGCCGAAGAATCCCAGGGGGTGCCCGTCCTCCCACAGGAAGTAGGAGGCGCGGTCGATGCCGTTGGCCATCATGCTCGCCTGCGCCCGTGCCATGTAGAGGGCGCCATCGAAGGTGAAGACCGCCGGGTGGTCGTAGTCGCCGGCGGTGCGGTTGTACTCGGCAAGCCAGATGCTGGCCGAGGGGTTGCCGATGGCGGCGAGGGTGGCGCGCAGGTCGCGCACCTGGGCGGTGAAGTCGTCCGGGTGGTAGCTGTTCCACGAGAAGTCGTCGAACAGTCCGCGGCAGCGGCGCGCGAACCCGTCGGCCCAGCGTTCCTGGTGCGCCGGCCAGGCGGTGGCGTTGAGGTTGGCGAGGTCGGGGCCGGAGATGCGGATGGAGGGGTCGGCCTCGCGCATGGCGCGCGCGGCGGTGGCGAAGTAGTCGGCGAACTCGTCGAGGTTCCCACCCACCCAGTATCGTTTCCAGTTGTCCGGCTCGTTGCCCACCTGCCACAGGCGGATCCCGTAGCCGCGCTCGCGGTTCCAGTGGCGCACCAGGCCGGCGATGATCGCCGCCCAGCGCGCGTTGTCGGTCGGCGGTGCCCGGTGCACCATCCACAGCCCGCTGTGCAGTGGGCTTGGCCGGCGGCTGGACAGCCATGGCGGGCAGTACAGGCCGACGCAGGGCACCAGTTCGATGCCGGCTCCGCGCAAGCCCTCGACCAGGTGGTCGGCGCGCGTGTAGTCGCAGGGTTCATTCGCTCCGGGGGCGATCGGATCACGGTCGACGGAGCCGCCGCAGCCGCCCAGCACGTCGAAGAGGTGGTGGAGGTAGGCGCGGAAGAAGGTCACCCCTGACTCGCGCATGTAGCGGGCCGCCTCGGGATCCCTTGCCGGATCGTTCTGCCAGGGATGGCGGGACGCCCAGCCCATCGAGCCGTGGCCCATGTGGCCGAGATGGGCGCCGAACAGCTCGGGACGTATGCGCGG
>JAKLKR010000466.1 GCA_023150565.1 Planctomycetota bacterium
GCCATCGAGCCGAGGGTCCTGCCGCCCTACCACTTCGGGCTGGTCGGCAGGACGCCTGGCCCGACGTAATCCCGACCTCTCGCCGGATGGGTCACGAAGGGCGCGGAGTAAGTCTCGACGCCACGTCCCCCTGTTGGTTGATGAGATCGGTGGCCCTATGATCGTTGTGTCGTCGTCAGCGGCACTTGGTGTGCGAGAGTTCTCAAGACGACTAGTGGATCGACCTTGGTAAAATGTTCTACTATGCCCTTGATCTAGATCAAGGCGTCAGACCAATGGATGGGTACACTTAATCATCTCAACAAAATAGGGAGGTCTTGGTGATTATGGAAAACAAACAACTAGGCAGTTCCCTCACTTGGCAAGAAGGGTGGAATTCAGGAAAGAAGATTTTGGATGCAAAACGAGAAGCAATAGTCCAGGAGATCAACAATATTGGATTGTTGATCGAGCAAGGAGAGCGATCTGGCATTATTGGCGAGCATCTTGCAGGCGTGAACCATAATATCGCAGACGTATTCGACCTTGAGCAAGAACTAATGACGGTTCATAACTACCCCTCAGCAAACCATCACATACAACAGCATCAACATCTATTGGATTTATTGTCTGCGTTGAGAGTCGGCGTATTTCGCCCCTTAAACCGTCTAGAGTTGTACCTGACATTCCGCACAGCGTTTGTGTCTCATCTAGATCACTGCCTGGACCAAGACTTGATCGGGTACATTAGGAAAGGGAATTGCATGCAAAGGGCGTGACTGCGGTCGGCCCGTGGTTTGTCCGATGACTGATGTCGCTGACGTAAATGGGGATGGCGTGGTGAAAAATGCCCATTATTGATGAATACCGCCTTTAGTAGAATGACAAACTTGTCTATATTAGGTCTCATGGCCAAGATCGCGCTCACCCGCTCCCGCGCCGCCGGTTTCACCCTCATCGAGTTGCTGGTGGTGATCGCCATCGTGGCAGTTCTTGCGGGCATGCTGATGCCGGCGGTGTCGGCGGTGCGCAACGCGGCCAAGGGTTCGGCCTGCGGCAGCAACCTGCGCCAGATCGGCCTGACCATGCTGTCGTACGCGGTCGACAATGACCAGTGCCTCCCGGCACCCCAGCATACGAATGGCTACTATTGGTCAGGCACGCTGCTGGATGAGGGCTACCTGGAGGCAGCCTTTCCCATCGGCTACTGGCGCGCTACCGCGCGCAATGTGACAATGCTGCGCTGTCCGGCTCACTTGCCGACCGAGTCGGTGTTGATCGACGCCCATTACGGGATGAACTACCGATTGGCGAAGATGATGGGGATCGCCGAGGTGGCCAATCACATCTCTTGGCGATACGAGGCATTTCGACTCACTAGCGCTTCCCAGCCCTGCGAGCGGTTGCTGGTGTCGGATGCGGTGAACGGCTGGTGCACGGGTCGCATCGACAACATTGCGCCGGTGTTCAATGCCAACATCAGCTATCGTCACGCCGACCGCAGCCAGATCCTCTACCTCGATAGCCACATTGGCGTTGTGTCCCGGCAATGGTTGAATCATTGGCCCAACGGCGACCTTCTGTTCGTGCGCTGACGGACAGGATCCCAGGCATGACGCCACCACCAGTTTTTGCCGCCCCTGGTTGCCCTTCTGCGCCTCGGGTCCCTGATTGCCCCGACCGTCGAACTGGTGCGAGTATGTTGGTCAACTGCTCCTCTGCACTCTGCACCGTCAATCCTGGATTAGCTTCATTTCTGCAGCGACCGCTGCTTGTAGGCGATGGTCCATTCGGGGGGTCTTCCGGCGAATTCGTGGGTCGGATGACCGCCTGACGGCGGCTTGAGCAGCCGTCCGTATGCGCCGGCACC
>JAKLKR010000467.1 GCA_023150565.1 Planctomycetota bacterium
GCCGAGAGCACGCGGTTGAGCAGGTCGTAGCGACCGGCGATGCGCGCGAACATCGACTTGACCGCCTCGGACATGGCGGCGCATGGTCATAGGCGCACGCTCCTGGCAAGGGGGGCGGGGGCCATAGCCTGGACAGCGATCCCTGGAGGTTGCCGTGGAGCACTGGTCGATCCTGATCGAGAAGGAGTACCTCAAGTTCTCCTGCGCCCATTTCCTCATCTTCCCCGACGGCTCCAAGGAGCGCCTGCACGGCCACAACTACCACGTGGTGGTCGAGGTCGCGGGCAAGCTCGACGGGCACGGGCTGGTGATCGACTTCAAGCAGGTCAAACCGGTGGTGCGCCGCCTGTGCGACCGCCTGGACGAGCACTGGCTGATCCCGGAGACGCACCCCGAGCTGAAATGGCGCCACCGCGACGACGGCCACACCGAGGTCACCTACCGCGCCTGCCGCTACCTGGCTCCGACCGAGGAGGTGATCGTGCTGCCGATCGGCAACACCTCGGCCGAGAACCTCGCGGCCTGGATCGGGCGCGAGCTGTGCCGCGAATTGCGCGAGGAGTTCGGCCGCGCCAAGGTGCGCCGCCTGCGCGTCGAGGTTAGCGAGACCCGCGGCCAGTCGGGGGTGTACGAGTTCAGCGACCCGGCCGAGGTGTGAGCCGCGTCCAGCGCAGCAGCAGGCTGCTGCCCACCACCGCCAGCGACGAGGCCGCCATCGCCGCCGCCGCCCACATCGGGTCGGGGCGCCAGCCCAGGGCGGGGGCGAGGGCGCCGGCCGCGAGCGGGATCGCCACCAAGTTGTAGACGGCGGCCAGCGCCAGGTTGCGGTGGATCGCGGCGCGGGTGCGGCGCGACAGCACGATCAGGCGCGGCACCCCGCCGAGATCGTCGCCGGGCAGCAGCACCGAGCCGGCGGCCGCGGCCACGTCGGTGCCGGTGCCCAGCGCCACCCCCAGGTCGGCCGCGGCCAGCGCCTCGGCGTCGTTGATGCCGTCGCCGACCATCGCCACCGTGCGTCCGCGTGCACGCAGGTCCTCGACCACCCGCAGCTTGGCCGCCGAGGTGCAGCCATGGTGGAACTCGCCGATCCCGACCGCAGCGGCGGCGGCGGCGACCGCCGGCTGGCGGTCGCCGCTGGCGAGGATCACCTGGCAGCCGAGCGCGCGCAGGTGCTGCACCGCCGCCGCCGCCGCCGGGCGCAGGGGGTCGCGGAAGGCCAGGCGCGCGCACCACTGTCCGTCCACCGCCACCAGCGCCTCGCTGAGCTCGGCCGCCAGTGCGGGCAGGCCGTCAGGGGGAGCCACCCCGTGGCTGGCGAGGAAGGTTGCCGATCCCACCAGCACCGTGCGGCCGTCGACCTGGGCTGCGCTGCCGGCGCCGGGCTGGTGGGTGAAGCCGCTGGCGGCAGGGGCCTCGCCGGCGGCCGCCACCACCGCCCGCGACAGGGGGTGGGCCGAGCCGCGCGCCACCGCCGCGGCTAGGCGCAGCACCTCGGCGCGCTGCCATCCTGAGGCGCAGTCGACCGCATCGAGCGCCGGCCGACCTGCGGTGAGGGTGCCGGTCTTGTCCAGCACCACCGCATCGATGCGCGCGGCGCTTTCCAGCACCGCGCCGTCGCGCAGCAGGATGCCGGCCCCGGCGGCGCGGCCGCCGGCCACCGCGATGGCGGTGGGGATGGCCAGGCCGAGGGCGCAGGGGCAGGCCACCGCCAGCACGCTGGCGGCGGCGATGGCGGCGGCGGCGCCGTCGCCGGCCGCCAGCCACCAGACGGCGCCGGTGGCGGCGGCGATCGCCAGCACCGCTGGCACGAACACCCGCGCGATGCGGTCGGCCA
>JAKLKR010000468.1 GCA_023150565.1 Planctomycetota bacterium
GCGCGCCGCCCAGGCGCTGGTGGCCTGCGCCCGCGCCCGCGCCGCCCTCGCCGGCCGCCCGGCCGCCGACGCCGGCGACGTGCGCGCGGTGGCGCCGCTGGTGCTGCCGCACCGCCTGGTGCCGACCTTCCAGGCTGCCGGCCAGGGCATCGACGGGGTGGCGATGACCGCCCGCCTGCTCGCCGGGGTGGCGCCCTGATGCCGGTGCTGGCCGACATCCCGCGCCTCGACCGCCGGCTCGAGCTCGCCGCCCGCCGGGTGGTCGAGGGCCTGCACGCCGGCCGCCACCGCTCGCCGTCGCTGGGGCCGTCGTGCGAGTTCGCCGACCACCGCCCCTACCTGCCCGGCGACGACCTGCGCAGCGTCGACTGGAAGGTGGCCGCGCGCCGCGACCGCCTGATGGTGCGCCGCCAGCACGAGGAGCGCGACCTGCCGCTGTGCCTGCTGCTCGACACCTCGGCGAGCATGGACTGGGGCACCCCCTCCAAACGCGCCTGGGCCGAGCTGGCGGTGGCGGCGCTGGCGGTGCATGCCCTGCTCCAGGGCGACCGCGTGCGCCTGGGCGCCGGGGCGGCGGGCGAGGTCCGCTGGTTCGACCAGCTCGCCGGCCCGGCCGGCCCGGGCGAGGCCTGCCGCCGGCTGGAATCCCTCGCCTGGGGCGGCCCCGGCGATCCCGCCGCCCTGCTCGCCGCCGCCGGCGCCCGCCTGCGCCGGCGCGCCCTGGTGGTGCTGGCGAGCGACCTGCTGTGCGAACCCGCCGGCCTGGCGCCCGCGCTCGGGGCGCTGGCGGCGCGCGGGCACGAGGTCGCGGTGCTGCACATCCTCCACCCCGACGAGGCGGCGCTGCCGGCGGACTGGGGCCTGTGCCGGCTCGACGACCCGGAGGGGCGCGAACCGGCGCGCCTGGTCGACGCCGCCGCCGCCAAGGCCGGCTACGACGCCGCCATGGACGCCCACCGCGGCGCCTGCGCCGCCGCCTGCGCCGGGGCCGGCGCCGACCGCTGCGAGGCCCCCTGCCAGCTCGACCAGGCGGCGGTGCTGGGGCGCTGGCTGCACCGGCGCGCGCGGGGCTGAATCCGATGGCGTCCAGCGATCACCCGCGCCTGCCGGCAGGCGACTCTTCCCTGGGAGCGCCGGGCTCCAGCCCAGCAGTTGGTCCGGCTCGAAGTGCCGGGCTGGAGCCCGGCGGTCCCAGGGGCGCGTCCGTCATTGCGTGCGGTTGGCGCGATTCCATGCGCCAGCGGACCTGAGCCGTGCCCGTCCTGCTCGCACCGCTGCTCGCCCCCCTGCTGGCGCTCGCCGCCCTGCCCTGGCTGATCCATTGGCTGACCCGGCGCCGCGCCCAGGCGCGCAGCTTCCCCGCCCTCGCCTTCCTCGCGCGCAGCGAGGCCGGGCGCGCGCGCCGCCACCGCCTGCGCGAATTCGCAGTGCTGGCGCTGCGCACCCTCGCCCTGCTCGCCGCCGCCCTCGCCGCCGCCGGGCTGGCCTGGCGCGGACCCCTCGCCGGCGAAGGCGCAGCGGTGATCGTGCTCGACGCCTCCTGCTCGATGCGCCAGGAGGTCGCCGGCGGCACCGCCTTCGCCCGCGGCCAGGCCCTCGCCGGCGCCCTCGCCGAGCGCCTGCGCCCGCGCCCGGTGGCGGTGGTGGTGGCGGGCGACCCGGCGCGCAGCTCGGGCGCGCCCGGTTCCGCCGGCCCCGCCCTGGCGCTGCTCGCCGAATCCGCCCCCGGCTGGGGCGACGGCGGCCCGGCGGCGGCGGTGGCGGCGGCCGCCGGCCTGCTGCCTGGCGGGGGCGAGATCCTGCTCGTCACCGACC
>JAKLKR010000469.1 GCA_023150565.1 Planctomycetota bacterium
CGAGAGATGGGAGAGCTTGAAGGTCTGCAGCACCCCCAGGTCGGCCACCTGGGTGCCGGCCAGCACCAGGGTGGTCAGCGGCATCCCGCGCAGCGCCGCCAGATCGATCACCGGCAGGCCGGTGAGGTCGAGGCTGGTCAGGGCCATGCCCTTGAGCGGGGCGAGGTCGGCGACCTGGGTGCGGGCGATCTGCAGGGTGCGCAGCGGCATGCCCTTGAGCGGCGCGAGGTCGGCCACCCGGGTGCCGTCGATGGCGAGCAGGGTGAGCGGCATGCGCCCGAGCGGCGAAAGGTCGGCGACGCGGGTGCCGCCCAGTCGCAGGCTGGTCAGGCGCATCCCGCGCAGGGGGGCGAGGTCGGCGACCGCGGTGTCGCCGGCCTCGAGCTCGGTCAGGGGCATGCCCGCCAGGGGGGCGAGGTCGGTGGCGCGCGTGCCTTCGATGCCCAGCGACGCCAGCGGCATGCCGGTGAGCGGGGCGAGGTCGGCGACGCGGGTGCCGCCCAGGCGCAGGTTCGCCAGCGGCATGCCGGTGAGCGGGGCGAGGTCGGCGACGTCGGTGCCGGTGCAGTCGAGCAGCTCGAGCGGCATGCCCTTGAGCGGCTCCAGCTCGGCCACCCGGGTGCCGGTCAGCCACAGGTGGGTGATGGCCATGCCGTGCAGCGGTTCCAGGCTGCGCACCGCGGTGTCGGCGAGGTCGAGGCGGGTGAGTGGCATGCCGCGCAGGGGGGCGAGGTCGATCACCCCGGTGCGCGCCAGCTTGAGCCGGCCGATGGGCATGCCCTCGAGGGGCGCCAGGTCGACCACTTCGGGGCGGCCGGCGAGGCCGTCGATGAGCAGGCGCTTGTCCTTGTCGACCTCGAAGCCGCTGGCGGTGCAGCCCGGCCAGGCCCGCTCCAGGCGCTCGCGGTAGGAGGCGATCAGCTCGCGCCCGGCGCTGAACAGGCTCTCGGCGATGGCCGAGGCGCCCTGGCGCACCAGCACGTCGGCGATCGCCGAGGAGATGGCGGAGTTGCGCGGCTGCGAGCGCGCCTGCGCCACCAGGTCGGCCAGCCGGCGGGCGTCGGCGTCCTCGCCGCGCAGGGCGAGGTAGCCCTCGAGGTCGGCGGCGGCCTCGGCGAATTCGCGGGCGTTCAGCCGCAGCTGCGCGCGCAGCAGGCGCGCCTCGGGCAGGGTGGGGTCGTAGGCGAGGGCCTGGTCGACATCCTGCATGGCGTCGGCGAATTCGCGCCGCTCGGCCGCGCGCCGGGCCTTGGCCACCAGCGCCGGGGCGGCGCGCTGCTGCTCGAGCTGGCGCTGGACCTGCTCCTGGCGCAGGGCGGCGAGGCTGGCCTGGGTGGTCTGCACCGCCTCCTTCAGGCGCTCGCGCTCGAGGAAGATCATGCGGAAGGACACCGCGGTCACCGCCACCACCACCACCGAGGCGACCGCGATCGCCACCGCCACCTCGGCGTTGCGGCGCATCAGCTTCACCAGCACCTCGAGGGTGTTGTCGTCCTTGGCGCTGACGGTGCGGTCCTCGAGGTAGAGCTCGACGTCGCGGCGCAGCTCCTCGACCGCCTGGTAGCGCTCCTCCTTGGTGCGCGCCAGCGCCTTCATGGCGATCGCCGCCAGCTCCGACGGGATCTGGCGCTCGGGGGCGCGCTGGCTGGGCGGCACCACCCGCCCGGCCGAGACGTCCTGCAGGATGGCCTTGACCGAACGCCCGCGCACCGGCGGCGACAGGGTCAGGATCTCGTAGAGGATGGCGCCCAGGCTGTAGATGTCGCTGCGCTCGTCGATGGCGTCGAGCTCGCCGCGCGCCTGCTCCGGGG
>JAKLKR010000046.1 GCA_023150565.1 Planctomycetota bacterium
CGGCTGCGCCTGGGCCAGCGGCGCCACCCGCCGGCGCACCGCCGCGAGCTCGTCCTTGTGCGCGTCCCAGCGCCACCACAGGGCGGCGCCCGCCGCCAGCAGGGCCAGCGCCGCCAGCGCCCACGGCCACAGCCGGCGGCGCCCGGCGCGCCGGCGCAGGGCCTCGGCGGCGCCGGTGCCGATGCGGCCGGGTGCGAACACCGCCGAGCGCGGGGCCAGGCCGGCGCCCAGGCGCTCGAGGTCGGCGATCAGGCTGGCGGCGTCGGCGAAGCGCTCCGCCGGCTCCTTCTGCAGGCATTTGAGCACCACCGCCTGGAGGTCCTGCGGCACGTCGGGGTTGAGCGCGCGCGGCAGCTCGGGCTCGGCGTAGTTGTGCTGGAACACCAGCACCTCGGCGCTGTCGCCGGCGAAGGGCGGGCGCAGGGTGAGCAGCTCGTAGAGCACGCAGCCGAGGGCGTAGAGGTCGCTCCGGGCGTCGACCCCCTCGCCGCGCGCCTGCTCCGGGGCCATGTAGAGCGGGGTGCCGAGGGTGCTGCCGGTGAGGGTGAGCGACTCCTGGCCGGCCACCTTCACCAGCCCGAAGTCGGCCACCAGCAGGCGCCCGTCGGCGGCGAGCATGAGGTTGCCCGGCTTGATGTCGCGGTGCACCAGCCCGGCGGCGTGGGCGGCGGCCAGCCCGCGCGCGGCCTGCAGCGCGAAGGCGATGGCCTCGGGCGGGGTGCAGGGGCGGCGCTCGGCGCGGCGGCGGTCGAGCAGCCCGGCGAGGGTGCCGCCGGCGACGAACTCCATGCTGATCCAGCAGCGCCCCTGGTGGCGTCCGCAGGCGTGCACCGCCACCACGTGCGGCGAGGCCAGCGCGGCGGCGGCGCGCGCCTCGTTGGCGAAGCGCTGCGCCAGCAGCGGGTCGTCGCCCACCGCCGCCGGCAGCACCTTGAGCGCCACCGTGCGCGCCATGCTGCGCTGCTGCGCGCGGTACACCTCGCCCATGCCGCCGACGCCCACCAGCTCGCCGATGGCGAAGTCGTCCCACTCCTGCCCCTGCAGCCCGCCGGCGGCCGGGCGCGCGGGAGCCGGCGCCTCGGCGGCGGGGGGCGGCACCATGCCCACCAGCGCGCTCACCCCGGTCGGACGCGGGGTGGTCACTCCAGCCTCCGGGTCGACGGATCGACCACCCAGGCCAGCGACAGCCCCAGCCAGGGGCCGGCCTGGCTGCGCTCCAGGCTGCGGGTGCCGTCGTCGAGCGACTGGCGCGACCACAGCCAGCCGCCGTCCAGGGTGAGCGCCACCCGTTCACCCGGCTGCCAGCGCAGGCCGGCGCCCAGCACCGCCTCCCAGCCGGTACCGGTGAGCGCGGCGGCCGGGGCCAGGCCGGCCTCGGACCGCCAACGCACCGGGCCGTAGCCGATCCCGGGGCCGGCCGACAGCAGCCAGCGGTCCGCCGGGCTCCAGGCCGGGGCGAGCAGCAGCCGTCCCAGCGCCTGCTCGCCGCGCACCCCCGGCTGCTCGTCGCGCACGTACAGCGCCTGCACCCCCACCAGCAGCGCCCATGGCCGCCCGGGCGCCCCCAGGCTCCAGCGCAGCTCCGGCCCCGCCGCCCAGGCGCGGGCATAGGCATCGTCGCCGCTGCGGGTTCCGCTGGCGTCGGCCCAGGTGTAGGCGAAGCCGCTCGGGCGCAGCTCGGCATGCAGGCCGAGATCGCGCACCACCGGTTCGGCGGCGGCGACGGCGGCGCAGGTCAGCAGCGGCAGCCAACGGGGCATTCCGGGGATTACGATCCCGGGACGGAAGGTGGCAAGGGCCGTCCGCCGCTCCCCGCTTCAACCGTCCCGCACCCCCCCTATGTTCCCCGCCCCTGCCAGGTGCCCCATGCCGCTCGATCTGCCCAAATCCTACGAAGCCAAGACCATCGAAGCCGAGGTCTACCAGCGCTGGGAGCAGTCCGGCTGCTTCGCCGGCGGCGCCGGCAAGGTGGCCGGCAAGCCGCACTACAGCATCGCCATCCCGCCGCCCAACGTCACCGGCGTGCTGCACATGGGTCATGCCCTCAACAACACCCTGCAGGACACCCTCATCCGCTGGCGGCGCATGCAGGGCTACGACACCCTCTGGCAGCCCGGCACCGACCACGCCGGCATCGCCACCGAGAGCGTGGTGGTGAAGCAGATCCAGGCCGCCGGCGGCACCCGCGACGGCCTCGGCCGCGCGGAGTTCCTCAAGCGGGTGTGGGCGTGGAAGGAGGAGAGCGGCGGCATCATCGTCAGGCAGCTGCGCAAGCTCGGCGCCTCGTGCGACTGGAGCCGCGAGCGCTTCACCATGGACGAGGGGCTGTCGCGCGCGGTGCGCACCCAGTTCAAGAACCTGTTCGATGCCGGCCTGATCTACAAGGGCACGCGCATGGTGAACTGGTGCCCGGTGCAGAAGACCGCGCTCAGCGACGACGAGGTCGACTACATCGAGAAGAACGGCCACCTCTGGCAGCTGCGCTACGAGATCGAGGACGGCAGCGGCCACATCGTGGTCGAGACCACCCGCCCGGAGACCTTCTTCGGCGACACCGCGGTGGCGGTGAACCCTGCCGACGAGCGCTATAAGCACCTCATCGGCAAGCGCGTGCGCCTGCCCATCGTGGGCCGGCTGATCCCCATCGTGGGCGACGAGCACGCCGACCCGGCCAAGGGCTCGGGCGCGGTCAAGATCACCCCCGCCCACGACCCCAACGACTACGAGGTCGGCAAGCGCCACAGCCTGTCGCTGGTACGCTGCATCGGCTTCGACGGCACCATGACCGCCGAGGCCGCGCACTTCGCCGGCCAGGAGCGCTTCGCCTGCCGCAAGGCCCTGCTCAAGGAGCTGGAGGCGTCGGGCATGCTGCTCGGCTCGACCGAGATCGTGCACGCGGTCGGCCACGGCGAGCGCTCCGGCGCGCCGATCGAGCCGATGGTCACCGAGCAGTGGTTCGTGAAGATGGGCCCGCTCGCCGAGCGCGCCCTGCGCGAGACGCGCGAGGGCCGGGTGGCGTTCCACCCCGAGCGCTGGGCCAAGGTCTACGGCCACTGGCTGGAGAACGTCAAGGACTGGTGCATCTCGCGCCAGATCTGGTGGGGCCACCGCATCCCGGCCTGGACCTGCGCCGACTGCGGCACAGTCACGGTGGCGGTCGACGCCCCCGCCGCCTGCGCCCACTGCGGTTCGGCCAAGCTGAAGCAGGACGACGACGTCCTCGACACCTGGTTCTCGTCCGCGCTGTGGCCGTTCAGCACCCTCGGCTGGCCCGACGCCGACCCCGCGCTCGCGCGCTGGTTCCCCACCAGCACCCTGGTCACCGACCGCGGCATCATCTACTTCTGGGTCGCGCGCATGGTCATGGCCAGCCTGTTCGCGCTCGACCGGAAGCCGTTCAGCGACGTCTACATCCACGGCACCGTGCTCGACGAGCGCGGCGACAAGATGTCGAAGTCGAAGGGCAACGGCATCGACCCGCTGGTGATGATCGAGGGCGGCACCCAGCGCTACCTGGGCAAGGACTACACCTGCCCGGGCTACGGCGCCGACGCCATGCGCTACACCCTGCTCGACATGACCACCGAGGGCCAGGACCTCAAGCTGTCGCCCAGCAAGTTCGAGACCGGGCGCAACTTCGCCAACAAGGTGTGGAACGCCGGCCGCTTCCTGCTGATGAACCTCGACGAGCGCCGCCTGCCGGCGCCGCCCACCGCCGCCCAGGTCGCCGCCCTGCCGCTGGGCTTCCCCGAGCGCTGGATCCTCGACCGCCTGCAGGGCGCCATCGCCGACTGCACCGCGGCCCTGGAGGCCTTCCGCTACAACGACTACGCCAACGGCGCCTACCGCTTCTTCCGCGACGACCTGTGCGACTGGTACGTGGAATGGGCCAAGCGCGCGTTCAAGGCCGGCGGCGCCGAGGCCGCCAGCGCCGCCCAGGTGCTGGCCTACTGCTTCGACGCCGTGCTGCGCCTGCTCCACCCCGGCATGCCCTTCATCACCGAGCACCTGTGGCAGCTGCTGCAGCCGTGCGTCGGCGGCACCCCGTGGACCCCCGGCCGCTTCCTCATGCTGTCGCCCTGGCCGGAGCCGCAGGCGTGCCTCGCCAGCGCCGGCGCCCAGGCGCGCATGGGCGGCCTGCAGGAGGTGGTGACCGCGGTGCGCAACGTGCGCAACCTGGTCAGCCTGGCCGACGGCGTGGCCCTGGAGGCGGTGGTCGCCACCCCCGACGCGGCGTCGGCGGCGGCCCTGGAGCAGGACCGCGCCTTCCTCTGCGACCGCGGCAACCTGTCCGCCTGCACGATGGGTGCCGGGGCGGCCAAGCCGGCCGGCTCGGTGACCACGGTGGTGGGCGCGCTCAAGGTGCACATCCCGCTGAACGGGCTGGTGGATCTCGCCAAGCTCAAGGACCAGCTCGCCAAGCGCGCAGCCACCCTCGAGAAGTCCATCGCCGGCAAGCAGGGCCGCCTGGGCAACGCCGACTACGTCGCCCGCGCCCCCGCCGCCCAGGTGGCCGAGACGCGCGAGCTGATGGCCAAGGAGCAGGTCGAGCTGGGCAACCTGAAGGACACCCTCGCCGGGCTGTGACGGAAAAGCACCCCGCCACCAGCGGCTGCGGGTTGCCCGCGGCCACCGACCTGCCTACCCTGCCGCCCTGAACCAACCCGGGAACCACCGCATGCGTCGCATCCTCCTGCCCCTCCTGCTCGCCTCCGCCGGCTTCGCCGCCGACAACGTGCGCTTCGACCTCGCCAGCAAGGACGGCACCGCCCTCGAAGCGTTCACCGTCACCGCCGGCAAGGGCCGCGTCGTCCTCGCCGGCTGGGGCCCCGAGGAGAAGCGCAAAGGCTATCTCACCACCGCCTTCGCCATCCCCGCCGGCGAGTGGACCGAGGTCGGCATCACCTTCACCCCCGCCGCCGACTGCGAGGCCACCCTCAACCTGATGGGCCCGTGGAAGCCCAAGCCCGGCACCGACAACAAGGAGCTGGAGCAGGTGTTCGTGACCTGGGACAAGCTCACCGTCGAGGGCGCCACCGCCGCCAACGGCGACTTCGAGGAGCTGGACGACAAGGGCCAGCCCAAGGGCTGGTGGAAGGGCGGCAAGGAGGACGCCGGCAACAAGGTGGTCAGCGACGGCGCCAAGAGCGGCAAGAACGCCATCCTCGCCTGGCACAACGGCCAGTACGCCCAGGTGCTCAAGCTCACCGGCGGCAAGCCGGTGAAGCTCTCGGTGTGGGCGAAGTCGACCGTCGACCCCGCCGCCAAGTAGGCCGACCCGCTTCTTCCGCCCCCTACCTCCGGCCTCAGCGGCCGGGAGCCGGGGGCGCGTTGTTGAGCAGCAGGCGCTCGCTGCGCACCGCCCCGGGCGGATGGCCGCGCTCGCGCTGGTAGGCGCGGCAGAAGGTCGAGGCGGAGGAGAATCCGCAGGCGGCGGCGACCTGGGCCAGGGGCAGCTCGGTGGCCACCAGCAGGCGCTCGGCGCGCGCCAGGCGGTGGCGGCACAGCACGGCGCGCGGCGCCTCGCCCAGCACGCGATGGAACAGCCGGCGCAGGTGCGCGGGCGAGCAGTGCGCCGCGCGCGCCATCTCCTCCTCGCCCACCCCGTCGGCGAGGTGGTCGTCGAACCACGCCAGCGCGCCGTCGACGGTGCGCCGGGGATCGTCGGCGGGCGGCTCGACCAGGGCCTCGGGCAGGGCGGCGAGGGCGCGGATCGCCACCTCCAGCACCAGGCGCTGCTGGCGCAGCAGGTCGACGGTGCCGGGCTGGTGGTAGGTCGGCAGCAGCTCCTCGACCTCGCCTGCCAGCCAGGCGGCGTCGGCCGGGGCCATGTCCCAGTGCAGCAGGCCGCCTGCGCGCAGGGCGCGCGCCGCCGAGCGCTCCAGCGCCTCGGGCACCGCCAGCGGCTTGAGCGCCACCACCAGCGCAGGCGCGCCGTCGCCGGTCCAGCCATGGCCATGCTGCGGCGGCAGCAGCCACAGGCGGCGTTCGCGCGGCGGTTCGGGCGGTCGCCCGGGGATCACCGGGGCGATGCGCCCACGCAGCGCGCCCTCGAACTCCCAGCGCTCGCGCGGGACCGGACGCACCGGCCGCTCGCGGTAGCTCCGTTCGCCATAGGCCAGGTAGCGCAGCATGGGGCGAGGATACCCGTGTCCGCCGCGAGGCACAACCGGGCCGAGCGATCCGGCACAGGGGTGGAGCGAACGGACCGGCCGCGCCGGTGGTATCATCCACAGGACCAGCCCATGCCCCTGCCGACCGCCTGCCTGCTCGCCGCCCTGGCCGGTCTCGCCGCCGCCGCCAGCGATGACGCCCTGCTGCGCGAGACCTTCGATGGCGCAACCCCGGCCGGGGTGACGCAGCCCACCCGGCTGACCGACGGGCTGGGCGGCCGCGCCCTCGCCGGCAGCGGCCTGTGGCGGCCCGCCGCCCCGCTCGCGCTCGATCCCGCCGGCGGCACCATCGAGCTGCGCCTGTGCCTGCTGCGGCCGGCGGCCGAGGCGGGCGACTGGACCCTGCTGCGTTGCCGCCTGCCGGGCGGACCCGCGGACAGCTACGCCAACGGCATCCATCTCATCCAGGGCTGGGGCAACGGGCTGTTCCTGCTGGTGGGCGACCGCGAGCGCCGCCACGCCCCGCTGCGCTTCGCCGGCAGCGCCGCGTGGAAGCCGGGGGAGTGGCACCACTGCGCCGCCACCTGGTCGAATCCCGGCCCCGGCCAGGCCAGCGTGGCGCTGTGGGTCGACGACCGCCTGGTCGAGCGCCGGGACCATCTGAGCCTCGATGTCGATCGGGAGGCCTGGCGGACTGCGGCCGCCCAGGGCCGCCTCGAGCTGTGCGCCGGGGCGGTGTGGGGCCGGCCCGCCCCGGGCGCCATCGACGATCTGCGCTTCTACGCCTTCCCCCGCACCTACCGGAGCGACCGATGAGGATCCCCTGCCTGCTGCTGGCCGCCACCGCCCTCGCCGCCGCCGACAACCTGATCGCCGACAACTCCTCGTTCGAGGCCGGCCTGTCGGGCTTCGACGCGGTGCCCTATGCCTGGGTGCGCCAGTGGGACCGCGTGGTGCAGCCGCGCATCGACGACGCCACCGCCGCGCACGGGCGCTGCTCGCTGCGCCTGGACAACGGCAGCGGCCACGACGCCATGCTGGTGGCTTTCCCGGCGGTGCGTCCCGGGGCCGGGCCGGTGGTGTTCAGCTTCTACGCGCGGGCGGCCGAACCCGGCGCGCGCATCCAGGCCCAGCTCCATTGCGGCTACAAGGCGGTGCTCGACCGCACCGTGACCCTGACCGCCGACTGGCGGCGCTACGAGGTGAGCGGCACGGTGGGCACCGACCTGGTGGTCGAGACGCGCAACGCCGGGCGGGCCGGCTGGTACGCCCCGGTGCTGCGCCTGCTGCCGGCGGCCGGCCCCTGGCGCACGGTGTGGGTCGACGCCCTGCAGGTCGAGCGCGGCGGCGCCGCCACCCCCTACGCCCCGGCGCGCAGCCTGGACGCCGCCCTCGACCTCGCCGACCACGCCCGGCGCCGCCTGCTGGTCTACGACCTGGGCGAGCGTCCGCAGGCCGAGCTGTGCGTCGCGGCGGCGCCCGCCACCGCCTTCAGCGCGCGCTGGGCGCTGCGCGACATGCTCGCCGACGGCATCGTGGCCGGCGGCGAGCTTGCCGGCACCACCGCCGCAGACGGCCGCGCCCTGCTGCCGATCGCCTTGCCGCCCACGCAGCGGCGGCTGTACCGCATCGAGGCGGCGGTGACGGCGGGCGGCGCCACCGCCACGGCGCTGCGCACCTACGGCGGCATCGCCGACCGCAGCGCGCTGCCGGGCGGCCCCTTCGGCGGCAGCATCGAATCGTTCGAGGAGGGCCGCGCGCACTACCTCGCCGCGCCCGATCCCACCCACCGCCTGGCGCACTGGCGCGAAGCGCCCGGAGCGTACGCCGACCTCGCCCGGCGCGTGGGCTGGTCGTGGGTCCACCTCTACCGCCAGACCAGCCCGCTGGCGGTGATGCCCGAGCAGGGCGTGCACCGCTTCGAGGACACCGACGCCATCGTCGACCTGCTGCGCGGCCGCGGGCTCGAGCTGATGGCGCTGCTGACCTCGCACGGCAACTACAGCACCATCTACGACTTCCCGGCGTGGATGAAGACCGGGCCGGCGAGCCTGGGCGGGACCTCGCGCGGCAAGGGGGCGCCGCTGCCCGACCTGGCGGCCTGGGAGCGCTGGTGCGGGGCGATGGCGGAGCGCTACCGCGGGCGCATCGCCGCCTGGGAGAACTGGAACGAGCCCGGGGTGAAGATGCGCGAGGCCGAGTACCTGCCCTTCGCCCAGGCGGCGTGGCGGGCGATCAAGGCCGCCGACCCGCAGGCCACGGTGATCGGCCTGTGCGGCACCTGGGACGTGGGCGGCGACCTCTACGGCTGGGTCAGGGGCTGCCTCAAGCTGGGCGCCGGCGCCACCATGGACGCCATCGCCATCCACGGCTACCACTGCAAGGACCGCGACTACGTGGCGCGCGTGCGCGCCCTGGCGCGCGAGCTGGGCGGGCGCGACTTCCCGGTGTGGGACACCGAGACCGGCTACTGCAACCTGGCCCTCTACGGCCAGGAGCCGCACTTCGCCACCGCCGAGGAGGGCACCTCGTACGGCCTGGCCAGCGCCGACGCGCCGGCGGTGGTGGCCGAGAACCTCGCCCGCCACACCGCCAACGAGCTGGCGAGCGGGGTGGCGCGCCTGAGCTACTTCAACCTCAGCGTGCCCTGGACCACCCTGGGCAAGGCCGACATGGGACTGATGAACTACGACGGCTCGCCCGACATGGGGCTGGTGTGCCAGAACTTCCTCGCCGAGGCCTTCGCCGGCGCCCGCCCCGGGCGGCCGCTGCGCTGCGAGGGCGGGGTGGTGGCCTACCTGTTCGAGCGCCCGGCGGGACCGCTGGCGGTCTACTGGCTGGAGGACGGCGACGGCCACGAGACGCGCCTGGTCCTGCCGGGGGCGCAGGCTACCGACCTGCTCGGCGGGGCCCTGGCCGCGCGCAGCGAGGGCGCGGCGCTGCTGCTGCCGATCAGCGGCCAGCCCCGCTTCCTCACCGCCCCCGGTGCCGATGCCGAGACCATCGCCCTGGCCCTGGAAGCCCTCACCATCCCCGGCGCCAGTCCTCTCAAGGTGGCGGACACCCGCCTCACCGTCGACGGGGACGGCGTCCCCGCCCTGGCCCTGGCCCTGGCCAACCGCACCCACCAGCCGCTGCCGGTCGCCATCGGCGTGCGCAACCAGCCGGCGTGGGTGGCCAAGGCCCCCGCCTGGCAGGGCACCCTGCCCGCCGATGGCGGCGCGACGGCGCTGCTGCCGCTGCCGGGCGGCGAGCCGGACGGCACCGGCCTGCTGCGCCTGGCCATCGACAGCGGCCGCCAGGTGCTGGCGGTCGAGCAGCCCCTGCGGGTGATGGCCGCCGCCAGCGCCGGCTCGCCGGCCAGGCGGGTGGACCTCGACGGCTGGGCGACGGTGGCCGCCGACGGCGACGACCAGGGGCTGCACCTGCGGGTGGAGGTGGCGGACGACAGCCCGGCCCACCACCGCGACTGCCCCTCGGCGGCGCTCGAGCCCTGGCAGGGCGACTGCGTGGAGTTCTACCTCGACCTCGACCGCGCCGGCGACCTCGAGCGCGCCGCCTTCGACCGCGACGACGTGCAGCTGCAGTGCCTGCCCCCGGGCCGCGCGCCCGCGGCGCAGGCGCGGCTGATCGTCTGCGGCAACCCCGCCTTCCCGGCCGACCAGGCCGCCTACCGCGCCGAGCGCACCCCCGCCGGCTGGGGCGCCGACCTGCGCATCCCCTGGACGGCGGTCGAGGCCCTCGCCGGCAGGCGCCCGCGCGCCATCGGCTTCAGCGTCTCGGTACGCGATGTCGGCAGCGACTGGCGCGAGCGCCGCCGCGCCATCTGGGCCGGCGGCAACGACAACTACCGCGACACCCGCGGGTTCGGGCTGCTGCTGCTGCCGTGACCGGGTTCAGCCTACGCTCACCATCGCCTTGGCGGTGAGCGGGGCGTTGGCGCGCTGGATGGCCGCGATCAGGCCGGCGTGGTCGCCGTCCTCGGCATAGGTGGCTATGATCCAGCCGTCGAGCGGGACCTCGCGCGCCAGACGCAGCACCGCCTGCCCTGGGCCCCAGGTCTGGATCAGCTTGCCGGCGGCGCGGATGCGCCGCTGGACCGGCAGCCATTCCGCCTCGCAGGGCCCGGGGTTGCCGTCGCCGGGCACCCACTGCACGCCCTTCAGCCCGGGCACCGCCAGCAGGTGGTCGAGGTGGGGCAGCTCGCCCTTGCCGTCGAGGTGGTAGAAGCCGTGCTCCATCTGCGCGCAGCAGGCGGTGAGGTCGGGCACCACCCAGCGCGCGAACTGCTTCGGGCTGATCATGTACGAGAAGTCGCACTGCAGCATGTAGCAGCGCTGCGGGCTCCAGATCGGCGCCCACGGGGTGGTGCCGCGGCCGGCGGGAGCGATGAGCGCGGTGAGTTCGCGGTAGTAGCGCAGCCACAGCGGGGTGATCTGCGCGCACAGCTCGTCCACCGCCTCGGGATCGTCGAGGCAGTCCATCAGCAGGGTCTGGGTGTCGCGCAGGCTGGCGGCGATGTCGAGCCCACCGCCGATGTCGGTGTAGCCGACGGTGGCACGCCCGGCGAAGCGTTGGACGCAGGCGCGGGTGACATCCTGCACCCGCCGCCACCAGATCTCCTGGGCGTCGTACTCCGGGCGGATCTCGGCCAGCGCCTTGCCCTGCCAGCGGCCGGGGTGGAACCAGGTGGTGCGCGCGGCCGCCTCCAACCGCCCGCCGAGGAAGGCCGCCGCCACCCCGGGGCCGAAGTTGGTCCAGAACTTGGGCCAGGCGTCGCCGAGGAAGGTGGTGCGGGCGAGATCGTCCCAGGCCTGCTCGGCGATGGCCTCGGCGGGCACATCCAGCGGGATGCCGCCGAACTGCCGGCCGTCCCACCAGGCGGGACGCGGGCGGGTGGCCGGGGCGGTCGACTGGACCACCAGCAGCGGACGAGCCAGGTCGTGGTTCCACCACGCGCTCCAGTCGCGCTCCAGGCGGGTCCAGTCGGCGTCGGAGAAGGCGATGTCGGTGCTCATGGCGGCGAGGATAGCCGGGACGGGGTGGCGCCGCTTGCCCTGGGCCGGCCCCCGGCGAGCGTTTTCCGGCATGCGCGCCTCCATCCTGGACGGGACCACCCGTGGCGCCGCCTGGCACCACCGCTCCGGCCGGCGCATGGCCGTCCCCCACAGCCACGCCGAGCTGGAGGTCAACCTGGTGGTCGAGGGGCGCGCGGCCTACGTGATCGACGGCCGCCGGGTCGAACTGGCCGCCGACCACCTGCTCTTCCTCCACCCCGAGGAGGAGCATCTGCTGGTGGCTGAATCCGCCGATTTCCGCATGTGGCTGGCGGTGTGGCGGCCCGAGCTGGTGGCCGCCCATGTGCGCGTGGGGCTGGATCCGGCCGCCGCCGCCGGCCATCCCGCCGAGGTCCAGCTGCGCCAGGCGCCGGCCGAGGCCGCACGCCGGCTGGCGCGGCTGTTCGCCGACGTCGCCGCCCAGGACGGGGTGGCGCGCGAGGCCGGTGCCACCTACCTGCTGTGGCGCTGCCGGGCGGTGTTCGCCGCCGCCGCCGATCCCGGCCAGCGCGCCGCCCACCCCGCCTGCGCGCGCGCCTCCCGCCTGCTGCGCGAGGACCCCGGCCTGCCGGTGGCGGCGGTGGCGGCCCAGGTCGGGCTGACCGCCGACCACCTGGAACGGGTGTTCCGGCGCGAGACCGGCCTCGGCCTGGCCGCGTACCGCGCCCGCCTGCGCCTGGAGCGCGCCCTCGGCCTGTGGGAATCCGGCACCACCGACCTCACCCGCCTGGCGCTCGACTGCGGCTTCGGCTCCTACAGCGCGTTCCAGCGCGCCTTCCGCGCCCGCTACGGCGGCAGCCCCAGCGAGCTGATGCCGCGGGTGGCGGTCGATGACCGGGTGGTGCGCGGCTGAGCTGCCGGGGTCAGCAGGCAAGTCGAGGATCGTCCGGCGCCCGTGTTGGTCTTTTCACCTAGGAAATGCCACGCCGGGAGCATCTATCCGGCCTGCGGCAAGCATCCGGGCAGCCGGCCGAGCAGCAGGATCCTCTAGGTTGGCGGCAGCGGGTCGGATTCCCGGGACCGACCCGCGCGCGAGCCTGCCGGCATGACCACCTGCGCCGCCCCCGCCCCTGCCCTCCACCACCTGACTGCGGCCGAGGCCGCCGCCTACGCCCGCGACGGCTACCACATCGCCCGTGGCCTGCTGCGCGCCGACGAGGTCGGGGAGGTGCTCGACGCCTTCATGGCCCTGGCCGCCGGCGGACCGGTGGCGGGCCTGTCGCACCTGCCGCCCGCCACCACCGCCGGCGACCCCCTGGCGCGCTTCCCGCGCATGATGCATCCGCACATCCATCCCGAGCATCCCGCCACCTGCCGGCTGGCGCGCCGCTGGCTGCTCGACGCGCGCATCGGCGCCATCCTGCACGACCTCATGGGCGAGCCGCCGGTGGCGGCCCAGAGCATGTTCTACTTCAAGCCGCCCGGCGCGCGCGGGCAGGACTTCCACCAGGACAACTACTACCTGCGGGTGGCGCCCGGCACCTGCATGGCGGCGTGGATCGCCCTCGATCCCGCCGACGCCGGCAACGGCGGCCTTCAGGTCGCGCGCGGGTCGCACCGCTGGCCGACCCAGCGCCCGACCGCCGCCGATCTCAGCCGTTCGATGGCGGGCGAGCACGTCGACATCCCGCCCGGCTGCGAACGGGTGGCGCCGGAGCTGGCGGCGGGCGACGTGCTGTTCTTCAACGGCCAGGTGGTGCACGGCTCGCTGCCGAACACCTCGGCCACGCGCTTCCGCCGCTCGCTGATCTGCCACTACCTGCCCGCCTCCAGCACCGCCATCGGGGCCGGCTACCTGCCCGCCCTGGCCAGCTTCGACGGCTGCCCGGTGGCCTTCGCCGCCGCCGCGGGGGATGCCGGGGTGCATTGAGACGGGGGAGCGAAGAGGGTTCACCGCCACGACGCCACGAGGAAAGGGCTCAACCCTTCCAGGATCTTGTCAGGATGAACAGGATCGGCTTCGCCGACAGGATGATGACTCTCTTGATGGCGTTTCCGATCCTGTCCGCCGCAGGCGGATCCTGCCCATCCTGACCGTCATCGTCAGGGGTGCCGGACGGGCCTAACTAAACCCACCCAGGCGGCGGCGGTCGCGCCAGTGGCCGGGGGGCTCGCCCACCAGTTCGGCGAAGGTGCGCTGGAAGAACGCCGGCTCGGCGTAGCCGACCTGGCGCGCGATCTCGTGCAGAGGCAGGCGGGTCGACTCCAGCAGCCGGCAGGCCTCGTCGATGCGCAGGCGGCGCAGGTGCTGCACCGGCGACTGGCCGAGGGCGCGGTGGAAGATGCGGCGGAACTGCGCCTCGGACAGGCTGCAGCGCGCCGCCAACTCGCCCACCGGCAGCGGGCTGGCGAGATCCTGGCGCATCGCCTCAAGCGCCGGCAGCAGGCGCTCGAGCGCACCGGTGTCGCGCCCGCCGCCCACCGGCGCACCCAGCCGGGGGTCGCGGCGCACCACCTCCAGCAGCACGCGCACCGCCACCGCCTCGGTGCCGCGCTCCCAGCCTGGCGGGTGCAGGGCCTGCTCGCGGCAGGCCTCGAAGAGCATCTTCTCGACCGCATGCCCGGGCCCCAGGGCAACCAGGTCGGGAAGCCCGAGGGCCTCGGCCAGGGGCATGCCACCCGCCACCGTGGGGCGCAGGTTGATGATGATGAGATGGAGGGTGTCGAGGCTGGAGGAGGTCGCGCCCAGGCGGGCCCCGGCGCGGCCGTAGACCAGGTCGCCGGGGCCCATCTCCAGCCGGCGCTCGTCGATCTCGACCGTCCCGGCACCCACCACCACGTAGAGCATCAGGTCGGTGCGCAGGGGCCGGCGCGGGATGCGCCAGGACGGGGTGCAGGCGTAGTACACCACCGACACCTCCGCCACCGCCAGCGCCGCCAGCAGGCGCGCGCGCTCGGCGTCGAACGGCCCGCTGGGGTAGGGCTGGAAGTCCTGGCGCAGGACGAATTCGGCCATGGGTCCAGGGTGGCGGCGCGCATGAGCGGAAAAGGCATGGCCGGGCGTGGGCCCGGCATGGTGGATGCCACGCCCCTGGACTAGGGTGGATGCCTATCAGGAGTTCCCATGAACGGACGTGACCGCATCCGCAACGCCTTGCTGCGCAAGCAGGTGGATCGCACACCCTGGCTCCCCTTCGTGGGGGCGCACGGCGGTTTCCTGATCAACCGCAACGCCCAGCACTACCTGACCTCGGCCGACCTGGTGGTGCAGGGGCTGAGCAAGGCGATCGAACTCTACCAGCCGGATGGCCTGCCCATCCTCTTCGACCTGCAGATGGAGGCCGAGGTGCTGGGCTGCGAGCTGCACTGGAGCGCCGACGGCCCGCCCTCGGTCAAGACCCACCCGCTCGAAGGGCGCGAGTCCTGGTCGCTCGCCGACCTGCCCGCCTTCGACGCCGGCAAGGGCCGCTTCCCGCTGGCGTGGGAGGCCACCCGGCGCATGCGCGCCCAGGTCGGCGACGGCATCGCGCTCTACGGCCTGATCTGCGGCCCCTTCACCCTCGCCACCCACCTGCTCGGCAACGGCCTGTTCCTGCAGATGGCCGACGACCCGGAGAAGATCCAGGAGCTGGTGGCGTGGTGCGGTGGGGTGGCCAAGGCGGTCGCGGCCGAGTACCTGCGCCACGGCTGCGACGTGGTGGCGATCGTCGACCCCATGCTGTCGCAGATCTCGCCCCGCCACTACAAGTCGTTCGTCACCCCGGTGCTCAAGGACCTCACCGCCGACATCCGCGCCCGTGGCGGCCTGTCGTCGATCTTCGTGTGCGGCGACGCCACCCGGAACCTCGAGAACCTCTGCACCAGCGGCGGCGACAACGTCTCGGTCGACGAGAACATCGACCTCGCCAGGCTGCGCGACACCGCGCTCAAGTGCGGCTGCTCGTTCGGCGGCAACCTCAAGCTCACGGTGGTGCTGCTGCTGGGCGACGAGGCCGCCGCGCGCCAGGACGCCCTGCGCTGCCTGGACGTGGGCGGGACCACCGGCTTCGTGCTCGCCCCCGGCTGCGACCTGCCCTTCAACACCCCGGCGAAGAACGTCGCCGCCGCCGGCCAACTGGCCTGGGACAGCTACCAGCGCGAGGTGGCGCGCACCGCCACCGCCGCGGCCGCCACCGACACCTTCGACGACATCAAGCTGCCGGACTACGCCCAGGAGCAGGCGGTGATCGTCGACTGCATCACCCTCGACAGCGAGAGCTGCGCCCCCTGCCAGTACATGATGGCGGCCGCCAACCAGGCGGCGGCGCTGTGCAAGGGCCGCACGGTGGTGGTGCGCGAGCACAAGATCAAGAACCGCGCCGGCATCGGCATGCTGGTCAAGCTCGGGGTGCAGAACCTGCCCACCATCTGCATCGACGGGCAGCAGAAGTTCATCTCGATCATCCCCGACCAGAAGACCCTGGTGGCCGAGCTGGAGGCGGCGGGGAAGCGCAAGTAGGGCGGAGGTGCCCACCCGGACCTGGTCAGGATGAACAGGATCCGCCTGTGGCGGACAGGATGCGGGAGCAGGTTTCCATCCTGTCGGCGCAGCCGATCCTGTTCATCCTGACCGCCGCTTGAGTGGGGGATCTCCCACTGACATCCCTGGTGGGGACACGGGCGGTGCCATCTGGACAGACCTCGGCACCGGCAAGTATGCGCCGGATCCGTGCCGGCATCCGCCCAGGAGGCAGTCCATGGCCCGTCCCACCGGAAAGCCGCGCAGCAAGCCTGCCGCCAAGGCGGAAGCCCCGTCGGCCAAGCCCGCCAAGTCCGTCAAACCGGCCAGGCCCGCCAAGCCCGCCGGCAGACGGACCGTGGCCGCCGCCCCCCAGGCGCCGGCCGGCGACGGCTGGCTGCCGGCCGATGGCGGCTATGCCGTCACCCTGCGCGAGGGCCGGCTGGTCTGCCGCAATCCGGCCGGCAAGGAGCTGGCCTCGGTGCCGCCCAAGGCGGCGGCCTCGCCCGCCGCCGAGCAGCTGGAAGCCCTCGCCGACTGGCTGGAGGAGCACCGCCGCGACTGCCTGGCGGCGGCCGATGCCTGGATGCTGCGCTCGCTGCCGGTGCCGGCGGCGGTGGTGACGGCGGTGTGGCAGGACCCGGCCTGGCGCGCGGCGCTCGAGAACACCGTGGTGCGGCCCGCCGACGCCCTCGGCGCCCCCGACCGCCGCCAGGCCGGCTTCCTGCGCGGCGCCGAGGCCGGGCGCGGCATCGGCATCGTCACCCTCGATGGCGACACCCGCTGGCTGGCGGCGGCGGCGATGGTGCTGCCGCACCCGGTGCTGCTGGGCGAGCGCGACGACTGGCGGCAGCTGGCGGCCGAGCTGGGCCTGCGCCAGGGCGTCCAGCAGCTGCTGCGCGAGGTCCACGAGCGCACCGCTGATCGTCCCGGCGACACCGCCGTCACCCGCTTCGCCAACGCCGAGTTCGAGATGCTGGCCCACGTCTGCGGCCGCTGCCGCCAGCTCGGCTATCCGGTGCGCGGCGGCTACGCCACCTGCACCGTGCTGGAAGGCACGGGCGAGGTGCGCGCC
The DNA here is from genome assembly GCA_023150565.1 of Planctomycetota bacterium. Lineage (GTDB taxonomy): Bacteria > Planctomycetota > UBA11346 > UBA11346 > UBA11346 > JAKLKR01. The sequence goes on from JAKLKR010000046.1 coordinate 16,684, forward strand.
AGCTACTGGATCGGCGCCGAGGACCCGCAATCGCCGACCACCACCGGCGAGCTGACCTGGAGCGGCGCCGACGACCGTCCGCTCACCCTGGGCGAGGTCGGCCCCATCGCCTACAGCGAGGGCATGCGCATGGCCGCCGCGCTCTACGCCAAGCGCAAGGTCGCGGAGCAGGAGTCCTGACATGGCCGCCACCGCTCCCGCCGCTTCCGCCGCCACCGCCGACCGCCTGCTGCGCGCCGGGGCCCTGCTGCCACCCGCGACCGGGCATGGCCGCGACCTGCCCACCGACGCCATCGACGCGCGCGTCTACCGCCACCCGGTGCTGACCGACCCGGTGGTGCAGCTGACCCCTGCCGGCACCGCCGCCGGCGACGACCTGGTGATGGGCTTCCTCGGCTTCGCCGCGCCCACCGTGGTGCCGGCGGTGGCGCAGGCGGTGCGCCGCGCCCCCGGCTTCCCGGCCTGGGCGCTGCTCAACGACCCCAGGCACGCCCGCCACGCCCTCGCGGTGGTGAAGGAGATGAAGGCCGCCGGCCGGCGGGTGCGCTCCAAGCCCGGCCACGCCTGGGAATCCTACGACGCCATCGCCAAGCAGCTCGGGCGCAGCACCGCCCACTTCCTGCCGTCCTACTGGGAGGAGGTCGGCCGCACCTTCAGCGAGGCCGGCAACAGCACCTACGCCAGCCGCGCGTTCTCGCAGGCGCGAGCGGCCGAGCAGGTCCATTCCCTGCGCGTCGACCTCGCCGCGCAGCGCGCCTCGATGCTCGAATTCGCCCTGCGCGGGGCGGTGTCGATCAAGGTGCTGGAGGACTTTGCGCGCATGTGCGCCAAGCGCGACGGCGCGGCGGCGGCGTGGACGGGCTTCCGCGACCTCTGCCTCAAGCGCTGCCAGGGCGGCATGCCGCCCTGGGGGGCGATGCTCGACCACCTGCTGGCGATGGCCGGGGCCGCCAAGGCCGACCCGGAGGTGGAGCGGGTGCGCCTGCTCGCCGATCTGCTGCCGCTGCCGGCGGTGCGCCAGGCGCCCGAGGCCTTCTGGACCGCGGCCAAGCCCGCCCTCGACCGCCTGGCCGCCGACCCCACCTGGGCCGGCCGGCTGATCGACCTCGCCCCCACCCCGCCTGGCAAGCCGGGGTGGTATGGCACCTGGGCGCGTTGGCTGCTGGACTGGGACCTGGTGCAGCCGATCGCGGCCGGCCGCCTGGCCGACGGCACGCCGGTCGCCGCCGGACCCTGGTTCGAGCGCATGGCCCGGCTGTGCGCCGACGGCTACCTCAAGCCGGCACCGGCGGCGTTCGTGCTGAGCGAACGCCTGGCGCCGGCGCTCATCGCCGCCGGCGTCCCCCTCCAGCTGGCGGGCGAGCACCTGGTCGACCTGTCGCTGGTCGAACTGGCCCTGGAGCTGGGCATCCCACTCGCCGATCCGCCCGAGCACACGCGCATCCACCTGGCGACCTGGGCCGGGCGCGAGGCGGGCGACCACCCGGCGCAGGGCCGCGATCCCCAGCGCACCGCCGCCGATCCGCGATTCCGCCCACGGCTGCGCGCAGCGGTGCTGGGCGCCCTCGACGAACCGCCGACGGTGGCGGTGCTGGTGCAGGCGCCCGCCACCCTGGCGCTGGCGCGCGAACTGGTGGCCGAGGCCATCTCCGAGGCCGCGCGCGGCGGCCTGCCGGGAGCGCTGGAGCTCGCCACCTGGCTGGAGAAGAACCTGCTGCCGCCGCTGCGCGCCGCCCTGCCCGAGCTGGTGGCCCAGGTGCGCGCCCTGCCGCTGGCGGACTGCCTGGCCCGCTCGCTGCGCGGCGGCCTGGTCGACGAGCTGGGCTGGCCGGCCCTCGAGGCCGCGGTGGCCCGCCTGCGCCGCCAGCCCGATCCGCGGCTGCATGGCGACACCGGCCTGCCCGCGGTGACCGGCCTGGCGCCCTTCCTGGTGGTGCACAACGGCGTGCGCGCCGAGGTGGTCGGCCCCGCCGGCACCGTGCTGGCCTGCGACCTGTCGCGGCCGGCCAAGGCCACCACCATGGCGGTGCTCTACCGCGGCGGCCGGCTGCTCCACGCCTGGTCGCTCGACTGGCAGAACCGGGCCTTCTCGTGGTCGCACGAGCCGCAGGTCCACCACGAGCTGAAGGAGTACCTCCACGTCCGCGACAGCGGGGTGCAGATCGAGCTGCCGGACGGCGGCACCTGCACCGGCCGCCGCGCCTGGCGCGCGGGCGAGGCGCGGCCGCCGTTCGACGCCCGGCGCGTGGTGGGCGACGGGCGCACCCTCTGGACCATCGGCGACGACCGCAGCCTGCACGAGCTCGATCCCGCCACCGGCGATCTCGGCCGCGCCAGCCTGCCGGCGTTCTTCGAGGCCTGGACCGGCCCCGGCCGCACCCTCGACCTCGCGCGCAGCTCGCTCCATCCCCATCCCGGCGCCGGGGCGGTGGTGTGCGGCCGCGACGGCCTGGTGGGCCTGCGCGCCGAGACGGTGGCCGAGGGCGTCCATGTCGAGGCCCTCGATGGCAGCTCCTGGCGCGGGCCGTCGCGCCATCCGGTGGCGCTGCTGCGCTGGCCCGGCGACCTGCAAGGCAGGCCGCGCCTGCTCGAACGCGACTGGGGCAGCACCCGCATCCGCAGTCCCGAGGGCTGGGTGAGCAGCCTCACCGATCCCGCCTGGAGCCCGGGCCAGCCCTGCCCCATCCCCGCCGAGTGCTGGCCGGCGATGCAGGTGCGCGATCCCGCCGCCTCGGCCCTGCTGCGCCGCTTCCAGGACGGCGATGCCGCCGCCCTGCTGGCCACCGCGCTGGCGGAGCTGCCCGAGCAGGCCGGGGACGCAGACGACGATGACGAGGCCCCGCCCGCCGCGGTGCCGCCCCGCCTCGCCGAGCAGGCCGCCGGCCTGCTCCCCGGCCACCAGGACCCGCGCCTGCCCGCCGCGGTCGCCGCCAGCGCCGCCCAGGCGGCGCTCATCCACCGCCGCCTCGCCGCCCTGGGCGAGGACGGAGTGGCGACCGATGCCGCGCAGGAGGAGCAGGTCGGGGTGGCCTGCAACCTGCTCGGTCTGAGCGCCGGCGACCGCCAGGCCCGGCCGGCGGCGGCCCTGCACCGCCTGGCCGCCGCCCTGCGCGCCGGTCCGGGAAAGGACCGCCTGGTCGCTCCCTTCGCCGACTGGAACCACCTCCGCCGGCTCGATCTGGCCTGCTTCCAGATCGTGTCAGGCGGCGGCACCGGCAATCCCCGCCGCCAGATCGGCGACCAGCGCGGGATCCTGGCCGCCTTCTGCGAGACCCTGGCGGCCAGCGGCCTGGGCGACCTGCCGGGGCGCTGGCGCACCGGTTCGTGTCGGATCGACCGCGCCAAGCCGCCCTTCGCCCTCGTCAAGGCCGGCTACGGCTCGCTGCTCGGCGGCGGGTGGGAGGCGGGCAACGCCTTCCTGATCGCCGGCCACACCTATTCCGACGACGCCACCCTGGTGGAATACGCTCCTGACGGGGTGGTCCGCGGCCTGGCCGCCTGCCCCTTCACCGCGGTGGAGGATCTGCCGCTGCCTACCAGGGCCCGCCTGGAAGCCTGGCAGGCGGCGCTCCGGCGCGAACCCCCGCCGCCGCCCACCGCCGCCCTGGTGGATCGCGTCACCGCGCAGGTGGGCGGCGAACGCGGCATGGTCGCCCTGCTGCTGGCCGGCCTGCCCGGCCTGGAGTCCTACGAGCACAACTTCCTGCCCAAGGAGCTGCGCGAGCGCCTGGGCCTAAAGCTGGCCGAGGCGGTGGCGGCGCGCGACCACCTCAACGCCGACGGCCAGCAGCGGGCGATGGCCCTGGTCGCCGCCCTGGTGGGCGACGATCCCGCCGGGCTGTGGCAGCTGGACCAGCCGGGGCCGATCGGGCGCCTGGCGGCGGCGTGGAAGGGCGGCGCCACGGCGGCGCTGCCGGCCACCACCCGCCGCCCGGCGCCGGCGGAACTGCAGCAGGCCTGCGCCGCGGCCCTGGCCGGGACGCCGGTGTTCCGCGCCGGGGCGCCGGAGCTGCGCCTGGCGGCGGGGCGCAGCGGAGCGTGGGACATCACGTTCGACCGCCGCGGGGAGGGCCTCGCCTTCACCGCCGACCTGCTCGCCGCCGCCTGGTGGGCGGCGCGCGAGGTCCACCTGCACCAGCCCTGGGATTCGCCCTCGGCGCTGGCCCTGTCCGCCCTGGTGCCGCACCTCGACCGCGCCCTCGACGATCCCGGCACCGTGCTGACCCTGGGCGAGATGTACCGCTGCGACCACCCGCTGTGGCGGCGCTTCGAGCAGACCTGGGACCAGCTCGGCGCTGCCCGCGGGCGCCAGGTCGCCGAAGGCGGCAAGGAAGGCGAACTGCGCGACGACGGCCAGCTGGTGATGATGCGCTGCGAGGACAACAACGCTCTCGCCCTGCACCCGCACCAGGTGCGCAGCGAGGCCGACGGTGCGCGCTTCCTCGCCCTGGCCGAGCCCGGCGAGGAGGACCACCGGCTCGCGTCCTGGCCCGCCCGGCTGGTGGTGGCGTGGCGTTCGGCGCCCTGGCGCGCCCTGCTCGCCCGTCTCGGCGGCGCCGGGCTGCCACCCGGCGGCCGCGATGCCGATCCGCGCCTGAGCGCGCCGGCGACGGTCGCGGCTGTGGCGCGCCGCTTCAAGCTGGACGAGGACGCGGCGGCGGCCTACCTGATGGTGCTGGCCCTGGCCGAGCCAACCGACGCCCTGCTGCGCGGCGCCCTGGGCTGGGACGAGGCGCGGCTGGAGGCCGCCCTGGCGGCCTGCACCGCCCGCAAGCTGCTGCTGGCGGCCAGGCGGCGCGGCGCCGGCCGCAGCCGCTTCCTGCCCGGCGGCTGGGAGGATCTCAAGGATCCCTACCTGCCGCTCGAGACCTGGAAGCTGCCGCTGCACGGCGGCCAGCGGCGCAAGGCGGCGCTGGTCCTGCCCGACGGACCGCTGCTGCCGACCACCAGCCTGGGCGCGCTCTACGCCGCCGCCTGGGCACGAGTGGCGGCCGGCGACGCCCCGTGCTACGAGGAGGTGCGATGAGCAGGAAAACCAAGGAGCCGGCAGCCACGCCGCCGGTCCGGCAGCAGCCCACCGCCGAGCAGGCCTGGGCCGACGAGCTGGACTTCCTGCGCGCCATCGACCGCGGCCCGTGCCCGCCCGGCTGGCGCCTGTCGCCCGCGCTGGTGGTGCGCTTCATCATGGGCAGCGACGGCGACCGCCTGGCGGTGCCTGCCGGCTGCGCCGCCGAACCGCGCGCCATCGCGGCGAAGTTCATCGGTCCGCGCGCGCTGGTCGAGCGCGCGGTGGTCACCCTCGCCGGCGAGCGCGCCCTGCTGCTGGTGGGCGAGCCGGGCACCGCCAAGAGCATGCTCTCGGAGCTGCTCGCGAGCGCGATCTGCGGCAGCTCGGCGCTGACCGTGCAGGGCACCGCCGGGACCAGCGAGGAGCAGCTGCGCTACGGCTGGAACTACGCCCTCCTGCTGGCGCGCGGGCCGTGCCCCGAGGCGCTGGTGGATTCGCCGGTGCTGGAGGCCATGCGCAGCGGCCGGCTGGCGCGCATCGAGGAGGTCACCCGCTGCCTGCCCGAGGTGCAGGACGCGCTGGTGTCGATCATCTCGGAGCGCCGCCTGGCCATCCCCGAGCTGGGTGGCGAGGCCACCGTGCACGCCGCGCCCGGCTTCAACCTCATCGCCACCGCCAACCTGCGCGACAAGGGGGTGAGCGAGATGTCGGCCGCGCTCAAGCGCCGCTTCAACTTCGAGGTGGTGCCGCCGATCGCCTCCGCCGCCGATGAATGCGCCCTGGTGCGCGCCCAGGCCACCGCCCTGCTGGCGCGCACCGGCGCCGACATGCCGCTCGACGCAGCGGTGGTCGAGGCGCTGGTCACCGCCTTCCGCGACCTGCGCGACGGGCGCAGCGCCGAAGGCTGGGCGGTGGAGAAGCCGGGCACGGTGATGAGCACCGCCGAATGCGTGGCCGCGGCCGCCGCCATCGCCCGCCAGACCGCCTACTTCCCCTCGCAGCGCGATCCCCTGTCGCTGGTCCCCGGGCACCTGCTCGGCACCGTGCTCAAGGACGAGCCGGACGACCGCGGCCGCCTGCTCGCCTACTGGGATTCGGTGGTGCGCCGACGCGCCGAGGCCGGCGCGCGCACCTGGCAGCGCCTGGCCGAGCTGCGCGGCGAGCTCGAGGGGTGAGCAGCAGCAGGCACGCTCGGCGCGCTCTTCCCTGGGACCGCCGGGCTCCAGCCCGGCAGCTGGACGGATCGCCGGGCTGGAGCCCGGCGGTCCCAGGGGCGCGTCTGCCATGTCCTGCGATCCGCGCGGTTCCTCACGGCCATGGGCGATAGCTTCGCGCCAGACGGCGTGGCCGGCCGGCTCGCCGCCTGCCGCCGGCCGGCGCTGATCGGCGTCCGCCACCATTCGGCGGCGCTGGCGCGCGCCCTGCCGCTGCTGCTCGACCGCCTGGATCCGCGCATCCTGCTGATCGAGCTGCCCGGCGACCTCGACCCCTGGCTGCCCTGGCTGGCGGATCCCGCCACCCGCGCCCCGGTGGCGCTGTCGGCGGTGGCGCCGGACGGCAGCGGGCTGTGCTTCCTGCCCTTCGCCGACTTCTCGCCCGAGCTGGCGGCGCTGCGCTGGGCCCGCCTCCACCGGGTGCCGGTGCACGGCATCGACCTGCCCACCGACCGGCGGACGGGGCTGGCGGAGCGGGAGGGCGGCGACGGCGGCCTCCACCGCCGGCTGCACCACCGCGCCGGGGTCGATGACGCGGTCGCCTGGTGGGACCGCCTGGTCGAATCCCCCGCCCTCGGCCGCGATCCCGAGGAGCTGCGCGTCGCCGCCCTGGCGGTGGGCGAGGCCTGGCGCCGCGAGGCCCCGCCCGGCGCCCGCGACCAGGCGCGCGAGGCATGGATGCGCCGACGGCTGGACCAGCTGGGGCGCGAGCGGGCGGTGGCGGTGGTGGGCTCCTTCCATGCCGCCGCGCTGCTGCCGGACGCCGCCAGCGACGGGGAACCGCCCCCGGCCGCGGCGGCCTCGCGCACCGCGCTCATCCCCTTCACCTTCGCCCAGCTCGACGAGCGCGCCGGCTACGGCGCCGGCATCCGCGACCCCGCCTGGCAGCAGCTGGCCTGGGCCGCCGCCGACGCCGACTCCCTCGACGCCGGCCTGGCGGCCACCGCGGTGGCGGTGTGCCGCCGGCTGCGCGCCCGCGGCCACCAGGCCTCGACCAGCGACGCCCGCGAACTGGTGCGCCTGGCGCGCGACCTGGCGCGGTTGCGCGGCCTGCCCGCCGCCGGCCGTGGCGAGCTGGTGGAGGCGGCCCAGAGCGTGCTCGCGCGCGGCGAACTGCTCGGCCCCGGGCGGGCGCTGGCGGAGGCGCTGGAGCGCGAGCTGGTGGGCGACCGCCGCGGCGCCCTGCCGCCCGGCTGCCCGCGCTCGGGCCTGGAGCCGGCGGTGGAGGCGCTGCTGGCCGATCTCGCCCTGCCCGGACCGGCGCAGCTCGAGGCGGAGGCGCGCGCGCTGCGTCTCGATCCCCTGCGTTCCGACCTCGACCGGCTGCGCGCGGTGACGCTCGCACGCCTCGACCTGCTCGGGGTGGTCTACGGCCGGCGCGACGACGGCGGACCGGCGGCGGGCGGCGCCGAACTGCTCGGCCAGTCCTGGTCGCTGCGCTGGACCGCCGCCACCGCCGCCACCCTGGCGGCCGCCGCCGTCCACGGCGCCGACCTCGCCCAGGCCGCAGCGGGCGAGCTGGGCCAGCGCCTGCGGGTCGCCGCCGAGGACCCCGAACGCCTGCCGCAGCTGACGGCGCTGGCCGCCAGCTGCGGCCTCGGGACGGTGGTCGCTGGCCTGCTCGCCCGCCTGCTGGATCCGGCCTTCCTCGCCAGCGCCCGACTGCAAGCCCTGGTCGCCGCCATGGCCCTGCTCCAGCGCCTGCGCCGCGGCCACGAGCCCGGCCTGCCGGCCGCGCCGGTGATGCGGCCGGGCCTGGTGCTGCCGGCCTGGTCGCTGCCGGCCGGGGTCGGACCCGAGCCCCTGGTGCTGGCCGCGGAGCGCTGCCTGGATGGGCTGGCGGGCTCGGACCGCCCCGCCGACGTGGTCGCGCTGCTCGACCTGTGGGCGTGGTGGAGCGCCGCCGGCGACGACGCGCCGGGCGACGGGCGGCTGCGCTGGGCGCTGCGCCGCCTGCACGCTGGCGGCGGTCCGCTGATGCAGGGCGCGGCCCTCGGCCTGCTGGTGCGCCTGGGCGAGCTGCCCGGCAGCGCCATCGGCACCGCCCTGGGCGGCTGGATCGACGGCGCCCTGGACACCGCCGGCCGGGCCCGGCTGCGCGCGCGCTGGGCCGGACTGCTGCTCGCCGCCGACAGCCTGCTGGCCGCCGATCCCGCCGCCCTGGCCGAGGCTGACGCCCGGCTGGCTGCAGCCACGGATGCCGCCTTCCTGGCCCGGCTGCCGGCCTTGCGCGCCGGCGCCCTGATCATCGCCCCGGCGGCGCGCGAACGGCTGCTGGAGGCGGTGCTGGCCTGCTTCGCCCCCGGCGCGCGCGCCGGCAGCCTGGCCCAGGATCCGCTGCTGCTCGCCGCCTGGGGCGCCGCCGATGCCGCCGCCGATGCCGCGGTGGCCCGGCTGGCGGGGCCAGCCTGCGCAGCGCCCGGCCCGCTTCCGGCGGCCGCGGAACCGCCGCCGCCACAGGCTGCCGGTGCGATCGGCCGCGCCGACCGCTGGCGGCTCATCCTCGGCCGGCCGCGCAGCGCCCCGGCCCTGGTGCTGCGCGCCGCGCACGCGCTCGAGCAGTGCTATGGGCAGGGGGCGGGCGAGGGCTCCGGCCAGGCCGCGGCGGGCGGCGGCGACGGGGCTCCCGACCCCGACGTGCGCAGCTGGGGCGACGAGATCGCCGCCCTGTTCGGCGGCGATCTGCGCGAGGAGGTGGCGGCCGACCGCGCCCTCACCACCCCGGCGGCGCTCGAGCTGCTGGACCCCGCCAGCGCCACCCCCTCGGTGGCGCTGCTGGAGCGGGTGCTGGCATTGCGCGGCGGTCTGCCCGCCGGCAGCGCCGAGCATCTGCGCCGGCTGGCCCGGCGCCTGGTGCAGGCGCTGGCGGCGGCCCTGGCCACCGCCCTGCGCCCCAGCCTGTCGGGCCTGGGCGTCGCCCGCGCCACCCGCCGCCGCTCGCCCCGCCTCGACCTGCGCGCCACCGTGCGCGCCAACCTCGACCAGGTGCGGCCGGGCGAGGACGGCCCCCGCCTGGCCATCCGCCGCCTGCGCTTCCTCGCCCACGCCCGCCGGCAGATGGACTGGCACCTGGTGCTGGTGGTCGACGTGTCCGGTTCGATGGAGGCCTCGGCGATCCACAGCGCGCTGCTGGCCGCGGTGTTCGCCGGCCTGCCGGCGCTGTCGGTGGGCTTCCTCGCGGTCAGCACCGAGGTCATCGACCTGAGCGGCCGGGTCGACGACCCGCTCGAGCTGCTGCTGGAGGTGCGTATCGGCGGCGGCACCCGCCTGGGGCCGGGACTGCGCCGCGCCCGCGACCTGCTGCGGGTGCCGGCGCGCAGCCTGGTGGTGCTGGTGTCGGACTTCGAGGAGGGGGTGAGCGTGGGCGAACTGCTGGGCGAGGTGCGCGCCCTGCGCGCCACCGGCGCGCGCCTGCTGGGCATGGCCGCCCTCGACGCCCACGGCGCTCCGCGCTACCACGCCGGCGTCGCCGCCCAGGTGGCGGCCTGCGGCATGCCGGTGGCGGCGCTGTCCCCGCAGCAGGTCGCGCGCTGGGTGGCGGAGCAGCTGCGATGACCCGTCCTTCCATCGCCCCTGCGCTGGCCGCCCGCCTGCTCGCCGCCGCCCCCGCCCGCCTGCGCCGCCGGCTCGACCAGGATCCGCGCCTGGCCGCGGACTGGACCTGGGCCGACGATGGCGCCGTCTGCACGGTGACGGTCGACCATGACACCCGCGTGGCGCTGCATGGGCCCGTCCTGGCCGACGAGGCGCAGATCCGCTGCTCGTGCCTGCTGTCGCCCCGCTGCCTGCATGTGCTGGCCTGCCTGACGATGCTCGCGCCGGCGGAGACGGAACCGGCCGTCACGCCAGCGCCGGCAGCGACGGACGCCGGTCCGGTCGGCGCGGATCGCTGCGCCGCCGCCGAACACGCCCTGGAGGCGGTCGGCCTGCTGCTGGCGACCGGCGCCACCGCCGCCGGGACGGTGGTCCAGGCCGAACTGCTGCGCGCCCTGCACGGCGCGCGTACCGCCGGCTGCCACCGCCTGGGCGCCGGCCTCGGCCGCCTGCTGGGCGGGGTGCGCCGGCTGCGCGACGGGGTGCCGGGCGCCGATGCCGCCGACACCCTGGCCGACGCCGGCGAGGCCTGCGCCGCCGCCCTCGGCCTGCTCGCGCCCGGCGCCACCGCCGCCGACGCCGGCAGCGCGCGCCGCGCCTACG
>JAKLKR010000470.1 GCA_023150565.1 Planctomycetota bacterium
CGCGCCGACGGCACCGGGTCGGCCTTGTGCTTGAGCATGATGGCGAACGGGGTGTCGCCATCGAAGGGCAGCCGGCCGGTCAGGCACAGGAAGGCGGTGCAGCCGAGGTTGTAGACGTCGGAACGGAAATCGACCTCGACCCCGTCGCACTGCTCCGGGCTCATGAAGGCGGGGGTGCCGACCCGCACCCCGACCGCGGTCACCCCGATCTCGGTGCCCGAACCCTTGGCCAGGCCGAAGTCCGAGACCTTGACCTCGCCGGTCTTGGCGATCATCACGTTGTCGGGCTTGAGGTCGCGGTGGATGACGCCCTTTTCCGCCGCCTGCTCCAGCCCGCACAGGGCCTGGCGCAGCATGTCCATGACCTCGACCTGGCCGATGGCGCCGCGCTTGTTGAGGATCTCGCCGAGATCGCAGCCGTCCACGAACTCGATGATCATGTAGTACAAGCCGAGCTGCGGATCCTCGCCGAAGTCGTAGATGTGCAGGATGTTGGCGTGGTTGATGCGGGCCAGGCTCTTGGCTTCGCGTTCGAAGCGGTGGATGAAGCCCTTGTTGCGCGCCAGGTCGGGGGGGAGGATCTTCACCGCCACCGAGCGGTCGAGGCTGAGCTGCTTGGCGTGGTAGACCGAGCCCATGCCGCCTTCGCCCAGCTTGCGGTCGATCAGGCAGCCGGCCATGGTACGGCCGATGAGCGGATCGGCGGCATCGCCGGGCGACGACACCGTCACCCGCCCGCCCTGCTCGTCGAAGCCGGTGCCGCATTGCGGACAGCGCTGCGATCCGGATCCACCGCGGGCGAAGGAATGGCCGCACACCGGACAGGATGCCACCAGGGCGTGATCGCTGTGCGGACGCTGGTCGCCGGGGCCGCCATTGGCATCGAAGGTGATCTCGGGGACGGTGGCGAGCCGCGAACGAGCCGACTGCGCCTCCTGTTCGAGACGGTCGAACAGGCCGGAATCGAGCGTCGGCGGCGCCGGACGCACCGGCTGCCTGGCCGCCGCCGGGGTCGCCGGCCGGGCGGCCGGCGTACCGGCGCCGCGTGAACCGTCACCCGCCGGGCGCGAGCTCTCTCCCGGCACACGCTGGGTCAGGGCATGCCCGCGCTGGGCCTCGGTGCCGGGCTCGCCCGGCTGGTATTCATCGCTGCCGAAGGTGCCGCCGAGATCACGTTTGCCCGCCAGCGGGGGAGCCAACGGCTGGGCCACCGGACCAGCCGGCGGCTGCGGCGAAGCCACCGGGGCCACCGGGGCCGCCGGGGCCACCGGGGCCGCCACCGGACCCGCCTGCGGTGCCGGCAGCCAGCGATGGGCACAGGCATCGCAGGTGGCCCAGGCCCCGGGTGGCGGGGTGTGGGCGAGGGCGGCGCGGCAACGCGGGCAGCGCACGGCATTGGCCGGAGGCGCCACCGCCCCGGGGCGATCAGGCAGCCCCGGACGACGTCCCGGCCCGGACGAGCCGCTCACGGACGCTCTCCGGCCGGGGCTGCAGGCGGCCGCTGGGACATCACCCAGGCCACCCCGCCCGCCGCCGCCGCCAGGGCCAGGACCACCGCCAGAAGAGTCCACATGCGCCGGCGGGCGCGCAGCCGCGCCTTCAGCTGGCTGATCTGCCCGTTGATCGCCTGGTCGACCGAGGCGGTCGAGGAGGTCACATCGAACAGGCCGCGTG
>JAKLKR010000471.1 GCA_023150565.1 Planctomycetota bacterium
CGGCCGGCTGCGCCTGGCGGTGGCCGATGCCGGTGCCGCCCGCGTCCAGCTCGACGCCGACGGCGCGCGCGCGCTGCCGCCGGAGCAGGTGGCGCAGGAGCTGGCGCGCGGCGCCCTGCTCGCCGCCGGCGAGCGCTGGCGCGCCGCCGCAGAACTCCCGGCGGGGGCGGCCCCCGTGCTGCGCCTGGCCGACGACGCGCTGCAGGCCGCCGCCACCCTCTCGCACTACCTCATCCTCGGCCGCGACGGGGTGCGCTGGTCGCTGCACCTGGCGGCCGAGCCCGACCAGGGCGCGCTGCGCAGCCTCGACCTCTCGTTGCCGGCGGGCGCCCGCCTGGTGGCGGTCGGCGGTCCCGGCCTGGGCGGCTGGAAGCAGGATGGCCAGCGCCTGCACCTGGCCTGGGCCGCGCCCAGCGCCGCCGCGCTCGCGGTCGACCTCGAGCTCGACCTGCCCGCCGGCGCCGACGGCGCCCTGCGCCTGGCCGCGCCGGTGGTCGAGGGCGTGCGCGTGCGCCAGCAGATCGCCCTGGTCGAGGAGGACGACCTCGGCCTGGTGCGGCGCGAGCCCGACGGCCTCGCCGAGCTTGAGCAGCCGATCGCGCGCTTGCCCGACGGGGTGGCGCGCCAGCAGGTGCGCTGGCTGTGGAGCGCGGCGCGCGCCGACTGGTCGCTGCGCCTGGCGCGCGAGGCCCTGGCCGCCACCGGCGGCGCCGACGGCCTCGCCACCCTGGTCGACGGCGCGGTGACGGCGGCGCCCGATGGCGAGCTGCGCGGCAGCGCCTGCTGGCACGTGGTCAACCGCACCCGCCAGCAGCTGCCGCTGCTGCTGCCGGCCGGGGTCGAGCTGTGGGAGGCGCGGGTCGACGGCCAGGCGGTGCGGGTGCGCCGCGACGCCGGCGGCGCGCTGTGGCTGCCCACCCCGCCGCTGCGGCCGGGGCAGGCCTCGACCCGCATCGTGCTGACCTGGCGCAGCGCGGCCCAGCCCGGCGGCCGCCTGCGCTTCGCTCCGCCCGCCCTGGGCGAGCTGCGCCTGATCGCCAGCAGCTGGCGCCTGGCCGCCCCAGCCGGCTGGAGCCTGGCGCGCCGCGACGGCAGCCTGCGCGAGGCCGATGCGGTCGACGCCGCCGCCGACCGCGCCCAGGCGGTGATCGACGAGATCCAGCGCCTGCAGGCGGTCGACGGCCTCAACGAATCCGGGCTCAAGCGCCTGGAAGGGCAGCTGGCGGTGCTCGACAGCGAGCTCAAGGACCACCTCGCCACCCTCGGCCGTGGCGCCCGCCCGCTGCGCGATGCCGGCGCCTCGTGGTCGTTGGCGAGCAAGGTCGACTCCACCTCGCAGGCGATCGGCGAGAACCGCCAGCGCCTGGGCGATCTCCAGCGCTCGATCGGCAACGCCTTCGGCAATCGCGCCGAGCGCCGCAAGCAGCTCAACCTGGGGGCGATGAACCAGCGCTGGGAAGGTGGGGCGCAGGTCCAGCAGGCGGCCACCGTCCGCCCCGGCGCCCTCGACCAGCCCGCCCGCCTGGTGCCGGCGGCGTGGCCGTGGGACGAGGCCCTGGCCCCGGCGGCGGCCGGCGGCCTGGGCGTGGGCCAGGCTCCGCCCGGGCTGGTGGCCGGCCCCGGCGCCGTCCTCAGCGGCATCGCCCTGGTGGAGGAGCCGGCGGCGGC
>JAKLKR010000472.1 GCA_023150565.1 Planctomycetota bacterium
CAGCCCCAGGCAGGCCGGCGTGATGCGCCCCTCCGGCTCGACCCCGGTGGCCTCGATCACCAGCATGCCGGCCCCGGAGAGCGCCAGGTTGCCCAGGTGCATCAGGTGCCAGTCCTGGGCGTTGCCATCCACCGCCGAGTACTGGCACATGGGCGCGATGACGATGCGGTTGGGAAGGGTGAGGCCGTCGAGGGTGAAGGGCGTGAACAAGGCCGACATGGGAAGACTCCTGGTTACGGGCAAGGGCGTGGATATCACGGTCACGATAATCCCAGAAAGCACGCAGCCGGACCACCTCGGGCAAGCGCCCGTCGCCGCGCGCCGCGGGGCCCGCCACGCCGGACTAAAGTCCTTCCAGCCCGCTGCCGCTAAGCCTTGGGTCCGGCTACACGCGCTCCTGGCGACTGCGCGCCGCGAAGCGCCGGCGGACATCACCGAACCCGAGCCCAGCCAATGCCCCGTCGCCCCCGCCTGCCCGCCCCCGTCGACAAGCCCCCTGGCTGCGGCCCCTCCGAAATGTCCGGCGCGGTGCGCCCCCCCGAACACAGTCCGCCGGCCAGGCGGGTGGCGCCATGAACTGGAAAGCCTCGTCCCTGCGCCGGCGCCTGCTGCTGATGCTGGCCGGCATGGCCTTCGCGGTGCTCTCGCTGGCCCTCGTCATCTTCACCGTCGCCGGCGCCCTGCGCCAGCAGGGCTCCATGATGTCCCAGCTGCGCGGCCTGGCCCACGTGGTGGCCGCCAACGCCGAGGCCGCGGTGGTGTTCGGCGACGAGAAGGCCGCGTCCGTCAACCTGGCGAGCCTGCGCGAACACCCCGAGGTGGTGGCCGCCCGCATCGTGCTGCCCGACGGGCGCCTGCTGGCCGCCTACCCACCCGGCGCCGACCCGGCCGTGTTCGCAGGGCTCGCGCCCAAGGGCTTCGCGGAAGGCCTGCCCCTGTCGACCCGCCCCCTGCGCTTCGACCACGCGCTGCACTCGACCACTGCCGGCCTCGACGGCGCCGAGACCCTGGGCACCCTGTCGATGGTGGTCGACCCATCCGGCATGTGGCACCAGATTGGCCGCGACGCCCTCACCACCGCCGGGCTCGGCACGCTCGTGCTGCTGCTCGCGGTGCTGGCTGCCCAGCGCCTGCAGCACCGCATCAGCGAGCCGGTGCTGCGCCTCGCCGCGGCCGCCCGCGAGGTGGCCGAAACCCAGCGCTACGACCTCCACATTCCGCGCAGCGGCGAGGACGAGATCGGCCGGCTGGTGGACAGCTTCAACCACATGCTGGGCGAACTCCGCGCCCGCGACGAGAGCCTGCGCCTGCACCGGGAACACCTGGAAGAGCTGGTCGAGGGGCGCACCGCCGAGCTGCGCGCGGCCAAGGAGCAGGCCGAAGCCGCCAGCCAGGCCAAGAGCGAGTTCCTCGCCACGATGAGCCACGAGATCCGCACCCCGATGAACGGCGTGCTCGGCATGACCGAGCTGCTCCTCGGCTCCCGGCTCGACCCCGCCCAGCAGCGCTACGCCGAGCTGGTCCAGCAGTCGGGGCGCCACCTGCTGGGCATCATCAACGACATCCTGGATTTCTCGAAGATCGAGTCGGGCCACATCGAGCTCGAGGCCATCGACTTCGACCTGGGCGAGCTGGTCGAGGACAGCGTCGCCATGTTCGCCCAGCC
>JAKLKR010000473.1 GCA_023150565.1 Planctomycetota bacterium
TCGGCCGCGGTGGCATGCCGCGGCGCTCCCTCGGCCAGAAGTGGGACCAGGCCCTCGCCGCCCAGGCTCTCGAGGCGCGCTGGACCAAGGAGCAGATCCTTGAGGCCTACCTCAACCTGGCGCCCTTCCGGGGCGACCTGCAGGGCGTGCATGCGGCGGCGCGGGCGCTGTTCGGCAAGTCGCCCACCGAGCTCGGGCGGGCCGAATCGCTGATCCTGGCGGTGCTGCTGCGGGGCCCCAATGCGCGCCCCGAGCACGTCGCCCAGCGGGCCTGCGTGCTGGCCGAGCGCATCAACGCGCCGGCCGCCTGCGCCCCGGCCCAGCGCCTCGCCGCCAGTCTCGACCGCCAGCACACCGGCCCGCGCTGGGAGCTGGCGCCCCATGCCGGCCGCCTGCTGCTGGCCACCCAGCACCCGGGCGAGCGCCTGCGCAGCACCCTGGACGCGGAGCTGCAGCAGAGCCTCACGGCGGCGCTCAAGCGCCTCGGAGTGCCGGAGGCGGCGGCGGTGCTGGTGGACAACGCCAGCGGCGAGGTGCTGGTCTACGTGGGCGCGCCCGAGCCGGCACTGCCGGACCAGGCGCAGCTCCTGCGCGGCGCCGGCAATCTGCTGCAGCCCTTCGCCTATGGCGTGGCCATCGAGCGGCGCCAGATCACTGCGGCCACGCCGCTCGAGGAGTCCCTCGGCAACCACGCGCCAACTTCGCCCGACGACCGCCTGTGGGTCAGCGCCCGCAGCGCGCTGGCCGAAGGCCTCGCCGAACCGGCCCAGGTGGTCGCCCGGCTGGCCGGCGACGCCCTGGCCGAGCGCCTGCGCCTGGCCGACATCGAGCCGCCCCGCAGCGGCCTGCCCGACCTCAACCTGATGCAGCTGGCCGGCCTGTACCGGGCCCTCGCCAGCGGTGGCCAGTGGCTCGCCCCGCATCTGGCCTTGCTGCCGGAGCGCCCCCAGCGCCGCCTCCTGCGGGCCGAGGCGGGCTTCATCGTCGGCGACATCCTGGCCCTGCGCGACGCCGACGGCACCCTCCAGCCCTTCGCGCTGCGCCAGTACGTGCCCGACGGGCGCGAAACGCTGCTGGCGGCCTTCTCCGAGCGCTACACCCTGGCCCTGTGGGCCGCCGGGAGCCGGGCCCTGCCGGCCCAGGCGGCGGCGCTGGGGCTGGACTACCTGCGGGCCTTGCACCGTAACCAGCCGGCACAGCGCCCGCTGGCGCCGCTGGGCGTGGTGTCGACGCTGGTGGTGTTCGAGCCGACCATCGAGAACGCCCGGCGCGAATGGTTCATTCGCGGCACCGAAACCGAGCGGGTGGCGGTTGTGCCGCGCAATCCGGCGCGCATCCTCTACCCGATCGGCGGCGGCATCGTCGACGCGACGGGGCTGGCCGACGACCGGAGCTTCCGGGTGCATTTCGAGGCGGCCCGGGCGCCGGCCGGCAGCTGGTGGCGCCTCGACGGCGAGCGCCTGGTGGCGGCTAACGGCAACGGTGGCAACGGAAGCAACGGCGCCACCGGGCGCCTGGCGTGGCGCCCGGTGGCGGGGCGCCATCTGCTCGAGCTGGTGTCGGCCGAAGGCGTGGTGCTCGACAGCGTCAGCTTTGCGGTGCGCGGGCCCGGCGAAGAGGCCTCAAAGCCAGCGGATCAGCAGCCCCACCAGTAGCGAC
>JAKLKR010000474.1 GCA_023150565.1 Planctomycetota bacterium
CACGCGGGAGCGCGACGAGTACCGCAAGCTCTACGAGCTGGTCAGCCTCGAGCTCGACCGGTTCAGGCGGCAGCTCTTCGGCCAGAAGTCCGAGCGGGTGGGAGCGGTCCCGGCGCCGCCGGCGGCCCCGGCGGCGGCGGCCGACGCCTTCCCCGTGCCCTTCGCCCCCGCCGCCCGCCGCCTGCCCGGCAAGCTGGTGTTCGCCCACTACTTCCCGCACTTCCCGCTGTCCTACGACAACCGCCCGGCGGAGGGCGACTACTACCAGCGCGGCTTCCTTGAGGCGGGCGGCGAGAACGGCAAGCACCGCGCCTACGGCGGCTACCTGCGCCAGCGCCCGCTGCCGCGCCCGCCCTGGGGCGATGCCGACGCGCGGGTGTGGCGCTGGCGCAACCTGTGCGAGGAGGTGCTGATCGCGCGCGCCGCCGGCTGCGACGGCTTCGCCGTCGACATCCTCGCCACCAGCGGCCGCTACCGCGAGATTGTCGATCAGCTGTGCGCGGCGGCGCAGGCGGTGGACCCCGCCTTCCGCATCCTGCTGATGCCGGACATGGAGGCCGAGTTCAAGGCGTCGCCCGGCAAGCTGGTGCCGTTCCTGGCCGAGGCCGGCCGCCACCCGTCGGTGATGCGCCTGGAGGACGGCCGCCTGGTGGTGGCGCCCTTCAACGCCCAGGCGCAGAGCCCGGAGTGGTGGAGGGATGCCATCGCCGCCGCCGGCGGGCCCGGGCGCATCGCCTTCGTGCCGCTGTTCCAGGCCTGGTGGAAGCACCGCGACGCCTACCGCGCGCTGTGCTGGGGCATGGGCGACTGGGGCGCCTCGGCGTGGAGCGAGGAGTCCGGCGAGGGCCGCCGCGGCGCCCCCGCCGCCGCCCGCGCCCTCGGCCTGCCGTGGTTCTCGCCGGTGCGCGTGCAGGATTTCCGCGCGCGCAGCCAGGTCACCTTCGAGGCCGGCTGCGGGCGCATGCTCGACGCCTCGTGGCATACCGCCATCGACGGCGACGCCGCCTGGGCGCACCTGATCACCTGGAACGACTACGCCGAGGGCACCGAGTTCGCGCCCTCGACCGCCACCGGCTGCGCCCCGCTGCTGATGACCGCGTGGTACGCCCGGCGCTTCACCGGCGGCGCGTGGCCGGCGGTGGACGACGACGCCCTGGTGTGGTCGACGCGCATCCAGCGCCTGGCCGACGCCCCGCAGCCCTTCCGCCTGGTCGGCACCGCGGTCGAGGAGACCGAGGCCACGGTGTTCGCCCGCGCCCCCGCCGAGCTGGTGTGGGAATCGGCGGACGCCGCCGAGCGCGTGCCGGTGCCCGCCGGGGTGACGGTGGTGCGGAGGCCGCTGGCGGCGGGCCCGGTGCGCCTGCGCCTGGAGCGCGCCGGCACGGCGGTGGCGCAGAGCGAGCTGCCGCCGCTGGAGCGGTCGCCGGTGCGCACCGACCAGCTCTACCGCTGGGGCGGCAGCTACGAGCAGCGCCAGCGCGCCTGGCTGGCGCAGGTGCGCGAGCGGGTGGCCGAGCTGCCGCCGCCGCGCTGAACGCGGCCCGAAGGTGATGTGGCAACGGGAAGCCCATCCCGGGAGGGTCGAGCGCCAGCTC
>JAKLKR010000475.1 GCA_023150565.1 Planctomycetota bacterium
GCCGCCGCCGCCGCCCTCGCCGAGCTGGGCGGACGGCAGATGCTCGCCGCCGCCGAAGCGGCGGAGGTGCGCGCCCGCCTGGATTCACTGGCGGGGGAGCTCGCCGCCCTGGATGCGCGCCTTGGGGCGCTCGACCGCCCCGGCGATCCGCCGCCGGACACCGCCGCCGCGCTCGCGCGCCGCGCCGTCCTGGTCGCCGCCGACGACCCGGTGCAGGCGCGCTGGAGCGCCCGTCTGGCGCGCATCCGCGCCCTGCAGCAGGAGCTGGCGGTGGTCGACCGGCCCGGCCAGCCGCCGGAGCGCTGCGCCGGCGACCTCGACGCCCTCGCCACCCTGGTCGGGGACGAGGATCCCGCGGTGCAGCGCTGGCGCGCACGCCTGGCCGCCATCGCCGCCCTGCGCCGCCCGGTCGCCGCCCTGCTCGCCGCCCCCGGGCCGCTGCCCGATGCCGCCGCGACCTGGGCCGCCGACCTCGCCGCCCAGGTGGGCGAGGCCGACGCCCAGGTGCGCGCCCTGCGCCAGCGCAGCGGCGACCAGCACCGGCTGGCGGCGGCGCTCGACGCCTGGCCCGCCCTGGTGGTGCTCGACGACCCGGCGCTGGCCCAGGAGCAGCTCACCGCCTACCGCGCCCTGGCCGGCGACGACGCCCGCGCCCAGGCCGCCGCCCGCCGCCTGGCCGAGCTGCTCGGCCCCGGCCGGCCGGCCTGGGCGGTGGCCGCCGGCCGCGACCGCCACGGGCCCTGGTGCGAGCTGGAGGTGGGCGGCGCGCGCATGCGCCTGCACTGGCTGCCGCCGCTCACCGGCGCCATCGGCAGCCCGGCCGACGAGGAGGGCCGCCACGGCGACGAGGCGCTGGTGCAGGTGCGCCTGACCCGCGGCCGCTGGGTGGCCGGGCGCGAGTGCACCCAGGGCCTGTGGGCGGCGGTGATGGGCGCCGTCCCGTCGCGCAGCCGCGACCCGCTGCTGCCGGTGGAATCGCTGACCGCGGCCGATGCCGAGGCCTTCTGCGCGCGCCTGGGCGCGCTGCTGCCCGGCTGCGCCGCCCGCCTGCCCGGCGAGGCGGAATGGGAGCTGGCGATGCGCGCCGGCGCCGCCGGCCCCTTCGGGTCGATCCCCCCCGCCCAGGCCTCGGCGGCGATCGCCCACCATGGCCTGGGGCTGGCCGATCCCCGGCCGGCCGGCTCCGGCCCGCCCAACCCCATCGGCCTGCGCGACGGGCCGGGCAACCTGTGGGAATGGTGCGCGGGCGCCTACGGCCCGCAGCCCACCGGCAGCCCGGCGGTCGATCCCCGGCCCGCCGACGGCCCGCTGCGCGTCGCCCGCGGCGGCTCGTGGGGCGACGGGCTGCTGTCCAGCCGCCTGGCCCGGCGCCTCGCCCTGCCCGCCACCGCCCGCTCGTGCTACCTCGGCTTCCGCTTCGTTGTGGAGGATGGGCCATGAGCAGGTGTTTCCTGGGAGCGCCGGAGCGGGCCATCGGCCAGGCATTGCGCCAGGAGCAGCCGCCGGCGCCAGCACGGTGCCCCGGGAGCGCGGCCCTCCGGGCCGCTTTTCGCTGCGGTCAGAAGAGCGGCCCGGAGGGCC
>JAKLKR010000476.1 GCA_023150565.1 Planctomycetota bacterium
AACCCTGCCGGCCAGCCTCGAGATGGCCCGCTGGACCCTCGAACTTCTCCACGAACCGCCGGCCCTGGCCGAGCAGCTGGTGAGCCGCTTCGCCCGCCACGACGCCGAGCTGCTGGCCCGCCAGCAGGCCATCGCCCACGACGAGAGCCAGCTCATGCAGTCGTCGCGGGAATCGCGCGCCGAGCTGGCGCAGATCCTCGAGGAGGCCCGCGCTGCCTTCGCCCGCAAGGAGCGCGGCGCCCAGAGGGCCGGTTA
This sequence comes from Planctomycetota bacterium, assembly GCA_023150565.1. Taxonomy (GTDB): domain Bacteria; phylum Planctomycetota; class UBA11346; order UBA11346; family UBA11346; genus JAKLKR01. The sequence continues at coordinate 256 of JAKLKR010000476.1, forward strand.
GCCGCATCGGGGGCTTGCCTCGGTGCGAAAGTCAGGCTCGGGCAAGACGGATGGGCTCGATTGCGCCTGCCCTGGCAGATCTGCCGTCGATCGCGTTTCAGTATGCCAGGCCGGGTGTCTCGGCCCGGGTCAGGCGCCGCAGGCCAGCAGGGCCGCGCGCAGGCCGTCGCCCGACAGCCCCGCCGCCAGGCCCAGCATCAGGGCGATGCGGGCCTTGGGCGGTGGCAGGTCACCGGCGGTGAGCCAGCCTTCGCCGCTGTCGTCGGCGTTGGCGTCGGGCTCCACGCGGCCCGAGGCGCGGCTGCCACGCAGGATCTCCACGCCGGCGCGACGCGCCGCCCGCAGCGCCGGCAGCCAGGCCGTCGGCACGCTGCCGTGGCCGCACAGGGCCAGCACCAGGCCGCGGGCGCCGGCGGCGACGCTGGCGTCGATCAGGTCGGCCGGCGCGCCGGCATAGCCCGGCAGGATGTCCACCCGCGGTAGCGCCGCCGGCTCCAGCCCGGAAAAGCGGCCGTCGGCCCGGGCGGCCTGCCACGGCTCGGCGGATTCGAAGGCGTCCAGCCCGCTGCAGCGGGCCTTGAGCACCCGGCGAGCACCGAAGGCCATGCCGTTCATTACCACCAGCACGCCTTTGTCGCGGGCCCCGGGGCTGGCCGCGAGGTGCACGGCGGCCAGCAGGTTGGCGGGGCCGTCGGCCGCCGGGTGGTCGGCCGGGCGCATCGCCCCGGTGAGCACCACCGGCTTGCCGGCCGGCAGCGTCAGGTGCAGGAACCAGGCGGTCTCCTCCAGAGTGTCGGTGCCGTGCAGGATCACCACGCCGTCGCAGCCCGGCTCGGCGAGGGAGGCGCGGGTGGCGACGAGGATCGCCAGCCAGTCGGCCGGCGCCATGTCCTTGCTGTCGAGGGCGAGGATCTGGCGGGCGCTGAGCGGGCCTGCGTCGGCCAGCCCGGGCACAGCCGCGAGGAGCGCCTCCACCGGCCGCACGCCGGCCCGGTAGCGGCCGTGGCCGGCTTCCGGGTCGGCTTCGCCGGCGATCGTGCCGCCAGTGGCGAGGAGATGGATCATGGACGGTGGGAAGTGGGAAGTGGGAAGTGGGAAGTGGGGGGCGCGTTTCCGGCCTCCCATTCCCTCCGGATCAATGCGAGAGGATGCGCGCCAGGAACTGGCGGGCGCGCTCGGAGCGGGGGCTGCCAAAGAAGGCCTCCTTGCTGTCGTCCTCGACAATGCGGCCCTGGTCCATGAAGATCACCCGGTTGGCCACCTTCTTGGCGAAGCCCATCTCGTGCGTGACCACGAGCATCGTGATGCCGCCCTTG
>JAKLKR010000477.1 GCA_023150565.1 Planctomycetota bacterium
ACAGGCAGCGGGCCAGCGCCTTCACGTAGTGCTGGGTGCGGCGGATGTGGTTGCCGGTTTCCGAGTCGCGGGTCTCGGCGAGCGACGCCATGGTGTGGATGGTGACGTCCTGGATCGCCCGGATCTCCCGGGTGCGCTTCTCGACCTCGGCCTCGAGGAAGGCGCTCTTGTCGCGCAGGAAGTCGGTCTGCGCCTTGAGCGCCAGGTGGGTCTTGACCCGCGCCAGCAGCACCGGCGGGTTGAAGGGCTTGGTGACGTAGTCGACGGCTCCCGCCTCCAGGCCGGCCCGCTCGGCTTCGGCGTCGGAGCGGGCGGTGAGGAAGATCACCGGGATGTCCCGCGTGGCCGGGTGCAGCTTGAGCTGCCGGCACACCTCGTAGCCATCCATCTCGGGCATCATGATGTCGAGCAGGATGAGGTCGGGCGCGGGCGTCGCCGCCGCGATCCTGAGCGCCTTGGCACCGCTGTTGGCGAGCTTGACCTTGTACTGCTTGCAGAGCAGGTCGTTGAGCAGCGTGAGGTTGTCGGCGGTATCGTCGACGGCCAGCAGGGTGGGTTTGGTGAGCATGTCGTGTGTGGATTCGATCGTCGCCTCCCGGCGTGGGTGGTGCGTCAACCGGCTGCCGAAGCCAGCGTTTCCCGACAGCGGCGCAGGGCGTCGCGGGCGAGGTCGAAGTCGAAGTCGGCCAGCGCCGCCGATACGGCCTTGGCGTCGGCCGGGCAGCACGCCCTGAAGTACGCGGCGTGCTCGTCCCAGAGCTTCACCGCGGCGCCGTCGGAGTCGAGCAGCAGGGCGTCGAGCTGGTCGATGACAGCCCCGAGCGAGGCCGCGTCGGCCGGCCCGGCGGGCACCGGGGCCGGGGCTTCGGCCTCCAGGCCGCCGAGGCCGTCGATCACCGGCTGCAGCTGGGCGAGCACTTCGCTCAGGATGGTCTGGCGCACCTCGCCCGGCTCGCCCTGGCGGCACGCCTGCTCGAGCCGCGAGGCGGCCGCCTGCAGCGCATGGGCGCCGATGGTGCCGGCGGTGGACTTGAGGGTGTGGGCGCAGCGCTCCTGCCCTGCCGCATCGCCCACCTCCCCGGCCTGGGCGAAGCGGCTGGCGAAATCGGCCTGGCCGGCCAGGAAGCGCGCCAGCAGCTTGCGGTAGAGCTGCGGGTCGCCCTGCGCCAGGGCCAGCCCGGCGGCGCTGTCGATCCCGGGCAGGGCCGGCAGCCCCGGCGCGGTGGGCGCCGCCGGGGGCGCCGGCAAAGCCGGGGCTGCCGCCCCCCGCGATGGCGAAGGCTGGATCCAGCGGGCCATGGTGGAGAACATCACACCCACGTCGAGGGGTTTGGCGATGTGGTCGTTCATGCCGGCCTCGAGCACCTTCTGCTGGTCGCTGGCCATGGCGTTGGCGGTCATCGCCAGCACCGGCAGGTGCCGGAGCTGCGGGTTGCCGCGGATCTCGCGGGTGGCGCTGTAGCCGTCCATCACCGGCATCTGGCAGTCCATCAGCACGCAGTCGAAACGCGCGTCGCGGGCCAGCCGGTCGAGCGCTTCCTGCCCGTTGACGGACAGCACCGC
>JAKLKR010000478.1 GCA_023150565.1 Planctomycetota bacterium
AGGCGCTGCAGGCCGCCCTCGACCGCCACCGCTTCGGCGGCGAACCGCTGCCCGACTGCAGCGCCTGGATCGCGCAGCTGGAGGTGGTGCCGTGATCGCGCCCTGGCGGTCTTCCCTGGGAGCGCCGGGCTCCAGCCCGGCAATGCTCCTGCCGTTCCTGCTGGTCTGCTGCGGCCTGCTCGCCGCCGCCGACCCCTACGACGCCTGGTCGCAGGGGCGCCCGGCCGAGGCGGTGGCGCCGCTGGTGGCGGCGGCGCGCGCCGACGGGCGCTGGGATTCCTGGCTCGACGCCGGGCTGGCGGCGGCCGCCGCCAGCGACTACGGCCGCGCTATTGCCTGCCTGGCCGAGGCCAACCGCGCCGCGCCCGAACGCAGCGAGCCGCGCGACGCCCTGCGCGCCCTGGGCGCGGCGCTGCCCCTGACCTATAGTGAGCGCGTCGGCCCCATCGCCCTGCCCGGCGTCGGCTGGGCCGGGGTGGCGCTGCTGGGCGCCGCCGGCCTGGCCCTGGGCGGGGCGTGGGCGCTGCGCCGCGGGCGCGGCGCCGTGCTGACTGCCGGGGTGGCGGCGGTGGTGGTGGCGGTGCCGGGGGTGGTGGCGCCCTGGCTCGACGCCCGCGTCCACTGGGTGGCGACGGTGCGCGCGACCCACGCCCTCGACAGCACCGGGGCGCCGCTGCGCGCCCTGCCCGCCGGCACCCTGCTGGTGCACCCGCCGGCGGCGGCGTGGTCGGGACGGGTGCTGGTGCGCCTGGGCGACGGCAGCCTGGCCTTCGTGCCCGCCGCCGACCTCGACCCGGGTTGAGCACGGACCATGACCGGCGACCGATCCCCGGATGACCTCGCCGCCCTGCGCCAGGAGGCCGAGGCCGGCGACGCCCGCGCCCAGTTCCGCTATGGCCTGGCGCTGATGCAGGGGGGCGATGCCGCCGCCGCGCGCGCCTGGTGCGAACGCGCGGCCGCGGCCGGCGACGCCCAGGCCCAGTTCAACCTCGGCCTGCTGCACATCGGCGCCGGGCGGCCCGCCGGCCCGGCGTTGCACTGGCTGCGCCTGGCGGCGCTCAACGGCGTCGAGGAGGCCGCCGCCTGCTGCGACCTGGTCTACCAGGCCGCCGGACGGCCGCGGCCCGCCACCTGGGACGAGGCCGAGACCCGCGCCAGCGTGGCCCTGGCGGCGAGCGACGGCAGCCGGCCCAAGCGCATGCGCCTGGCCGACTACTACGCCGACCCGTGCCTGGACCTGCTGGTCGAGGCCTACCGCATCGAGCGCGACCAGGCCGAGGACATCGTGCAGCAGTTCTTCCTCGAGCTGGAGCAGCCGCTGGCCAAGGGCGAGCACCGCGGCCGCCGCTGGAAGGACGCCCTGCGCGCGCGCTACCAGCCCGAGCGCGGCGCCTTCCGCGCCTTCCTGCGCCGCACCCTGGTCAACTTCGCGCGCGACTGGATGCGCAGCCGGCGCCGCCGCCGCGCCGGCATCCCGCGCGAGCCGGCGCTGGCCGAGCGCGCCGCCGATTGCGCGGCGGAATGGCGGTCGGCGCTGGCGCGCTTCGCCGCCGAC
>JAKLKR010000479.1 GCA_023150565.1 Planctomycetota bacterium
TGCACGCCACCAATGCCAATGGCGGCTCCGGTGGGCGCATCCAGTCGGTGGGCGCCGACCCGCAGGACGGCAAGGTGTATTACGCCGCCTCCGAGTGGGGCGGGCTCTACAAAACCGTCGACCGGGGCCGCAACTGGGAGCGCCTCGACAACTTCCTGGCCACTGCCGCCTGGCGGGTGGCGGTGCAGCCGGGCAACTCGCAGGTGCTGGTGGCGACGGCGCTGTTCGATGGTCGTGTTGACTCCCGTGCCGGCATCCTGCGCAGCACTGACGGGGGCCTCAGCTGGACGCGCCCGGCCTCGGTCACCCCACCCGCCGGTGCCTGCGCCGACAACCGGGCGGTGCAGGAGCTCAGCGGCTTCGGCGTGGCTTTCGACCCGGCTCACCCGGAGAGGGTCTATGCGGCCACCAACTGCGGGCTCGCCGCCAGCGCCGATGGCGGGCAGAGCTGGCGCTACATCAACCCGATGGGTGCCGGCGGTGCCCGGCGCCTGGTGGATGTGATCGTCCACGGCGGCGGCATCGACGTCTGCGGCGACATCGGCCATCGCCGCTCCACCGACGGTGGCATCACCTGGAGCGGGCCCTCCGCCACCGGCAATCCGCTGCCGGGCGGCGTGTGTTCCCTGGCGGTGTCGCCCCATGAGAGCAGTGTGCTGTTTGCCACCAGCGGCACGGCCATCTTCGAGTCCGACGACGGCGGCGCCAACTGGGGCGGCAACTATGCCAACCCGGCCCGCCAGGGGCGCATTCCCTTTGTGATGACCAACCGAACCGGCGCCGCCAGCTTCGACCTGTGGTTTGGCGACGTGAGCCTGTTCCGCGCGGCCTGCGCGCGCCCGGCTAACGGCATCGGCAACCGCTGCCCGGTCTCGGGCAACTGGGTGAATGTGAGCACCGGCGCCCATGCCGACGTCGGAAGGGTCGCCTTCGACCCGCGGCCACCCGAGACGCGGGTCGTCTCGCCGGCCTGTACCGCCCGCTGCCAGGCCGACCGGCGGGAATGCGCCGCCGAAGGTCTCACCCGGCCGGCCACCTGCACCAGCCGCCTGCGCGCCTGCCTTGCCCGCTGCCCGGCGACGATGGTCGCCACCACCGCTTGCCCGGTGCTGTTCAGCAACGACGGCGGCGTTTATCGCAACACCGTTGCAGCCCACCCGGCCTGCCAGACTCCCGCCTGGGACCAGCCCGAGCGCACACCGCGCTCCCTGTGGCTGTGGAACCTGAGCGGCGCAGCCCTCAGCGGCGCCGGCCAGGAGGAGGCCTACATGCTGGCCCAGGACAACGGTGCCATCGGCACCCGCACGGCGGCCAGCGCGGCGCCTGCCTGGAACCACAGCGAATGCTGCGACGGCTTCGGCAGCGGCGCCCAGCCCAACCAGGTGGTGTATTCGCTGGGGGTGTATAGCCCGCCACCGGCGGTGCGCCTGTTCCGCCGGGGCGGCGGGATGAACGGCGGCTTGCTGCTTCCGGTGGCCAGCCAGCCGCCGGGGGGCATCGTGTCGTTCAACTTCGGCACGTCGTTGCC
>JAKLKR010000047.1 GCA_023150565.1 Planctomycetota bacterium
GCCGACGTGGTGGCCAAGTGCCCGAAGCTGCCACCCCCGGCCAGCCAGATGCACCTGGGCCCCAAGGGCGAGCTGCTGACCCAACAGGAGTTCATCCTGGGTGGAGGCCCCGACGAGAGGCCCGCGCCCATCCCCGCCGAGCAGCCGGCCGCCACCTCTGGCCGTCACAAGGTCGCGGCGCTCGCCGGCCCGGCGCCGCTCGCCGCCGCCCCCAAGCCCGCCCCGATCGCCGGCGACGGCGGCCCCGTCATCAACCCCGTTGCCACCGGCAAGGAATCCTGATCCATGGAACCGCAATCACTCGCCGCCGCCATAGAGGCCGGCAAGAACCTCACCCAGCTGCACCAGGCCGAGGGCTACAAGCCGGCCCTCACCGCGCCGCACCTTTCCGGCCCGGTGAAGCTGGAACCCGAGAAGCTGGACGCCCCGCGCTTCATCACCGCGGCGCCGACGTTCATCGACTTCGCCGCCTTCATTCGCTACGTCAACGATTTCAAGGACGAGGACACAAGGATCTTCTACACCCCGAACGGCTCTTTCCTGGCGGTGTTCGACTACCACCAGTTTGCCCATGACGAGGACGATTTCGTTGCTGGCCGCCACGGCGACCACACCGCCAAGCTCGCCCTGGCGGCCAGCCCCGAGTGGCAGGCGTGGGCCGGCATGAACGAGAAGGCCATGGGCCAGCAGTCCATGGCCGAGTTCGTGGAGGACAACCTTCCCGACATCATCGAGCCGGATGCGGCGGTGATGCTGGCCGCGGCCAGCGGGCTCCACGCCACCACCGGCGGGACCTTCCGCCAGGCCACCAACCTGGCCAACGGCGAGGCATCCTTCCAGTTCGATGAGCAGGTGATGGGCTCGATCAAGAGTACCGGCGCCAGCATCCCCACCGAGTTCAAGATCGCGCTTCGCCCCTGGCTGGGCTGCGACCGATACCCGGTGGACTGCCGCTTCCGTTATCGGGTCCGCGACGGCGCGCTCGCCCTGCACTACAAGGCCCTCCGCCTCCATGTGGTGCTGGAGACCGCCCTGGAAGGCATCGTCCAGAAGATCACGGAGGCGACCGACATCATCCCCGACCTGGGCGCCCACGACGCCGCCGCGTTCCTCCGCGGCCAGTGACGGTCCCTGTGCCCCATCGCGCAAGCGGTGGGGATCAGCGACCGCCACCACAAGGAAGGCAGCCATGGACACCCCCGTCCGCACCATCACCGACCACATCATCAACCCGGCCAACGACAAGTTGACCATCACCGTCACCGACGCGCCTGGCGCCGGCGGCGCGAACCACGCCTATCTGGTCGCCGGGTTTGAACCCGCCAACAACCCCAGCACGGATGGACTGAGAGACGCCGGCAGCAATACGGCTGGTCAGGGAATCCTGTTCCAGAACGGCCCCATCGCAGAGGTCGGCGTGAACGGCATCACCCAGGAAGTGCTGCTGGCCATCGTGGCCGACCGCCTGCGCAGCTTTCAGGCCGGCCCGTTCTCCTGCCGCGAGAACGCGCTGGCCCTGACCAAGATCGAGGAAGCCATGCATTGGCTCCAGCAGCGCACCCTGGCGCGCATGCGCCGCGGGGTCGAGGGCACCAACAAGGCCTGACGCCGTCCATGCCCCCGCCGCCCGCCGGGCGGGGGATTGGCCGACGCCACCACCACCGAGCCACCCGATGATCCACAACAACACGCCCACCAGCATGGCCGCCGCGGACAGCGTCCAGCCCCACGTCGAATCCCTGCGCGACCGGGTCCTGGCCGCCATCCGCGCCGCCGGATTCTGCGGCCTGACCAGCGACGAGGCGGAGCGCGCCACCGGCCTGTCCGGCAACACCGTGCGCCCCCGCATCAGCGAGCTGCTGGCCGCCGGCATCATCGTCCCGTCCGGCGAGATTCGGCGCACGGCGAGCAACCGCCCGGCCGAGGTGCTGGTCGCCGTCGAGAACGAGCCATGAATGACAACGCCGCCCAGGCATTCGCCCGCCTGACCGTTGCCTTCCAGCGGTTGGAGGACGCTATTCGTACCTGCGATCTAGCCCGCACCTGTTGCGACGACATGAAATCGCCGGCCGCCGCCATCGGTATTCAAATGTGCTTGGACGCCGAAAGCTTCGACCTGGATTACATCATCAAGGCCGCTGATTCGCTGTCCTGCCTTGCTGGAAGCAGAGCGCGGCAGATCGAGGACATGGCCAAGCGCATCAAGGGGGAGAGGCCGTGAACATGATCGCCGGCCAGGAATGCCCGTCCGTGATCTGCCAGCGCCACGGCCCCGCGTTCGCCTACCAGGACCAGATCAATCCCGAGTGCTGGCACATCGTCGACGCCCTGCCCAAGAACATCGTCGACGCCCTGCCCGCGTGCGAGCGGGATCGGTGCGAGCGGCACAAGGCGCGGCGCATGGGGGGCACGACATGATCCGCCTCGTCCTGGTGGGCGAAACACCCAGCCTCAACCAGTACGCCCGCACCCACTGGCGCCAGAAGCACCGCCAGACCAAGGGCTGGGAGCTGATGGCCCGCAGCCAGGCCAGCATCGAGGACCTGCAGGTGCAGTGCCGGCGAGCGGTACGCATCACCTCGTATCGGGCCCGCCTGATCACCGACCACGACAACCTTGTGGGCGGCGCCAAGGGGCTTCCCGACGCCCTCAAGCGGGCCGGGCTGCTGGTCGACGACAGCCGGGCATGGTGCGACATCAGCTATGTCCAGCGCCTCCGCAGCCACCCCGAGAACCCCATGCCGGGCCGGTCCTGCACCGTGGTCGAGCTGGAGAACTTGCCACGGCCCTGACCTTCCACCCGCTCCCCTACGGCCCCCGCCCGTCCTGCACACACCCCGAGTGCCGCAGCCGGGCGAAGGGCCCGCGGGAAGCATTCTGGATCGTCAAGGCGCCCGGCGTCCAGCCCATGGTGCGCTGCTGCGCCCATTGCGCCGCCGAGGCGGCCAGTCGCGGCGAGCCATTCCCGCCCGTGGTTCCCGTGTCCGGCTGACCCCCCTGGCGCTCCTGCTGCTGGCGTGGTAGCGTGCCCGCATGAGCAACGACAAGCCCTGGTGGAAGTCCGTCCCCGTCGTCCTGGGAACCATCGCCATGGCTGGACTGTTGGTATTCCCGCCGTGGCGCTTCTACAGCGGGATCAACGCGCCTAGGGCGATGATTCTGCGTGCGCCCCAGCGGGATGGACAAGGGACGGCGGTGGCAGTCGACTTCCCACGCCTGGCGGTCGAGCTGGCCGCCGTCGCCGCCATCACGGCGGCATCCCTGGTGGTCCGCGCCGCCTTCACTCGGCCCCGTTGAACCCCTTGGGATTGGCCTCGATGGCGCGGCGCAGCTTGGTGGCGAGCTGGCGCGCCCGGCGGGCCCGGTCCCCGTACTCCTTGGCGTTGGTCGCCTCATTGGCGTAGGCCAGGGCATCGCGCACCGCCGCGAACGGGCGGCGGCTGCTGACCTTGCGATCCTCCGCGAAGTCCATCACCCACTGCACGTCCGTCGCCTCCCAGGACGGGGCCCGCCCGGTCAGGCCGGTGGCGGCGCCCAGCCACCAGGCCGGGTCCGACTTGCGCGCCGCGGCCACCCGCCCCCACCCGCCGAATTGCGACTGGATCAAGTGGTCGATCTTGCGGGCGTCGATGCCGATGGCCTTCTGGAGCGCCTGGCCCACCGGGCTGGCGTCCTTGGTGCCCTTGCGCAGGTCCAGGTCCGCGCCCTCATCGCCCACCGGGATGATGCGCCGGCCGGTGAACACCGAGCGGTTGAAGTAGGCCTCGGCGAACGGCCGGGCGCTGCCCACCAGCATGTCCGGCTTGAACGGGGACAGCGACGACAGCAGGCTCAAGCTCCATTGTTCCAGCTCGGCCCTGGCGTGAGCATGGTGGAAGGCCACATCCAGGGCCCGCTCCATGCCCGACGCCATCGCGCCCCAGGAATAGGACTTGGGAATGTCGATCCACACGGTCCCGACCTTGAACGACCAGGCGAAGTCCCGCTTCTCGCGGGGCCGCTGGCGCCATTCCTCCCGGTCGTCGTCGCTCATCAGCGCGGCCTGGGCCCCATAGATCAGCGCCGTGGGCAGGGCCGAGAACAGCAGCCACCGGACGGCGGTGCTGGTGCGGTGGCCCTTGGACATGGCCCGGTTCGTGCGCCGCAACGACTGCATCGCGGCATTGAAGAACACTACATACTGGTTGACCCGGCGGGCGGTGTAGCCGGCCACCGCGAAGTCGATCAGCCCGCGGGCGTGCTTCGCCGCGTACAGGTCGGCCTGGTAGTCGCTCATGCCGCGGTCCTTGGCCGCCTGCCAGGCGCGGGCGAACTCCGCCCGGCGGTTGGCCATGTCGGACTCCGACATCAGCTTGCCGTACCCCCTGGCCAAGGTCTGCGCCGTGGCGACCACGCGCCCCTTGGTGTGGACGGAATCGTGCAGGGTGGCCATCAGCCGGCGCTGGTAGTCCTCCTTCCCGCGCTCGTCCCATCCGGCCTGGCCGCCGCCGGCGGTCTTGAACCGCTCCAGCACGCTCTTGCCGCCCAGGCTGCCATAGCCGCGGAACAGGTCCGACAGGCCGCTGCCGGTCTCGGTCGTCACCAGGCGCTCGCCGGTGTCGCGGAACACCTGGCGGATCAGGAACGGGGGCGAGCTGGTGATGGTCTTTTGGGACAGGCGCTTGAGCCCCTGGAGCAGCTTGAGCATGGCGTTGGGGTCGTCGAAGGTGTTGGCCGCCTCAAACGAGGCTTCCACCGCCGGGTCGAACACCCACCACGACTCCCGCACCTTGTCGGGACCATCGGGCACCCACACCTTGTAGGGCCGCTGGCCGTTCACCTTCCCGTGCTGATCCTTGCCAGCCAGGTCCTCGTCGGTGATTTCATGGCCGATGGTGTGCAGGTCCTGCACCTCGCCCTGGTGCAGCCCGCGGTCGGCGGCCAGCACGTCGATGAAGGCCCGGCGCACCCGGTTGCGGTCGGCCCACTGGATGGTCGACCAAGTGGCGTGCATCAGGTTGACCAGCGGGTTGTCGATCAACCGGGTCGATCCCTCAAACTTGCGGATGGGGATGGCGGCCGACTCCTTGCCGATGACGCGATGCAGGTCGATGTAGTGGGCGTGCGACTTCTTGAGCGCGTCCACCCGCTCCTGGCCCATCACCCCGGCCTGGACGGCGTAATCCAGCACCGCGTCGGCCCAGGCCCGGTAGCGGCGCAGGATTTCATTGCGCCGAGCGGTGGCCTTGCCGTCCAGCTGGCGCTCCCGCAGCGCCCGGCGCGCCTGCTCATAGTCGCTGTCCAGGCCGCCGGCGATGCCGGTCAGGCGGGCGTTGACCTGGCGCGCCTCGCGCACCTTGGCCTTGAGGAACGCCAGGTACTTCTTGCCGATGTCGGGATCATCGGGGTTGGTCTCCCACAGCCCCTCCCGGTACAGCTCGGCTTCGCGCTGGGCGGCGCGCAGGTTGCGCGTCCCTTCCTCCACCGTGCGTTCCTCGACGCCCTGCGACATGGCCGCATCCAGCTCGGCGGCGATCTGCGCCGGGGTCAGCCCATCCTCGATGGCCGGTCCCTGGAGCCATTCCAGGTTCATGCGCTGGCCGCGGTCCAACACCGGGTTGTTCTCCGCGTCCACCAGGCCATCCGCAAACATGGAATCCATGCGGTCGGCCAGGCCGGCGGAAAGCCGCGCCAGGGTCTCGTAATCCCGCTCGATGGGCATGGTCTCCTGGTCAATGCCCTTGATGGCAAGCGCCTGGCGGTACGCCTTGATGGCGAACCACTGCGCGTCGAACCAGCCGAACGTGACCCGGTCCTTGAACGACGCCTTGAACTTGGGGATGTCGGCCTTCCGGCCATCGGTCCCGGCCCCGGCCGCCGCCTCCGCGAACTCTTTGAGCGCCACGCCCAGCTTGGAGGTGCTGGCCTCGGCCGACGCATCCGCCACCCCGCGCACGTTGGCCTGGGTCTTGTCGGGATCGGGCAGGGCCGCGAACCGGCGCACCTGATCCGAGAAGTCCTTGAGCGCCGCCAGCACCGGGGCGGGAACCCGCTCGGTGAGCATGGCGACGGCCTTCGGCGCGTGGGCCCTGGTCTCGTCGGGGTTGACGATGAAGGCGCGCACGAACTCAGCGTAGCCCTCGGCGCGGATGTAGGCCAGCTTCGCCGGACGGCTCAAGCCGGCGGGCGGGACGCTGCCAGTGTAGCTGAACGGCGCCAGCTCCCGCATGACGGCCTTCCAGCGCCGCACCTCGGCCGGCGCCGCGGTGGCGTCCGGCTGCGCGGTGAAGGGGAAGAAGTCGTCCAGGCGGTGGGCAATCTCATGCGCCGCCGCGTCCAGGTTGTTGTGGCGGATGGCGGTCTGCCCGGTGGATGCCCGGTAGAGACCCTTCTGGTCGGCCCGCAGTCCGGCATGGGTGAAGGCGGTTTGGCCCACCCCGGCGCGGGTCAGCGACTTGCCGAAGTCCATGATGATGTCGGCCAGCTTGGTCACGGGCTGCCCAGGGATCGGCGCCAGCGGTGCCGGCGGCACCCGGTAGTTGACCCCGTTGAACGACCGGGCCGCCTGATCGGCCGGCGCGGCGAGGTCGGCCGGCGCGTCGGCGGGATCGTCCAGCGAGAACGCTTCCTCGCGGTCGCCGTCCTCGATGGGCTCGCCGGCGCCCTCGTCGGTACTGGCCAGATTGGCCGGCGCCTTCTTCGGCCGCAGCTCCTTGGCCACCTCCGCCGCGTCACGGGCGGCCCGGCGCGACTGCAGGCCGCGGTCGAAGCGGTCCCGCATGGCCTCGGTCATCGACGGGGCGATGGCCGGGCGGGTGCGCAGGGCGGCGTCCAACGCCTCGCTCTCCTGCTTGAGCGCCAGGTACTCATCCTCCTTCGGCCAGTCGCCCACCTTCTCGGCCGCTGCCCGGTTGGTCTCCGCCTGCTTGGTCAGCTCGGCCACCCGCTCAGCGTCCTTCGCCGCTCGGGCCCCGAACGAGGTCGCCCAGCTGCGCAAGGTTCCCAGCAGGGCCGCCCCGTCGCTGGCCTGGCCGCTGTTGCCGGCGAACGAGTACAGGATGGCGCCGGGGTCATTCCCGAATCCGGCGGTCTTGCCGACGATTTCGACGGGGATCCCAGCGAACGTCCCCAGCTTCCCGCCGCGGCGGAACAGGGGATCGGCCACCATCGCCTTGAGCTTGTCGGTCAGCTGCTTGCCGGTGGTGCCATCGTCCAACATCGCTTTGGACGGCACCTTCCCGGCCACCGCCTTCTCCAGGCCCAGCAGCGCGTCGACGCTGCGCTGGTAGGCCGCCGCCTGCGCCGTCTGGCTGCGGGCGGTGCTTTCCCGGTAGTCGCGCTGGTGGTAGTGGGCGGCGCGCTCCCGGTGCAGAGTGGACAGCTCGCCGTCGAGGTCGACCGAGCGGATCAGGTCGGGATCGCCGGACGCCAGCGCCGCGATCATGTCGGGGCTGAATCCCTCGGTCTCCACCTCCCGCATTTCATTGGCCGCCGCGCCATCGCGCACCGCCGCCAGGGCGGAGTAGATGAACTCCTTTTTGAGCGCCAGCTTCGCCCACATGGCCTCATCCATGGTGCCCTCGGTGATGACCCGGTGGGCCAGCACGGTGGCGTCGATGGAGCGATAGCGGTTCCCCTGCCGCACCATGCGCCCGTCGCGCTGGATGATGTCGGCCGGGCGGTGGGGCACGTCGATGTGCCAGGTCCCCAGGGCGTATTGCTGGGCATTGGTGCCGGTGCCGAGAACGGAGGTCGAGCCGATCAGCACGGCGTACTTGCCCATCGCCGCCTCCGCCTTGATGCGGGAACGCACGGCAGGGGCGGTGTTGCCGTCAAGGACGGCGATGGCCTTGGCGGGGATGCCCTCCGCCACCAGGCCGTCGACGATGGCCTGGTTGAGGCTGAACCCCCACACGGTCGGGTTGGTCTGCACCTCTTGGAAGATGAACTGTGTCGGTTGGTGACCGTCGACCCGCGGGCCCTCCCGGTACAGCTTGGCCACGCCGGCGACCAGGGCCGGTACCTTGGACCCATCCGCCGCGGTGGCGGCGGGATCCACCAGGCGCATGTCGATGCTCGACATTTGCGCATCGCGCATCGCGGACAGGGCGATGTCCATGCCCTTCTCGGGCTTCCCCTGCGACTTGATCCGCGCCAGGCGCAGCCCGGTCCATTCGCGGAATGCCTTTTGCACCTCGCTGATGGGCACCTTCACCGCCACCTCCCGCACCGCGGGGATGGATTCCATCACGCGGGGGATGTCCTGGGTCAAGGTCACGTCCATCCAATCGCCCAGCATGGCGGAAAGGCCGGACAGGTTGACCCATTCCGCGAAGCGGGTGACGCTCTTGCGGGTGCCATCGGCCTGCACCTCGTTCGACTGCACCGTGGTCCCGAAGGTGCGCGCCCAATTGTCGAAGTGATTGACCCCAGCCACCTTGAGCGCCCGCGGCTGCATCATCTGCTGGAAGGCGAACACCTCGGTCATGGTGTTGCTGATGGGCGTACCGGTGGCCAGGATCAGCCCGCGCTCGCCGCCGTTGCGGGCGTGCAGGGTCATGGCCTTGATCAACAGGTCCTCGCCGCGCTTGGACTCGGCCCCGCCAAGCCCCAGCACACCCTCCATCGAGGTGATGATGGGGAGGTTCTTGTAGGCGTGCGCCTCGTCGATCAGCAGGTAGTCGATGCCGGTCTGCTCAAAGGTGATGTTGGCCACCTTGAGCGCGTGATCGTTCAGCTCCGCCATGCGCTGCTTGGTGTTCTCGATGCGCTTGGCCAGCGCACCCACGGCGCGGCTGTTGTTGCGCCCGCCCCTGGTGTCGGCGTCGGCGCGCTGCTTCAACGCGGCGTGGCAGGCTTCCAGCTCCACCAGCACATCCGCCAGGCGGGAGGCCTGGGTCCTGGGGTCGGTGGGTAGGCTGGTCAGGGTTTCGTGGCTGATGATCGCCACGTCATAGTCCTGGGTGCCAAGCCGGGCGATGAACGCCTCGCGACTGGTCGCCGTCCCCTTCTCGCCCCACACCTGGGGCTGGATCAGGATGTTCTTGCCGGGGTAGAGGCGGGCGGCGTCCCGCCCGAACTGCGCCACCACGTTGTTGAGGGTGGCGATCACCGGCTTGCGCGCCACGCCGAGCCGCTTCATTTCGATGGCGGAAGCGATGAGCGAGTAGGTCTTGCCGGTGCCCACCTCATGGGCCAGCAGGACCCGGCCATCGGTGATCGCCCGCGCCACCGCCCGGCGCTGCTGCTCGTCCATGGTGACGGACGGATTCATGCCGTCGAAGGTGATCCATGACGTGTCCGGCTTGACCGAATGGAACACGTTGACCGTGGCGTTGTAGGTCTTGGCCGCCTCCGCCATGGCCTGGGCCTGCTCGGGCAGGCGCATCCAGTCGGTGAACTTCTTGCGCAGCGCGTTGGCGCGCTCGGTCGCCGCCACCTCTCCGATGGGATCCTTGATCGCCTTCCCATCCCTGGTCCGCACGGTCATGTCGATGCGGCTGCCGTTGATCGCCGCATCCACGATTTCCGACGCCATCGCGGTGCGGTTCTCGCCCTTCACCGACCACGTCGCCTCCGCTGCGGTGGTTCCGTCGCCGGCCACCAGCCACCGACCCTCGGGGCCCGGCACCGCCTCGATGCCTCCCACCTCCCGCATGAGGAACTGGCGCACCGCGTCGGCGCCGATCCACGGAGCCCCGAACACCGGGGTAATCTCATGCGGCTCCAGGTCCTTCGGCTGCACCTTGGTCAGCGCGTCGACGTTGGCCTGGAACTGGTGATCGCGGGCGGCGGCGTCCTGGGCCTCGGCCAGCTTCGCCCGCACGTTGCCGGACAGATAGGCCCAGCTCGGTTGCCACCCCTGCGACGGGTCGAGGAAGGCCGAACCATCCTCGCGCATGCGCTGCTCGGCCTCGGCCACCGTCAGGCCCATGGCCTCGGCCACCGACTCCGCATGCACGGTGCCGCTGCGCGCCATGCTGGCGGCCACGCCCTGGGCGCTGTTCTCGGCCCGGCCGACCAGCCTCGGCGGGCGCACGGTGGGCTTGCTGAACGCATCCCCCTTGTCCCACACGATGGCGTCCTCGTCCTCCTGGCTGTCATCCGACTTCATCACCTCCAGGGCCAGCAGGTTGGCGGCGTCGGGGTCGGCGCGGAAGGTGCGGCTGTTGGCCGGTGCGTTGAGCCGGCCGAACTTGGGCATGCCCGCATCATAGAGGCGGCCCAGCTCGGCGCGCTGCGGCGCGCTGTCCTTGCCGGCCAGCTCGGCAGCCCAAATGCGGCGCAGCTGGTCCACAAGCTCACGCATCCACCCCACCCGCTCCGCCGATGGCTTGCGGGTGTCGACCACCACCAGATCGCCGCCTTGCTTCTGCCACACCTGGCCGTCCTTGGAGACCAGCGCATAGGGGCGCAGCTCGGCCGGGGCCGGCATGGTGACGACGGCGACGGCCTTGGGCGACCGGCCCGCCATGATGCCTTCGGGCGCCGCGGCGACCGCCGCCTTCGCCTCGTCGGCGTAGGTCGGGCGCGCCGTCCAGTTGGGCCGCTTCTCGCCGCCCTTGTCCAGGCCCCACAGCTTGCCGGTGCGCTCGGCGTTGCCCAGGACCAGCTTGGGGTGGTCGATGAACCACTGGTTGATGGGGATGGGGCTCCCGCCCTTGGCGTCGGGCACGGTGCCCACGTTCAGCCAGGCGGCGCTTCCCGGCTTCTCGCCCGGCATGCGCTTGCGCAGGATCACCAGATCGGTGACGACCTGGGTTCCGGCGGTGTCCTGCGCGTTGGACGGATAGCGGACGGCATGCACCAGATCGCCCTGCGCGAACAGGGCCCGGCGGATCGCCGGGTCTGCCTTGTCGAGGGTTCCGGTCGAGGTGATGAAGGCCACCAGGCCGCCGGGGCGCACCTTGTCCATGGCCTTCAAGAAGAAGAAGTCATGGATGAAGGGCTTGCCCTGCTTGGCGTAGCGCCGCTCATAGATGCGGTAGCTGCCGAACGGGACGTTGCTGATGACGAGGTCATAGCTGTTGTCCGGCACGTCCAGCTTCTCGAAGCCCATGCCCATCACCGCGGCATCCGCATAGACCAGCTTGGCCATGCTCGCCGTGCTGGGCTCCAGCTCCACCCCGGTCCACGCCACGCGCCCGCGCAGGGCTTCCGGCTCCAGGCCGATGAAGGCCCCCATGCCCATGGACGGTTCCAGCACGCGCAGCTTCCCCGTCGCGCCGGCGGCGCCCATCAGGCGCAGCACGGTGTCCCACACCTCGGCCACCACCTGGGGGTTGGTGAAATGCGCGTTCATCGTGCTGATGATCGCCGCCCGCTTGGTCTCGCCGTTGGCCGGCTCGGCGCCGTTCTCGTCGGCGTTGGCGTTCGCCGCCGCCGCGTTCTCCCGGTCGATGTCCGACATCAGGGACTCGGCGCGCAAGAACAGATCCCGCTTGCTCTTGTCGCTGCCGTTTCGGCTTTCCTCGTTGAACACCCACTTGAGCGAGCCCCACCCGCTGAATCGGGCGATGGTGGCCCGTTCCTCCGCGGTGGGCTCCCGGCCCTCGGCCATCACCTGGCGAGCGGTCTCGATGGCGTCCAGGTTGGCACGGGCGCGGGTGATGTCGCCCCGCGGCGGCATCGCATCCTCAATGGACGCGAAGCGGAATCCGTTGACGCGGGGAACCTTCGGGGCTGCTACCCGCGGCTTCTCCGGTTCGCCACGCTGGCCGCCTCCCACCGCTTCGCCTGCTCCGCTGTCGGGGCGGGGCCCTTCGGCTGCGCCTCCGTCACTGCCGCGAACGTCGACAGGTTTTCCAGCTCCGCCTGACGCGCCTCCCGCTTCTGCCGCGCCTTGGTCGACGGATCCCCCGCCACCAGCATTTCGTGCATCATTTCCGACCGCTCCTGGTCGTTCATGTCCGGCGCTGGGTTGCTGCTCATGGGGTAGATCCTTGCCAGTAGTATGCCCATCGGGCAACGGGGCGGAAGCGCCGATAACCTGCGCTGCGGTGAGGCTGCCGCGGGGCGGAAGCCCGGCCGCCTCTTGGAAGGCGTCATAGGCATCTTCCAGGGCGGCGTGGAACTCGGGGCGGTGGGCGAACGGCAGGCCGAACGCCTTGACCTGCTCCAGCATGGCGCGGAAGTCGCCCAGGCCGGCATCGTAGCCGGCCTCAATGGCGGTATAGGCGGCGTCCGCGCTCTGCCCGGCCTGCTCGTCCGACATGGCCATGTCGCCGGCGGCGGCGCTCCCGCCCAGCTCCTTGCCGAGCTGCATCAGGCTGGCGCGCATCTTCGCCAGGGCTGCTTGCTTCGCGTCGGATGCGGTTTCACCCGAGACAACGGGGCTTGCCTGGGGCGTGCTGGAGGCAACGGCCTTGCGCGCCTTCTGCTTCTCGTCGAAGCGCCGGCGAGCCTCGGCCTTCACCTGCTCGGGGGTACGCTCGGCGGCGGCGGAAGCCCCATTTCCTTCCGCAGGCGCAGGAAGAACAGGTCTACTGCCTCCGCGCTCAGCGGCGGGGGCGGCGGGGGCGGGGGCGGGGGGTGGCGCAGCTTGAGCATGGGCGGTGGGGGTGGTCGGCGCGCCTGCTGCCGCCGCAGGGGGAACCGGCTGGGCCGGTGCGGCATTCGCTGCCGCGGGTGTGGGGGCGACCCCGGCAGGGCTGCCAGGGTTCGACCCCGGCAGGGCCGCCGGGGTTGCCGGCGCGGCCGGGGCGGTGATCGCTTCCAGGTTGCCCGGCTCCATGCCGCCGGTCTCGCCGTGGATCTTCCCGGCGTCGGTGCGGATCACGGGGCGGGCGCCCACCAGGCCGACCACCACCCCCTCGACACCCTTCTTCCCGCCCTTGGCGAAGCGCACGCGCTGGCCAACCGGGAAGGGGGCGGCGGGCGCGACCGGCGGCGCCGGCGGGTTGGGGTTCACATAGGGAACCCGTGGCTGCCCGTGGTGCTGACCAGGGCCAAGCCCGGTCGCATCGCTGATCCGCTGGTCGTTCTCGCTGGGCGGCGGCTGCAGGGCGTCGTCGGCCTCGGATGCGATGTCGGATGCCTCGTCGGTGGGAACCCCCATGCGGCGCAGGGCGGCATGGATGTCGGCCGACTCCGCCCCCGCTATGGCCATTTCGATGGCGAGGCGGCGGGCCGCCTTCACATCGTAGGCCGGAACGGGCTCGGGCTGATGGGCGCGCACTTCCTCATCGTGGATGACATCACCCTCGGACGGGCCCGCCGCGTCGGCTTCCTCCGCAAGGTCAACCGCCTTGGTGGCCGCATTCCATCCGACGTTGAACGTGCGGCGCACGTCCTTGATCAGCGTCGAGCGATCCGCCCCTTCCGCCAATCGACGGGCAGTGAACTGCGGGATGCTCTCGGCTACCGGCGCGGCTGCCGGTGGACGGGCCGGCGCTGCGGCCGGCGCAACAGGTGCGGCAGGTGTTCCGGCGGGTGCGCCGCCAGGATTTGCCGCAGCAGCCACCGGCCGAGACTGAGGGGCAGGAACTTGCGCACGGGTCGGCTCCTGGGTGGGCGCCGAGCCAGGGGGAACGACCCCGAGCGAGCGCATCAATTCCTCGACATCGTCCTTCCCCAGCGGCGGGTGCGGCACGGCGGCCGGCGCGGCGGGCACACCGCTCGGCATGGGCAGCAGGCCGACGCCAAGCGACTGCATCAGCGCGTCGATGTCGCTCTGCGCCATGTCGCCGTCACGGGCCACGGTGGGCAGCGGCGGATCGCGCTGCGGCGCGGTGGCGGCCAGCTCCGCCATGGCCTGGTCCAGGTCCATGGGCTGCCCCTCGGGCAGCGCGCCGCCGGTCTCGGGCACCACGGCGCCCTTGGCCGGGGTGAAGTCCTGCGGCAGGCCGCGGCGCACCTGCTCCTGGGCGATCACCTGGCCGACGTTCTCGGGCGCGCCGGGGATGGCCTCGACCTGGGCCTGTCGCGGGTCGCTGGCCTGCAGCGCGGCGATCAGCGGGGCCATGCGCTTGGACTGCGCCTGGGCGCGCTGCGCCTCGATCATCGCCGCCACCTCGCGGGGGATCTGCGCCGCCTCGCCATGAGCGCCGGCGACAGCACCCACGATGGACGCCTGGCCTGCATCGCGCAGCACCGCGTCGATTGGCTTCTGCTCGCCGCCGGTCAGGGCGTTGATGAGGTCGCCGCTGACGTTCTGCGGACCTTCCTCCAGCGGTCCCTCCTTCACCATGCCCAGGCCCATCTTGCCCAAGGTGTCGGTGATGGCCTGACGCCCGCCGGCGGGGGATGTCATGGTCTTGGCCAACGCCTCCAGGCCGGTCATGCCCATGGGCGCCGCGATGGCAGACGACGCGGCGGTGCGCGCCGCTGCGCGGCCGGCGGCGGCCAGGGGATTGGCCCCCTGCTCCACCTCGGCCGACGCCTCGTTGAACTGCGACGGCGCCTCGATGGCGGTGTTGACCGTCGCCGCCTGGGCCATCGACAGGGCCGCGGCCGGGCTGATCCCGAGCTTGTTGGCCAGGGCGATCACCGCCGGGTGCGCCACACCCTGCGCCACGCCAAGCCCCTTGGTGACGAGGCCCACGGCGCGCAGCACGGGGGCGCCGCCGGCCGCCTCCAGCAGCATGACGGGCACCTGGCCGAGCTGCGCGATGGTCCCACCGATGAAGTCGTTGGGGGTGGCGGCGGCGACATCCTGCTGCAGACGGACGAGGTCCGCGGCCTCGGCGGCAGCCGGCGCGCCCAGGTGCAGGCCGCCCATGTCCACGTCCACCGGCGAGGCGGAGCGGATGCGGGCCCCGGTCTCGTTGAGCCCGGCCCCGTAAGACGCCAGGTTTAGGGGGATGGCCTTGACGCCCTCCGCAAACCCGCCCTCGTTGGCCAGGGCGGCGCGCAGCTTGTCGCGCATCACCGCCGTCTTGTTCGCCGCGGTCAGGTCGCGGGCGGGGGCGCTGGCGAGGTCGGCCAGGGCCGCATCGAGCGGGGAAGCGGTGTCGGACAGGGCAGCCAGGGCGGCGTCGAGGTCGTCAGGCACGTCATTTCCCGATCTTGGCTAGGGCTGCGTTCTTGGCGGCGATGATCTTCTGGTGGAGGTCGGCGGCGGCGGCCTGGTCGCCCGACTGCACCGCGGCGAGGAAGTCCCGGTGGGCCTTGTCCATGAGGCTGGAAAAGAGCGCCCCGCGCTGCTGGTCCACCGCGGTCAGGCGCCGGCCGATGTCCTCACCGTTCAGCTTGCTTTGTGCGTAATTCTGTGCGACTTCGGGGGTCAGGGCGCCGGGCTGGCGCTGCTCCTGGCCGTCGCCCATCGCCACGCCAACCGCCTTGTTGAGCGCCCACGACGCAGGGTTGAGGTCGCCCAGCTGGTTGATGCCCGGTTCGCTGCTCTGGAGCGGGTTGAGGCGGGACACAGCACCCATGAAACCGGGGCGCGGCGCGGATTCCGCGGCTGGTGCTGCGGCCGGCGCGGCGGTTCCGGCGGGCGCAGCGGCAGGCGCCGCCGGCGCGGCTACCGGGGCCGCCTCCGCTGGCACGGGGAGGCCCCACTTGCGGTATACCTGGGTCACGTCGGCCCAGGTCTTGCCCTCGTTGAGCATGCGCGTCGGCTTTCCGCCGAGATCATCCTTCTTGTACATGGTGATCCCGAGCGCATCCAGCTCGCGGTCGGCCATCATCTGCGCATGGGCCAGCTCATCGGGGGCCATGCCATCGGACCCCAGCTTCCCGCCGCCCTTCCCGCCGGCCGTGCCGCCGCCCAGGCCGGGGATCATTCCCAGCACGTCGGTCACGGCCTTGCTCACCTGGGGCGCAGCCGTCCCGATGGCGCTGGCGAGGTGCGCCGTGCGCGCCGCCCGGTCGCTGGCCAGGCGGGAATCCCGCGCCTCCTTGGCGCCGGCGCGGTCCTCGGCGCCGGCGGTGGTCAGCCCGGCCAGGATGTTCTGGATCACCGGATCCTGGTCGGCGCCGTCGACCGCCACCCCCTTGGTGGCGGCGTTGATGAGCAGCTGGAGCCGGGTGTCCTTGTCGTGGCGGGCGTTGGCGTCCGCGATGCGCTTGTCCTGCCGCTTCTCGCCGCCCTCGATCAGCGCCATCTTCACGTCCCGCTCACCCTGGCGGTCGCGGGACTTCACCAGGCCGTCAACGATGGCCGAGACAGCATCAACCAAGCCGCTGCCGATCCCGCCGGGGGCGGCGATGGCGCGGGCGTCCAGGGAGTTGGTCATGCCCGCCACCCTGGTCCCAGGGCGTCAGGGCGCAGGTAAGACCGGGGCCCTACTGCTCCACCATCCCCGGCGATTCAAAGGTCCCGCCGCCACCCATGCCGCCGGGTTTCATCCCGCCGCCCATGCCGCCGAGCCCGAACATCACATCGGCGCCCATGTTCGACAGCGCACCGAGCAGCTGGAGGTTGTTCGACCGGTTCGACGTGGTGGCCAGGGTGCTTTTCAGTAATGCTTTATTGTTATCGCTCGCGGTTCGATTCATGTCCTTAGCGGTGCGCCAGGCCGGCGCGTTCGCCTGCGCCGGCAGCTGCGCCGTGGCCGCTCCGACCGCCTTGGCCCGATCCTGGCCAGCCAGCAGGTGCAGCAGGTCGGCCGACTGCCGGTTGAGCTGGTAGCGGCCTGCGCGCCGCGCCTGCGCGCCGGCCTGGGTCGCCGGGGTGGAGCCGGTGCCGGGGCTGGCCGGGGCCAGGGTCGCCAGCAGCGACTTGACCCGCTCGCCGCGGGCGGCCTGGTCGCCGGCCGCCTGCTGCATCGCCGGCGCGCCCGTGGCGCGGATCGAGTTGATGTTCGCGACCTGCTCATCCTGCGACTGCAGGGCGAGCGCCTGGAGCAGCCGGGAATCAAGCCCCTGTTGCAGGTCGGTGTACTTCTGCATGGCGCCGCCGCGGCGCTTCGCCTCGTTCTTGGTGCCCATGTAGTTGAGCCCCGAGCCGACCGCCGAGAAGCCGGCGCCGATCAGGGCAGCGGTGAGCGGATCCATCAGTTGCCTCCCGACAACGACCACGTCACCGGCTCGGGCTTCGGCCCCTGCTGGCCTCCGCCGAGCCAGGCGGAATCGTTGGCATTGTTCTGGTTCATCGCGTTCTGGAATCCCGCGCCGATGATGCCCTTCCCGGTCTTGCTGATGAACCCGCCGATGGCCTGGGACAGCGCGGAATGGTACATATCGTTGTTGCCGGCAATCAGGTCGTTGGTGTCGATGCGGGTCTGGTTCATCTTGTCCAGCACGCCGGCATACGCCCCGCTCGCGCCAGTGGGAGCCAGGACGCCGGACAGGAGCGACCGGATCTGGTCCTCGTCGCCCTGCTTGTAGGCGGTGGCCATGTCGTCGGCCGAGGTCACGGCCTGCAACCGCGCCTCGTCGCGGGCGGCGCCGACCTGGCCCTGGGTGACGCGGTGCGCCGAGCTGCCCAGCATGCCCTTGCCGGCGGCCGAGGCGCGGGCTGCCCCCGATGCGCTGTCCGCGGCATCGTTGGCGTTCTGCACCCCGGCGGTCGCCGCCGACACCCGCGCATCCTCGATGGTCTTGGCCCTGGTCGGGTCGGCCCACGCCTTGCGCAGCTCCGCGATGGCCACCAGCCGGCGGTTGTCCTCGGTGATGGCGTTGACCAGCGATGGGTCGCCGCTCATCGCGTACTGGAGCGCACGGGCGCGGATCTGTGCCTCCACTTGGTCGAGGGCGTTGTTCAGCATGGCGGCATCATCCTGGGGCAGGGCCGTGGACAGGTAAGAACGTCAGGAATAGAGCGCCTTGACGAACACATTAACTGCCGCATAGGGCGGCATGTTGTCGTGGGCCGCTCCGCCTCCAACCGAGGTGGTTGACGAGTTGGAAGCGGTCGGCGAGGACGCCGACACGTCGAAGTTGAACGACGGCGTTCCGCCGGTCTGCGTTGCCGACAGCGTGATCCCGTGGCTGTGCGCCGGGATCTGCGTGGCGTCCAGGGTGACGGTTTCCGCCCCGCCGGTAGCCGCCAGGGTGTGCGCGGTGCCGGCAGCCAACAGGAACTTGTCCCGGTAGTCGGGAAGGGTGAAGGTGGTGGAGCCATCCCCGGCACCAACGCCAGGATTCAGCTTGATGCGGTTCCAGAGGGTGGCGTAGGTGGTGCGGGAATAGGTCCCGCCCGCCACCGGCAGCCAGGTGCTATCGGGCGCGGTTGGCTCCAGCGTATACAGGAGGGCCCCGATAGGCTGGAACTTGGTGGTGATGCTGGCCAGGTAGGCGGAGGTCAGGGCATTGATGACTGCCGCCTCCAGCTCGCCGCGGCGCACATAGTCGCCATCGGCGGCGCTCGCCGCCGCGTTGCGGGCGCGGAATCCGGCCATGTCCTGGTCGGCGGTGGCGGGGTTGTTCGCGGTGGCCATGCGTCACTCCAAGAAGAAGCCGTCGATGCGCCAGCCGGCCGGCGCCGCCACCGCCCGCGCCTGCAGCGCGATGCGCCAGGTTGGCCAGGATCCCAAGCGCCAGCTCGGCGCCGGCGCCCGGCCCGACAGCGGCGCCTCGGTCTTGTCCACCCCGTCGATGGAGGGGCGGAACAGGCTGGTGTGCGACAGGGCGGCGCCCAGGCGCGAGGCGGTGCCGGGCAGCGTGCCCGAGCCCTCGCCGGCCGGCAGTGGCGCCAGGCGCACCAGCGGGTCGATGCCCTGGTACACCCCGGCGGAGGTCTCGTCATTCGCCGCCAGCGGATCCAGGTAGAACAGGGCCGTGCCGCAGCGGATGTAGACCACCCCGCGCACCTCGGTCATGTGGTCGATGGGGCCGGGCAGCGGCAGCGACCAGCTCGACCACCCGTGCGCCGCCTTGCCGGGCGTCATCGCCATGCACAGCACCGTGGTCCCGGCCCAGGCCAGGTAGCAGCCCAAGCCGCGGCTGAACAGGGCCCCCGGCCGGTCGCCGCCGGGCAGGAACAGCGAGCGCGTCAGCGCCTCGATCTGCGTCCCGATGGATCCCTCGGATGCGCCCTCGGTCACGTTGTCGGTGGCCAGGTTGTGGACCACCGAGCCGGCATCGACATAGAGCAGGTCGCCGGACACCGCCGCCACCGTGTCGGGGTAGCGGGTGCCCGGCCCGGTGATGGTCTGGTCCAGCGACTCGATGCCATCGGCGCCGGGAAGCCAGGTCTGGACCTGCGTGCGCAGGAACACCGCGGCGCGCCCCCGGTACTCCGCCAGCGCCAGCGGCTCGCTGGACCCCTGGCCCAGGTCCACGCTGCCCCCCTGCTGGTCGAAGGGCTCGCCCTCGGCCCAGGTGGCGACGTAGCCGCGGCCATCGTTGATGTCGGGATCGTCGATCCCCGACCAGCGCAGCCGGTTGGCCACCCGGTCGATGGACAGCAGGCGCCCGTACAAGCCGATCAGCCCGGTGGGCATGATGAACTCGGGCGGGAGCGTCACCGCGCTGCCGGCCTGGTCGGTGTTGGCCAGCCGGTTGGTGATGTGGATGGAGGGCGGGCCGTCCGCGGCGCCGGTGTGTTCCACCAGCAGGGCGCGCCGGCCCGAGGCCAGCCGCACCGCCTGCACCCGCCCGGCCACGCTCGCCGCATCGACCAAGTCGAGCGCCAGGGTCGGGAACAGGCCCGCCGAGCTGGTGCCGTTGGGCGCGCACACCCGCAGGGTGTCGTCGACCGCGTACAGGCCCGCCGACGCCGCCGGCAGGTCCACCAGGCGGCGCAGGCCAGGCCGGCGCACCGCGCTCCCGCGGGTGTCGATGGCCACCTCGTCGGCCACGTCGAGGGATCCGGCGGGGCGGTCGCCGGGGGTCAGGTCCAGGCCAAGCAGGGCAGTGATGTTCATGCTACGGTCGCGCTCCACTCATTGGTCCACTCGATGTAGGGCGATGAAACCCAGCTGGAGCAGGTCCAGCTATGGATGTTGAGGGTTGCTTCCACCGCATGGCTGCCGCCGGTGTAGGAACCGCTGTGGTGTTCCTCCAGGCCGGACCACTCGACGGTGCAGACATCCGGCTCGTTCGCCCATGGGCCGGTGGGGGTTGCGATGTTGTGGCGAATGGTCGCCGTCTGGTTCGTCCCGGCTTCCACGATGTCATAACAGGGGACGCCTTCCTCCATCGAACACAGGAGGATCACCGTCAGCTCAGCCGAATAGGGCTCGCCCCACGGGTCTCCATTCGGCTGCAGGTCTTGGAAGGTGGCCATGCCGGTGAACGTCGACCCGCTGACGTGCGCCAGAACGCCGTCGATGCTGGATCCCAGGGAAGCCGAACACAGGGAACGGCGGTGATAGGTCAGCGACATCCCGGCATAGGCCACGTCACCGTTGACGCAGGAAGGCGGCACGACGGGATCGCTCATGGACACGGTGATGTCCATGGACCCGGTGCCGCCGGGGTTGGTCGCGGTCACGGTGAACACCACCGGATCCGTTCCGGCGCCAACCGGCGTCCCGCTCACCTCCCCGGTGGCCGGGTTGATGCTCAGCCCCGGCGGAAGGCCCGTCGCCCCGAAGGTGGCCGCCACGTCCGCGGTTGCCTGGTAGGTGAACGCCTCGCCCCACACCGCGGTCGCCGTCGCCGGCGAGGTGATGACGGGCGGCGGCGGCAGGATGGTGGGCGGAATGGGGGCGTGGATCACCAGCGGCGCCGCACCGGCGCGGCGGTAGACCGCCCAATCGTTGCGCCCCACCCAGGCGTCACCCGGCGATGCCGCGGCAGCGGCCCGCGCCTGCGCCGGCGTCCCGAACTCCTGCCCGGTGGTCATCGCCACATCCGCACGCGCATGGTCATGGCCACGGGATCGGCCTTGATCCGCATGTAGCCATCGCCGTTGGTGATCTGCTCGATGACATGCGAGAAGGTCACGCCGAACAGGCCGACCATCGTGCGGTTGGCGGTCACGTCGCCGCCGCCGTAGTAGCCGAAGCCCTGGCCCACCAGCTCAAACTCAACCGGCCCCCCGAGCTGGGACATGCGCAGCTTGAGCCGGACGTACTCGTAGGGGTACTTGGAGCTGATCACCCCCGGCATGATCAGGGTGCCGCCGGAATCGTAGGCGTCCCCGCCGAAGGACGATGTGCTTCCCCAGGCTCCGCCGGCGAAGAAGGGCGCGTCACAGCGGTTGATGGCGTACTGGAGCGCCACCCCGGTTCCTTCAAATTGTGACCAGCGAATGCACACATCGTCGGCCGTCACCGGCAGGACTTGGTCGAAGGCGCAGGTCGGATACCACGAACAGTGTCCGGTCCCGATGTCATCCGGCGGGCGGCCCACCTCGGGCGGAGGCGCGGGCACCACCGGGAACGGCGGCCCCTGGCGCTGCATCAACGACCAGTCCCGCGCCATCGGCTGCACCGCCATGCGGCGGCCGGCGGCGATGGCGTGCGCCCGGCTCGGGAACTCCTGGGCCCGCCATCCCACGGATCACCACCCGCCGCGGGGGCGGATCGGCGTCATGGTCGAACCATGGCCGGTGGGCACGGCGCGCCGGCGCCAGGTGGACATGGCGGTGGCCTGGGCCTGGGCCAAGGGCTGCGCCATCTTGGGGGCGAACATCGGCGCCAGCAGGGCCGCGGTCGAGCTGATGACGCACTCATGGTCGAAGGCCAGCGCGTCGGCGTCCAGCGGGGTGATGCTGGGCACCTGGCGGTACAGCACGCGCAGGGTGCCCGGCGAGCCGGGGCACGGCGACAGGTACAGCTGATCAGCGGTGCCCAGGGTGGCGGTCAGCGCCGCCGCCGACCCGTTCGCTGCGGTGATCGCCGGCACGGCGTCATAGCCGGCGCCGGGGTCGGTGATGGTGACGGCGGTGATGGCGCCGCCCACGACCACCGCCACGCCGGTAGCGGCATGGCCGGGGGCCGGCGGGGCATCGAACACCACCGCCTGGCCATCGACATAGCCGGTGCCGCCGGCGCCCACCACCACCCCCGTCACCTGGCTGGTGGACATGACGCTGAACCGCTCGACGTAGCCGGGAACCGCGTCGGTCTCCTGCTCTGCCAGCGCGCCGCGGTCCAGGGTGACGGTGATGCCGTCGCCCTGCACCACCTGCACCGCCTCCACTCCCTCCAGCGCGGCAGGGAGCGGGTAGTAGCGCCGGCCGGATGCCAACGCCTGGTTGCTGTGGAGGCGCGGGCGGAGCTGCAGGTGTTCCAGCACCAGGGACCGATGGATGGACGCCACCTGCCGGCGAGCCGCCGCCAGCATGCGCGGGTCGATGACCTCATCATCCCCGATCACCATGCGGCGCACGGACTCGACCGCCGCCCAGCCCACCGTGCCAACACCGGTGGACAGGGTGCGCAGCCGGTAGGCCCGCACGGTGTTGCGCGCCGCCTCGATCAGCGCCTCGGCGCGCTTGGGAGCGAACTCGCCCGCCAGGGCGCCGGCGGTCATGGCGATCACGCATGCCGCATCGAACACCAGCGCCGCCGAGGTGGCGAGGGTGGCGGCCGGCGGGGTCACGCCCCCGGCGAACTCCTGGCACAGCTGCCGCTGGATGGCCGGCACCTCGCGCAGCGCGTGGGTGAGCGTGGCCGGGTCATCGGTCCCCAGCACGCGCAGCACTTCCACCGCCGCCCAGCCCACGGTGCCGGCGGCATCGGTGAGGCTGCGGAAGCGCCAGGCGGCGATGGTGCGACGGGCGTCGACGGCGAACTGCTCGGCCTGCTTCGGTGCAGCCACGGGCGCCATCAGGGCGGCGGCCTCCGCGGTCACGGATTCGGCGTCGAACACCAGGGCGGTGGCGTCGGTCAGGACGGCGTCCGGCGC
Source organism: Planctomycetota bacterium (assembly GCA_023150565.1). Lineage (GTDB taxonomy): Bacteria > Planctomycetota > UBA11346 > UBA11346 > UBA11346 > JAKLKR01. Next base: position 22,663 of record JAKLKR010000047.1, read on the forward strand.
GGCGCCGGTGCCGTAGGTCTGCACCAGGCGGCGCTGAGCGGCGCCCACGGCGCGCAACGCCTGGTCCACCAGCGAGCCGTCGACGGTGCCCAGGCGGCGCATGGCCTCGATGGCGGCCCACCCCACCGTCCCGGCGGTGATCGTCACCGTGCGCAGGCGGTAGGTGGCCAGCGCGGTCTTGCGCTCGCCGGCGAGCATGTCGGCCAGCTTGGGGGCGTAGGCCGGCGCCAGGACGGCGGCCACGCCGGCGATCACCACCTCGTCGTCGAACACCAGGGCGTCACCGTCAGCTGGCGCCGCCGCCGGCGGCACGCTGCCGGGCACATACGCCTGGCAGAGCTGCCGCTGGACCGAGCCGATCAACCGGCCCGCCTGCATCAGGAACTCAGGCGAGCCGGTCCCGTCGTCGCTCATGCCCAGGCGACGGGCGACTTCTGCCTTCGCTGCGGCGACGGTCCCCACGGTCAGCCCTTGGACTTCTTGGCGGCCTTGGCCTGGCTCTCGCTGGCCTGGCCTTCATCGCCCTGGGCTTCCTCGGCGGCGAGGTCGCGGGCGGCCTGCTCATCGGCCAGCTTCTTGGCCGCCGCCGCCTCGTTGGCGCGCAGCAGGTCGGTGCCCTCGGCCGCAGCCTCGCGCCAGGCAGCGTCCAGGTCCCGATCATTGGGGTAGATCGACTTCCAGGCCGGGACGGTGTCGCCGTCCACCGCGGCGTTGTAGTCGCGGGTCTTGATGCGGATGCGCTCGTCGAACAGGCCGCGGAAGTCGAGCTTCCCGGTCGCCACGATGTCGATGCGCTGGCCGAGGTTCGCCTTGCGGCGCACCACCGGATCCCACAGGGCGCGGATGATCGGCACATCGTAGGCCGGGACGTTGAAGGTGCGGGTGGTGTCGGCGTGAACGGTGACGCCATAAATCTGGACGAGCATGGGAGCCTCTGGATGGGTGGGGGCAGCCCGCCGGGGTGTCCGGCGACCCGCCATAGAACCCCGGCCGGGGGTTAGCCGGCCGGGGGTGTCCTCACTTGATGTAGGACAGGGCGCATCCGCGCAGGTAGCGGTTGTACCAGTAGAACACGGTCTCCAGCTGGCTCTCGCTCGACCGCACGTTGCGGCTGTCGGCGGGGTGCGTCACCTGACGCTCGATGCCGGCGGCGATCTTGTACGCCAGCGCCTTGCGCGGGATGAAGTAGGCCCGCTTGCTGAACAGGGGCGCATCGCCGGCGGTGCCGCCGGTGCCGCCGCCCGTCACCACCACGCCCGCCAGCTTGCCGGCGCGCATGTCGTCGTCGGCCACCACCTCCTTGCCGGTGAGGGCGCCACCGGTCCCGTAGAAGGAACAGGTCAGGGTTTCGCCCGCCACGGTGGCCACTGAGCAGGTCGGCTGCGAGGTGTAGCCGGCGCCGGGGTCGGTGACGACGATGTTGGTGATCACCCCGCCCGAGCTGACCACGGCATAGCCGGTTGCCTGGCGGGTGGCGCCGCCGCCCGAGAAGGTGACGGCGTTGGGGCTGATCGCCAAGCCCATCTCGCTGACGGCCTTGACGTTCATCTCGTCGAGGGTCACGTCATGGATCACGTCCATGCCGCCGACGCGGATGGCGCGGTCGAGGATCACGGCGTCCAGCTTCACGGTGCCGCCCGCGTCCAGGTCGACGCGCCCATCCTTGCGCGCCTCGTCCTTGTAGCCCTGGATCCAGTCGCCGCCGGCGACACAGATCATGTCCGAGCCGAGGCCGTTGTTGGCGTTGCGGACGCCCAGCTCGCGGAACATGCCCTCCAGGTCGCTGATCAGGGTGCCGCTGGCGCCGATGGCCGAGCCCAGGACGAGGTGCTGAACCTCGGGGGTCACGCCGCGGTCGTGGCCATAGACGTTGCCGATGGGCGCGATGGGCAGCATCGCGTTGAGCCCAACCGGCTCCTTGTACGACGCGCCCTGCTTGTGCAGGCCGAGGTCGTGCAGGTCGTCGAACGCCTTGTTCACCCCGTCGAGGGTGTACTTGATCAGGTCGTCGCTGAGCTTCTGGAGCGACTTCTCGCCGGCCGCCTTGACGCGGGTGGCCCAATCGCCGCCGGCGACGTGGGCGCGGAACACATAGCCGCGCTGCAGCCATTCGTCGTGGCCCATCTTGATGGGCAGGACGTGCCGGCAGTACTGCTGGGCGAACTGGATGGACCCATGGGGGGTCTGCGCATCCATGATGGTGTCGAGGCCGCGCCAGTACTGGCTGATCAGCTCGGGAACGAGCTGGGCGCTCTCGATGATTTCGCCGTCCTTGCCGGACGGGTTGTGGCCTTCCTTGTTGGATTCGGCCAGGGCCAGGAGCGCACGCGGCTTCCAGCCAATCTTGAGCTTGGTTTTGACATACTTCTTCTGCGACGACATGAGGACGGCAGAAGCGATGTCGGAGTCGATGACGACGGGATCGGGCATGGGAATTGGGCTTTCAGCGGCCGGCGATCAGCTCATCGGTGAGCGACGGCACGGCGGGTTTGGTTGAGGCATGGGGGGCAGGACGCCCGCCGGCGGGCGCCGGCTTGCGGTTGGTCGACAGCTCGCGCTGGACCTGTTCACGGGCTCGCTGCATCAGCACGCCGAACCGCTCGGGCGGTACGGGGTGGCCGGTCAGCGCCTCGGTGTCCTTGGCGAGAACCAGGAATCGTTGCCCCATCGCGTCGACGATGGGCTGCGACTGCGCGCCATACTCGGCGCGCACCGCCTCGACCACATTCCGCAGGTCCTTGGCCGCCGACGCGATGGCCGGATGGTCAGGCGCGTAGACCGGCTTCTCGGCCGGCTTGGCGGGCGGAGCTTCCTTCGCCTTCTCGGGAGGCTTGGCGCCCTCACGAAGCCGCTTGGCGGCATCGTGTTCGCCCCATTCCTCCAGCTTGAGCGCAGCTTCCTCCACCGCCGGCGGGATCTCCGCCTTCTCGGTGGCCGGCTTCTCTGCCGGTGGGGCGGTGAGCCCCAATCGCTGCGCCAGCGCGGCCTTGGCGGCGGGATCGCCGCGGTTGGCTGCGCCCAGCTGCGCCAGAACCGCATTCACTTCCTCGGCGGGGATTCCCTCCAAGTGGGTGCTGATGCGCTCGAACGCCTTGGCGTGGGTGTCCCGTTCCTGGCGCAGGGCGGCGCGCTCGGTGAGCAGGTTCTTGATCCTGCCCCTCTGCGGTGCCGTCATCTTCGCCAGCTCGGCTTCGCTCGGCGCGTCGGGGTCCGACTTGGGGGCGTTCTCCTGCGGCTGGCTTTCGCCTTCCGGCTTATGGGTCTCGTCCTGCGGTCCCGCTGCGGGCGGTTCTGCCGGCTCGGTCTCGGGGTTGGTGGTCGTTTCGCTCAACAGCTCGCTGGTCAGCGAGGTGCTGGGCTCCTGGTCCTCGTTGGTCTCGCCGGTCGCCGTGCTGGCGTTGTCGCCAGGCTGATCGGTGGCCACCGGATCGGGGGAGGTGGATGAGGGCTCCACTTCCGCCCCTGCGGCAGCTTCCCCCGGCTGGGGGTCTTGGTTGTCCATGGCCTCCCGTCATCCGGTCGCGGGAGGCACCCGCAGGTAAGAGTCAGGCCAGCAGGTGGTCGAGAACCCAGCGGATCAGCCAGGGCTGGTCGGCCCGGCTGGCGGTATCGGCGCTGGCGCGGGCGTCCGGCATGGCGGTCTCCAGGTGGTCGGCGTACCGGCTCCATTCGGCCACCAGATAGCGCGCCAGCCACACCAGCCCGGCCAGGATCAGCAGCCCCAACACGCAGCCCAGGGCCACCGCCAGCCAGGGCACGGACAGCCAGGCGGCCAGCACGATGGAGCCGGCGGCCACGGACCCAGGAACGCCCACCGCCACCATCACCGGCAGGCGCAGGGACAGCAGGATGCCCGCCAGCACCACCGCCCCGCCCAGGGCGATGCCGGACCACAGGATGAGGCGGTCGCGCTGCGCCTGGACGGCGCGGGCAGCCGCGGCGCGGTCGGCGTCCTGCTGCCGCTCGCCGGCGGCGGCGCGCTCGGCCGCGGCCAGGCGGTCGGCGGCGGCGATGCGGCGGTCCAGCTCGGCGCGCTGGTCGGTGGCGCGCCGCTCCGCCTCGGAGCGCAGCCGGCCCACCTCGACCGCCAGGGCGCGGTGGCGGTCGGCCGCGGCCGGATCGCCGGCGGCGACGGCATCGGCGGCGGCCAGGCCGGCGTC
>JAKLKR010000480.1 GCA_023150565.1 Planctomycetota bacterium
CGACGGTCTGGCGGCGCGCAGCGGCGCCCAGCGCGCGCGCAGCGCCCGCTCCGCTGTCCTGGTCGAGGCCGACCGCGCCTGGCGCGGCGGGCTGGGCGGGGCGCGGCCGGGCCTGCTGGCGCGCTTCTATCGCGGCCCCGAGCCCGCCGGCACGCCGGTGCGCAGCGACACCACGCCGCCGGTGGTGCATGCCGACCCACCCGACCTCGGGGTGCCGTGGTCGGCCTGCTGGCAGGGCGAGATCGAGCTGCCGGCGGCCGGCGAGTGGACCTTCGCCGCCACCGCCGACGACGCGGTGGCGCTCGCGGTCGACGGCCAGGAGCTGCTGCCGGCCGGCGCCTGGACCCGCCAGGCGCCCACCGAGTACCGCGGCAGCCGGCAGCTTGCGGCCGGCTGGCACCGCCTCGAGCTGCGCTACAACCAGACCGGCGGCGGCATGTTCCTCGAAGCCCAGGCGGGGCGGGGCGGCGCGCTCAGGCCGCTCACCGCCTATCCCCTGCGCCACCGGCCGGGCGCTGGCGGCACCGGCACCGCCGAACTGATAACGGCGATGGCTTCCCTGCCGCCGGTCGACCTGGCGGCGATCGAGGGCGAACTCGCCGCCGCCCTGGCCGGCGCCGGCGATTCCGCCAGCGCCGCCGCCGAGCTGGTCGGCGCGCGCGCCCTGCCCGAGGATCCCGCCCTGCCCGATGATCTCGCCGCCGCCGCCCGCCGCTGCCGGCCCAAGGGCGCGCCCGCGGCCTGGGATCTCGCCACCGTGCTCGACGGCGCCGCGGCGGCGGCAGACGCCGCCGGCCGGATCGACGGTCTGGCCGCGCGCTGCCGCCAGCGCCTCGACCAGGCCCTGGCGGCGCTGCCGGGCGAGGGCCCGACCGCCCGGCTCGAGCACCTGCTCGCCGCCAAGGCCCCCTCCGCCGAGCTGCGCACCGAGCAGGCGGCGGTGGCGCAGCGCTGGCGCGCCCAGCCCGCCAGCCCGGAGCAGCGCCTGGCCCTGCTCGCCGCCGCCGCCGCCCTCGATGGCGCGCGCCAGGAGCACGAGCTGCATGCGGCCATCGACCGCGCCCGCCAGCAGGTGCGCCGCGCCACCCTCGACGGCCTGCGCGCCGATGCCCTCGCCCTGGCCGCGGCGCGGCCCGCCGGCGCGGCCGAGGAGGAGGCTGCGCGCACGGCCGCCCTGGCCATCGCCCGCACCCTCGAACGCGCCGGCCTGACAGGCGAGGCGCGCGACCTGCGCGCTGCTGGCGATGCCGCCGTCCGTGCCGAGCGCGCCCGTGCCCTCGGCCAGCCGGCCGGGCCGCCGCCGGCGGTGCAGGCGGCCGAGCTGCTCGACGCCCGCGCCGCCGCCCTGGAGGCGGCCGGTACCGCCTCCGGCCAGCAGGCGCTGGCGGCCCAGGAGCTGGCGGCGGTGCAGGCGGCGCTGCGCGCCGCCGATCCCGCCCTGGCCGCGCTCCAGCAGCGGGCGGCGCAGGCGGCCGACGACGGCGCT
>JAKLKR010000481.1 GCA_023150565.1 Planctomycetota bacterium
CAGGCGGTTGAGGTTGTCGCGGTAGACCCGCGCCGCGGTCTCGGCCTCGACCAGGCGGGTGTCGAGGTCGGCGGACTCGCGCTGGAGCCGGGCGTATTCCGCCTGCATGCGCTCCGCGACCTGGGCGGCGGCGGCGGCCAGCGCCTCCTCGCGGTCCTTGATCTGGGCCCGCACCTCGAGCAGGCGCGGGTGCTTGTCGAGGTACTTCTCGCCCAGCTGGGCCTCGCGCTCGCGCAGGGCGCGCAGCGACTCCTGCTGGTCGGCCACCGCCTTGTCGCCGGTGATGGCGGGGATCTGCAGCAGGTGGGCGGTTCGCTGGGCGGCCTCGCGGCGCAGCGCCGCCTGCACCTGCTCGGCGATCGAACGCGTCTCGCCCAGGCGGCGGTCGTGCTCGACGCGCAGCTTCTGCAATTCGACCAGGCGCTGGTAGGAGTGGTTGTCGCGCACATCGCCCGAGATGATGCCGGTCTCCTGGCGGAAGCGCTGGCAGCGGGTGTCGGCCTCGCCCAGGCGGCGCCGGGCCTCTACCAGCTGCTCCTGCATGAAGCGCACGTCCTCGCCCGCCACCGAGCTGCGGTTCTGGCGCAGGCGGGCGAAGAACGCCTCGATCACCGCCCCCAGCAGGCGCTCGGCCCGTTCCGGGTCGGCGTTGCGCATGATCACCGTCAGCACCCAGCTGTCGCGGTTGACCACCACGCGCAGCTGGCGGGCCAGGGTCTCGCCGGGGTCGCTGCCCAGCTCCGAGGCCAGCCCGGCGGCCCCGGCTGCATGGCGCAGGAGGTGCGGCGAGGTGAGCAGCTCGCGGTAGGTGTTGACCAGGGCGAACTCGCGCGCGGATTCGCGGTCGCGCTGGAAGCTCGCCGCCGACTGGGTCTCGCCCACCACCAGCCGGGCCGAGGCCTCGTAGGCGGGGGCGCGGGTCAGCACGTACGCCAGCGCCGGGGTCGCCAGCGCCAGCGCCACCGCCCCGGCCAGGCGGCGGCGTTGCCAGGCGATGAGCAGCAGGTCGCTGACCGTGGGCGGCGGGCGGTGGTCGGGCATCCGGGTGCGATGGTGGAGGGTGGGCGGCGGGGGTGAAGGGATCAGCCGCGGCGGCGCAGCAGGCTCAGCAGCACCAGCAGGCAGAAGCGGGGGTTGTGCCACAGGTAGCGCCAGGCCAGCCGGCGCGGCTCCTGGCACAGGCGGAACAGCCATTCCAGCCCCACCCGGCGCATCCAGCCCGGCGCCTCGCGCTTGGCTCCGGAGGCGAAGTCGAACCACGCCCCCACCCCGAGCAGCACCGCCGGCAGGGCCTGGTGCTGGGCCGCCATCCAGCGCTCGACCGCGGCGTGGCGCAGGCGCGCCTTGGCGGGCACGTCGGCCTCCGGTGGCGCGGGATCGGCGAGTCCGAAGGCGCGCGCGACCACCGCCCACACGTGCTGGGGCGGGCCCGCCACCACGACGTGGCC
>JAKLKR010000482.1:0-452 GCA_023150565.1 Planctomycetota bacterium
CGCGCTGTTTCTGCCCGGTGCCGAGCTGACCCTGCACGCGAGCCTGCACCCGGCCGACGGTTCGGAGCGCCAGATGCTGTTCGAGGCACTGGATGAGCTCGATCCCGGCCGCGATCTGCTGGTGCTCGACCGCGGCTATGTCGGCAACACGATGGTGGCGTCTCTGGCGCAGCGGGGGCTGAGCTTTTGCCTGCGGGCCGACACCCGGGGCTGGCGCTGCGTCGCGGATTTCCTGCGCTCGGGCGCCCCCGAGCAGGTGGTGACCCTGGCCGCGCCGCGCGCCGCCGAGGCGTCGATCTACGAGATCCAGCCCGTTCCGACCCAAGTGCGCCTGATCCGCGACGTCACCCCCGGCGGCAACATCCGCGTGCTGATGACCAATCTGCTCGACACCCAGCGCTATCCGGCCGAACAGTTCGGGGCGCTCTACCACCGCCGCTGGCGGGTCGAGG
>JAKLKR010000482.1:462-1274 GCA_023150565.1 Planctomycetota bacterium
CAAGCATCGCCTGCGCCTCGAGGCGCCCAGCGGGCTCACCTATCTCGCCTTTCAACAGGACTTCGCCGCCAAGGTGCTGGCCGACAACCTCAGCCAGCTGCTCAGCGCCGAGACGGAGCCGCCCGACGCCACCTCGCGCCCCAATCGAACCTATGCCCAGGGCGCCCTCAAGCCGATCCTCGCCGGCTGCCTCCTGGCGCTCGAACACGCCCGAAACCAGTTGCAGACCGTGCTTGACGCCATCGCGTGTGCCCGCTGCCACATCCAACCTGATCGAAGTTACCCCAGGCCACGACGCGTCAAGCCGCACCAGCATTTGGCATATAAGGGGGCTTAAGTTGGGAGCATTGCACTCGTCCCGAGGACAATTCTTTGTCTGTAAAGCAGGACTTGTTGGAGCCGCTCAGCGAGCGAGTGACGTCATCTGAATAGCTAAGTAGTGACATAGGTCTAGTTCTGGAGATGTCGACCGCCTTCAGCAGAATCGGAATTCTTAAAGTGGCTTCCTCTTGTAATGAGCGTCGCGCTAACTCGAGTGCAACCCGCTTTAGCCCCGTGCTCTTGCCAGATCCGCCCTCTCCCAATATCAAGACACGTCGTGATTTATGATTGACGATCGAGGCTAATGGAAGTTCTTCGAAGTGGGGAAGCTCCTCAATTCGCCCATGTACCTTTTTCTTTTTTGTTGTACTCCAATGGAGAGATAGCGTAACAAAGTTCTTGTCATCGGCCGCCCCGAGAAGAACGCCATCACGACCGTCATGGGCATATTCTGCCGTTTCGCCAAGCACCTGCCTTTCGATAGCATCGAA
>JAKLKR010000483.1 GCA_023150565.1 Planctomycetota bacterium
GCTTCGACCACGTCGGCGACGGTCAGGCCGTAGATCTGCAGACGGTCGGGGCGGCAGAGCACCTGGTATTCGGGCAACTCGCCGCCGATGGCGACGACCTGGGCGATGCCCGCCACGCCAAGCAGGCGATTGCGCAAATCGAACTCGGCGAAAGCGCGCAACTCCTTGGGCGTGCGGGTCCCGTCAGGCGAGGTGACCGACAGCAGCATGACCTCGCCGGTAATCGAGGTGACCGGCGCGATCTCGGCGTGGGCGCCCGCAGGCAGATTCGCCTCAATGGAGGACAAACGTTCCGCGACCTGCTGGCGGGCTCGCCAGATATCCTGACCCCAGTCGAACTCCGCCCAGACGATGGACAAGCCGAGGGACGACGACGAGCGCAGCTTGCGCATGCCGGGCATGCCGTTGACCGCAGATTCGATCTGCACGGTGACGTACTGCTCGACCTCGTCGGCGGCGAGGCCGCCGGCCTCGGTCATGACCACGACGGTCGGGGCGTTCAGTTCGGGGAAGACGTCGACCGCCATGCGCGGGATGAGCCAGCCGGCAAGGGCCAGCAGGATGCCGGCGACGATGACCACGGCCTTGGCGTGGCGTAGAGAGATGCTGATGAGCCAGGTGAACATGGTATGCTCCTGGCGCTCAGTGCTTGCCGGTGTGGAACGTGCCGTCGGCCTCGAAATGACCGGCCTGGGCGCCGCCAGACTGCTGCGACAGCTTCAGCGGATAGATGCCGCCGAGGACCACCTGATCGCCCTCCTTGATGCGCGACTGCACGACCACCCAGCGGCCGTCGCTGGGGCCGAGGTCGGCTTCGACCTTGGACACCTGGTCGGGATGCTCGGGATCGCGGCGGAAGACGATGGTCTTGAGACCGTCACGGATGGTGGCGCCGACCGGGATGGCCAGTTCCTCCTCGGGCGAGCCGCTGAGGACGACCTCCAGGTTGGCGGTGACGCCGGGCCGCACCCAGGTGGGCAGGCTGGTGCCGTCGGCCGGACGGGCGATGAGATCCACCGAACGGTCGATCGAGTCGGCCATCGGGCCGATCACCAGGGTTGCGGCGAGCGACTTCGCCACCGCGGGATCGGTGGCGACAATGCGGGCCTGGAGGCCGTCGCTCA
>JAKLKR010000484.1 GCA_023150565.1 Planctomycetota bacterium
GACCTCGGCCCGGCCGCGGGCATTGAGCAGCACGTACTGCGTACGCTTGCCGCCCTCGCTGCGGATCGCCATCGGACCGACCGTCCAGGTGACGGCGTTCGGGTCGTCACGCTTGGCGGTCACGGTCACCTGGCCCGGCGGCGGTACGGCCACGCCCGGCGCGAGGACCGCCAGGGGATCGACGATGCCGGGTGGCAGCGGATCGCCCGCCGGGATGGTCAGCTCGGCCAAAGTCGGTGAGAGCGGTGTCAGGTTGCGCCCGATGGTCAGCGGCTGCCCCTTCCGCCATGCCTCGGGGGTGATGCCATCGAAACACAGGGTGTAGACGGTCGGCGAAGCGGTGAGCAGGTTCAGGGCGATGGCGCCATGTCCCGCCGCGACCGGCACCTGCAGTTGGGCGAACTCGTCGGCATCGTCGCGGCGCTCGCGCGGATAGCGGATACGCACATTGTAGCGCAGCGTGCCTTCCACCGAGGTGATGAGCGGCATGCCGCCCAACGCCGATTCGACAGTTGCGAGGAGCTGTTCGGCGGTGATGCCGAAACGCGCCATCTTGCGCTCATCCAGGCGGATCTCGGCATAGGGTTTGCCACCCTCGCGCTGCATCTGCACATCGGCGGCGCCGGGTACGCGCTGCACCACCTTCTCGGCCTGTTCCGCGAAGTTCTCCAGGGCAGCCTGATCATCGCCCAGGATCTGCAGCGCCATGAGCGAACGGATGCCGGTCGACAACATGACCACGCGGGTCTCGATCGGCTGCAGCCAGCTCGGCGCTACGCCGGGGATGTCGCTGGCGGCGGCCAGGGCCTGGCGCACCTCGGCCAGCGTCCGTGGACGGGTCTGGGCACTGCCATCGGGCAGGGTGATCTCATGCACCGGCCACTCGTGGTAGTGCTTGAGCAGCACCACGGTCTCGATCATGCCGATCGGCGCCGGATCGAGAGCGGTCTCGGCACGGCCCATCTTGCCCATCAGG
>JAKLKR010000485.1 GCA_023150565.1 Planctomycetota bacterium
CCGGCGTGCAGCCGCTCCAGGTCGGCGGCCAGCGCACCGGCATCGGCATAGCGGCGCGACGGGTCCTTCTGCAGGCAGGCCAGGCACACCTGCTCCAGGCCGGCGGGGATCGCCGGATCCGTCCGCCGCGGCAGCTCCGGCTCGGCGAAGCCGTGCTGGAACACCAGCCCCTCGGGGGTGTCGGCGGCGAACGGCGGCCGCCCGGTGAGCAGCTCGTACAGCACGCAGCCGAGCGCGTACACGTCGCTGCGCGCGTCGCAGGACTCGCCCCGGCCCTGCTCCGGCGCCATGTACGCCGGGGTGCCCAGCGCCGAACCCGCCACCGTCAGCGCCGCCTCGCCAGCGAAGCGCACCAGGCCGAAGTCCACCACCTTGAGCGCGCCGTCGCCGGCGCGCATCAGGTTGCCCGGCTTCACATCGCGGTGCACCAGCCCGGCGGCGTGCGCCGCCGCCAGCCCGCGCGCCGCCTGCAGCGCCAGCTCCAGCGCCGCCAGCGGCGGGTGCCGCCGGCCGGCCAGGCGCAGCCCCGCCAGCTCCTCGGCCAGGCTGCCGCCCTCCAGCAGCTCCATCGCCAGGTACGGGAGCTCGGCCTCCTCGCCGCTGGCCAGCACCCGCACCACCTGGGGATGGTCGAGGCTTGCCAAGGCCCGCGCCTCGTTGGCCCAGCGCCGCCGCAGCGAGGCGTCGGCGGCCACGTCCAGGGCCATGACCTTGAGCGCCACCAGGCGGTCGAGCGACGGCACCCGCGCCAGGTACACCTCGCCCATGCCGCCGCTGCCGAGCAGGTCGCCGACCTCGTAGCCCGCCCACACCGCGCCGGTCAGCGCGCCCGCGCGGCCGCCGGCGCGCCGCGGCGAGGTGCGCGCCGCGCGCGCCGGGGCGGCGGCCAG
>JAKLKR010000486.1:0-611 GCA_023150565.1 Planctomycetota bacterium
GGCGTCGACGCGGCTTGCGGGCAGCTTCGCCGTCAGAAGCTCGCCAGCGGCAGCCAGCCTCCCCACTGACATCCCCAGCCTGGCCGTTATTTGCACTCCGCGTGATCCGGCAAGTCGGGTATAAAGAGGATGTGGGCTTTCGAGGAGCAGGCCATGCATCTGAGCTATTGCGACCGGTGCGGTGCTCTGGTCACCGAGCAGAATCCCAAGAAGTCAAGCAAGGCGAAAGAGGCGCTCTGCGAGGAATGCCAGAAGGGCAAGGACCGCAAGCGGCGCCGGCACCGAGACAGCGGCTGTATCTCGCAGGAGAAGATCGACAAAGCCATAAGTCTGGGCCGCCCGAAGAAATAGCAGGAGCGAAGTCCCTCTACTTGCAACGACTTCGGCATTGGATACAAACGTACTGCCGTTCGATGGCTCGGGGCGTAGCGCAGTTTGGTAGCGCGTCTGACTGGGGGTCAGAAGGTCGCAGGTTCAAATCCTGTCGCCCCGACCATCTAAAGTCTTAAATTGTTAAGACTTATACCCTCAAGATCGACTGACAACTAAAGCCTGCACTCGATGCAAAACGTATCACTGATACGCTTCGAGTGAGGAAATTGGTTGTGCTT
>JAKLKR010000486.1:621-868 GCA_023150565.1 Planctomycetota bacterium
CAAAGTACCGATGTCAGAGGTCAAAAAATCGAGACCGGGCCTTCATAGTTCTAGAAGGCAAAAGGCACTACCTCGGAACTTTTGGGTCACCGGAAAGCTATGAGGAATACCACAGGCTCCTGGCTAGATGGCGAGAGAATCCCAATACTTCAGATCAACCCTCCACTCGACTCACCATTCAAAGTCTCACAGCCCAATTCCTGAGCCATGCCAACATCTACTATCGGAAGCCAACCGGGGAACGTAC
>JAKLKR010000487.1 GCA_023150565.1 Planctomycetota bacterium
CGCAATGCACAGCACCATCGAACACGCCGCTGCGCTGCGGCGAAAAATATGGGTCATCAGTCTTACTCCAGCGTTTTCTTGGTGTTTCGCGGAGGCCGTCAGGCCTCGGGGTTGATTTCCGGCCCCTCTTCGCCCTTGCTCTGGTCGTGGACGAACTTCCATGTGCCATCGGGGAGCTTGAGCCCGAGCTTCATGATCCGACCGTCTTCCATCCGGACCTGGGTGTCGGCCCGCTCCATCACGCGCCGGTCATGGGTGGAAAAGACGAAGGTCGTGCCACGCTCGACGTTGATCTTCTGCATCAGGTCGAGAATCCCCGCGCCGGTCTTGCGGTCGAGGTTGGCGGTGGGCTCGTCGGCGAGCACGACCCGGGAGTTGGTGACGAGGGCCCGTGCAATCGCGACCCGCTGGCGCTGCCCCCCGGAGAGCTGATTCGGCCGGTGGCTGGCATACTTGCTGAGCCCGACGATGCCGAGGTAGGTGCGGACCCGCTCCCGCCGCTCGTCGCGGCTGATCTCGGGCATCTGCAGCAGCGGGTACTCGACGTTCTCCTCGGCCGACAGCACCGGGAGCAGGTTGAAGGTCTGGAACACGAAGCCGATTGTCCGGGCGCGGATCTCGGCGAGTTCGTCGGGCGCCTGCCCGGAGACATCCCGGCCGTCGATGATCACCTGGCCCTTGCTAGGCGTATCAATGCACCCCATGATGTTCAGGAGGGTGGACTTGCCGCTTCCGGACGACCCCGCGATCGCCATGAAACGGCCCTCCTCGACCTTCAGATTGACGTGCTTGAGTGCGAGGACATTTTGATCACCGAGACGGTAGAGCTTGCTAACGTCC
>JAKLKR010000488.1:0-502 GCA_023150565.1 Planctomycetota bacterium
GGCCGAGATTCTTGTCGGGCGCGAAGAGGATCTCTTTGTCCTCCGGCACGCTCCGAACGATCTTCTCGGCGTTCGACGAGGTGCAAATGATATCGCTCTCGGCCTTCACCTCGGCCGAGCAGTTGATGTACGTGATTCCGTACCCGTTCGGGTATTTGGCGCGCCACGCTTTGTAGCGGTCGGCGGGGCAGCCCTCGGCGAGCGAGCAGCCGGCCTTCAGGTCGGGGATGACCACGATTCGGTCGGGGTTCAGGATTTTGGCCGTTTCGGCCATGAAATGAACGCCCGCGAACAGGATCACCTCGGCCTGGGTCTTCTTGGCCGCCTGGGCGAGCTGAAGCGAATCCCCCAAAAAATCGGCGATGTCCTGGATCTCGTCCTCCTGGTAATAGTGGGCGAGAAGCACCGCGTTTCGCTCTTTTTTGAGCCGGCGGATTTCGTCCTCGAGATCAAGCCGCGGGTCGACGGGGGGCGTGGGCGTTCCTTCGATATTGAGGGTCAG
>JAKLKR010000488.1:512-805 GCA_023150565.1 Planctomycetota bacterium
CTTTTCCGAGATCCTTCGGAAGGGCTCGACCTCGCGATCCGATGGCCGATGAGCCAAGCTCCACGCGCCCCATGTCCTCGCTGATCCTTCCCCTCCTGCTCCTCGTGGGGCTGATTCCGCTGGTGCTCGCGCTGCTCCGGGCGAACGAGCTGTTCTGTCTGCGGATGAGGCAGGGACGGCTTAAAATCGTGCGGGGCCGATTGCCGCAGAGGCTGCTCGACGATATCGACGATATCCTCCGCCGGCCGGCGCCGGCCGAAGAGGTGACGGTGCGCGTGGTCGTCGAGGAGCGG
>JAKLKR010000489.1 GCA_023150565.1 Planctomycetota bacterium
GGGACCCGTGGGTCGGCTCATGGAAGAACCTGCCAGCGTCGTGGATCGCGAACCGTCGTGCGCGAGGATGGGAGTTCTGGGTGATGACGACGGAGGGCAGCTGTTGATTTCCGGGGACTTGGCGGGTGGCGTGGGGTTCTCTGCGGCATTGGGCACAGAGAACGGGGTTTCGGTCTTGTCGGGATGGAGGTTGGCGGAGTTGCCGTGTTGGCCTTCCACGATGGCGACGAGGTCGAGGACGGCATGATTGACGGCGTGAGCCTGAGCGCGGAGTTGTTCGGCGGCGCTGGCACTTTCCTCGGCGCTGGCGGCGTTGGCCTGGGTGACCTTGTCCATCTGTGTAACGGCGGTGTTGAGCTGGGAAATGCCCTGGTTCTGTTCGCGGGAAGCGGTGGCGACCTCGGCGGCCAACTCGTCGACCTTTTGAACCTTGACCACGATCTCCTCGAGACGTTGGCCCACGCGGCCACTGATCTCGACGCCTTGGGAGGTGCGGACGATGGCGGATTCGATCTTTGCGGAGGTATCCTTGGCGGCCTGGGCGCTGCGCTGGGCGAGGGCGCGCACCTCATCGGCCACGACGGCGAAGCCCATCCCGGCCTCACCGGCTCTGGCCGCTTCGACGGCCGCATTGAGCGCGAGGATGTTGGTCTGGAAGGCGATCTCGTCGATGGTCTTGATGATCTTGGCGATCTCGTCGCTGGACGACCGGATCTCCTCCATGGCGTGGTTCATGGACTTCATCTCACTGGCGCCGGCCTCGGCGGCGGTTCGGGCCGCGCGCGCCAGATCGTTGGCATTCTG
>JAKLKR010000048.1 GCA_023150565.1 Planctomycetota bacterium
CGACCTCGGGCTCGACCCCAAGCTGGCGCGCCGCTGCGGCCTGCTCCACGACATCGGCAAGGCCATCGACCACGAGCAGGAGGGCAGCCACCCCCAGCTCGGCTACGAGGCGCTCAAGCGCTACGGCGAGAGCGAAGTGGTGGCCAACGCCGCCCTCGCCCACCACGAGGGCCAGGCGGTGCTCTCGGCCTACACCGTGCTCGCCGCCGCCGCCGACGCGATCAGCGCCGCGCGCCCGGGGGCGCGCTACCAGAGCGCCGAGAACTTCGTCAAGCGCCTGCAGCAGCTCGAGCTGATCGCCTGCTCGACGCCCGGGGTGCAGAAGGCCTACGCCATCCAGGCCGGGCGCGAACTGCGGGTGATCATCAACGCCCACAGCGTGCCCGACCTCGAGATGCCCAAGGTGGCGCGCGACATCGCCCGCCGCATCGAGGAGCAGGTCACCTATCCCGGCGAGGTCAGGGTCACCCTCATCCGCGAACTGCGGCAGGTGGCGGTGGCGCGCTGATGACGGCGGGCGGCGCCGACGCTTGCGCCGGCCTGCGCCCGGCGGTCGACGCCGCCCTGGCGCTGGCCCGCTGCCAGGCCGATGGCCAGGCCTTCGCGCTGGTGGCCCGCCCCTGCGTCCTGCCCGTGGCGCCGCTCGCGGCCTGGAGCGCGGCCGCCGGCCGCACCCTGCTCTGGCATGACGGCGCCTGGCTGCTGGGCGAAGGCGCAGCCTGGGACTGCCGCGCCGACGGCCCCGGGCGCTGGGCCTGGCTGTCGCGCGGCCAGGCCCGGCTGGAGTCGCGCTGCGCCCTCGCCGTCCCTGCCGGCGCCCCCGCCCTGCCCCTGCTGCTGGCCGCCTGCACCTTCGAGGAGGACGGTCCCGGCCCCGGCTGCTGGGGCGCCGCCCTGCCCGCCGCCCGCCTGTGGCTGCCCGCCCGCCTGCGCCTGCGCCAGGCCGACGGCCGCGGCTGGGAGGTGCTCGCCAGCGCGGTGCAGGCGGCTGAGGATCCCGCCGCCATCTGCGCCCGCCTGCTCGCCGGCCCGGCGCCGGCCACGGCGGAACCCGCCCCGGCCTGGCCGCCCTGCGCCGACGACTTCGCCGAGCAGGTGGCGGACGCGGTCGACCTGATCAATGACGGCGCCTTCCGCAAAGTGGTGCTGGCGCGCGCGGTCGACGGGCCCGGCCCCGCCGGCGGCGGCGCCGCCGCGCTCGCGCGCCTGGCCGGCCAGGCCGCCGGCGCCACCGTCTATGCCCACGACCTCGGCCAGGGCGGGCTGTTCCTCGGCGCCACCCCCGAACTGCTGCTGGAGGCCGCCGGCGACCAGGCGCGCACCATGGCCCTGGCCGCCTCCTGCCGGGCCGGCGAGGGCGACGGCGAGCAGCTCGGCCTGGTGGCCGAGCTGCTCGCCAGCACCAAGAACCGCAAGGAGCACGGCATCGTGGTCGAGCACCTGGCGGCGGTGCTGCGCCCGCGCTGTCGGCCGTTCACCGTGCCGGCCACCCCGCACCCGCGCCGGGTCGGCGGGCTGCTCCACCTGGAAACCCTGTTCGCGGCCGAGCTGGTGCGCCGCGACTACCTGGAACTGGCCGGCGCCCTGGCGCCCACCCCGGCGGTGTGCGGCCTGCCGGTGGCCACCGCCCGCCACTGGCTGCGCCGGCACGAACGCCTGCAGCGCGGCCTGTACGCCGGGGTGCTGGGCTGGGTCGGCCCGGATTCCTGCCGCCTGGTGGTGCCGCTGCGCGGCGGAGTGGTGGCGCCCGACGGCGGCCGCACCCGCCTGTTCGCCGGCGCCGGGGTGGTCGAGACCAGCGACCCCGCCGCCGAGCTGGCCGAGACCGAGCTCAAGCTGGGGGTGATGCGCGAGGTGCTGGAAGAAAGGGGGAAGTAGGAAGGAGGAAGGAGGAAGGAGGAAGGAGGAAGGGTTGATCCGCGCATCCGGCGCTGGGGGGACTCGTCCCCGGCCTTGGATGCGGGATTGCAACCCTTCCTCCTTCCTCCTTCTGACTTCCTACTTTTTCTTCTTCGGCTCTTCGGCCTTCGGCTTGGGCACCTTGGGCACGTGCTTCTCGGCCTGCCAGTCGATGCTCGGATCGCCTTCCTTGTCCCAGCAGATCACCGGCAGGGGCAGCTTCTTGTCGATGCGGTTCTTCAATTCGGCGTTGGCCTTGCCGGCGGGCAGCTTGTCGAGGAAGCGCAGGCAGCCCTGCTGGTCGTTGTTCCAGGCCTGGGCCAGGGCGGCGTAGAACGCCAGCACCTGGTGGCCGGGCTGGGCGTAATAGGCCTCGAGGAAGCCGGTGTAGGCCTTGTCGTAGTCGCCGGCGGCGAACCAGGCGGCGCCCTCGATCATGGCGCAGTCCAGCACCAGGTCGCGGCGCAGGTCGCGGGCGTGGCCGAGCACCTCGACCGCCTTGGCGGGGTCGTTGCCGGCCACCGCCAGGGCCTTGCCCAGCCAGTAGTAGGGGCTGGCGGCGGTGGGGCGCTGGGCGACCGCCTTTTCCAGCAGCGGCACCGCCTCCTCGGCGCGCCCGCCTTCGACCAGCGCCCGGCCGCCCTGCAGCTGGGCGTCATAGCACTTGGGGTTCAGTTCGAGGGCGCGGGCGAAGTGGCCCTGGGCGGCCTCGTTGTCGCCGCGCCGCTGCGCCACCTGGCCCATGCCGACATGGCCTTCCGGGCACTTGGGTGCCAGCTGGACGCATTCCCTGAAACGCTCCTCGGCGAGGTTGACCAGGCGCTCCTGCTCGGCCTTGTCCTGGCCCTCGTGCTTGATGCGGTAGGTCAGCAGCCAGTTGCCGCGGTGGTAGCGCACCACCGGGTTCTTCTTGGCGATGTTCTCGAACTCCTTGGTCACCCATTCCTTCTTCCAGATGTCCTCGACCGCGCCGATCTCGATCCCGTAGCAGTCCTTGAACACCTTCTCCTGGATGCCGTAGAGGAACTTGTCGGCCTGGTCGCGGTCGCGGATCTGGCCCGACTCGAGCGCCGCCCGCGCCTTCTTGCGGAACTCGTGCAGCATCTTGATGTAGGCCGCCTGGCGCTGCGGGTTGTTGATCATGAATTCCACCACCGACCAGGCCTGGGCGTACTGGATGGTGCTGCGCGCGGGGTCCTTCCAGGTGAAGTCGAGGTTGTCGATGTTGCGTACCTTGGTGAATTCCGACCACGGGATCAGCGAGCCCTCCTCGAGCATCTCGCGCAGCCAGCCCTGGCGCTCGAAACGCTCCTCCTCGGGCTTGGTGCCGTTGCCGACGCGGTACTGGAACAGTTCGGCGTTGCCCTCCTCGATCCAGCTCGGCACTTCGACGTGGACGCCCATGAAGATGAACACGAACAGGTGGCCCATCTCGTGGTAGAGGTGGCGCAGCAGCTCGGCGTCGTCGGCGTTCTCGGCCGAGCAGCCGATCTCGCGCACCCACTTGCCGGTCGGCTTGGCATAGCCGTCCTTCTCGGGGATGCGGCCGAACACCGCCCCCGGGATGGTCTTGGTCTCGTAGCGCTGCTGGAAGTCCTTGAGGAAGTCGGTGTGGCGCTTCCAGATGTTGACCCGGATGAGGGGCTCCCAGTTGTTGCCCTGATGCTCCTTGACGTAGTCCTCGAAGCAGGACGGCTTGAGCCCGTAGATCTGCTTGAAGAACTGCGTGGTCCCCATCACCGGCACGGCGATGCGCTGGATGAACTTCTTCTGCTCGGCCTCGCTGGCGCCGAAGTCGCTCTTCCAGCTGAACGGCGCCGCGTCGACCTGGGCGCCGACCGGCCGGCCGTTGTTGACCCACGCCCCCGGCGGTGGGTCGTTGGGGTTGGCCGGCTTGTCGTTCTTGGGCTGCTCGGAGGCGGCGAGGAGACCGGTTGCGACGATGACGAGGGCGATGCGACGGAACATCGGCGCATTGGTCTGCGGCGGGTGGCCGGTGCAAGGGACAGGTTGCCCCTTCCATACCCAGTGTTTACACATGGGCATGCCCGTGCTCGTCGCTGATCGCCTGGCCAAACGCTATGGAGCCTTCCAGGCCCTGTCCGAGGTCAGCCTGTCGCTCGAGGCGGGCGAGATCGTCGGTTTCCTCGGCCCCAACGGCGCCGGCAAGTCGACCACCATGAAGATCCTCACCGGCTTCGTGGCCCCGACCGCGGGCACGGCCACCGTGGCCGGGCACGACCTCGCCGCCGATCCCCTGGCCTGCCGGCGCGCGATCGGCTACCTGCCCGAGGAGCTGCCGCTCTATCTGGACATGACCGTGACCGCCTACCTCGACCACGTGGCGCGGCTCAAGGGCGTGCCCCCGGGCGAGCGCCGGCGCGAGGTGGTGGCGGCGATCGAGGCCGCCTGGCTGGGCGAGAACGCCCACCGCCACATCCGCAAGCTGTCCAAGGGCAACCGCCAGCGCGTGGGGGTGGCGCAGGCGCTGATCGGCCGCCCGCCCATCCTCATCCTCGACGAGCCCACCAGCGGCCTCGACCCCTCGCAGGTGGCCAACTTCCGCGAGCTGGTGAAGCGCCTGGCCGAGCGCCACACCATCCTGCTCTCGACCCACATCCTGGCCGAGGTCGAGGCGGTGTGCGGACGGGTGGTGGTGGTGCACCGCGGGCGCACCATCGTCGCCGAGCCGATCGACGCCCTGCGCCGGCGCGCCACCCGCAGCCACCGCGTGCGCCTGCGCCTGCGCCAGGGCGACCCGGCGGTGTTCGCCGCCGCCCTCGCCGCCCTGCCGTGGGCTGCCGGGGTGGCGCTGGCGGGCGAGGGGGTGGTGGCGGAGGCGGGAGACGAGCACCGGGCCGAGCTGGTGGCGCTGGCCGAGGCCCACGGCGGCCTGCGCGAACTGGTCGAGGAGCGCCTGAGCCTGGAGGAGGTCTTCCGCGATCTCATCGCCGGCCCGCCGCAAGCCGCTCCGGCGGCCTGAACCGGCGCTTCCTTGTCCGATTCCCGCGCCACCGGCATGGTCGGCGCGGCACCCGGCCCTTGACCGGTGTATACTCGCATGCTGACCCCGGAGGTCGCCATGCGCCGTGCCTTCACCCTGATCGAACTGCTGGTGGTGATCAGCATCATCGCCGTGCTGGCGGGCATGCTGCTGCCGGCGGTGAACCAGGTGCGCAGCGCCGCCCGCACCGCCTCCTGCGCCAGTAACCTGCGCCAGATCGGGCTGGGGCTGACCGCCTATGCGGGGGAGTGGGAAGGGCGTTTCTGCCCGGCCAAGATCGAGGATCTTTCCCGCATCGACCCGTCCTGGGGGGTGCCGGCCGGGGTTCCGTGGGCGTGGTCCGACGCCGATCGCATCGGCGGTATGATCGACCAGACCCAGACCCGTGGCGGGGCCTTCATCGCCAAACCCCATGCGGGCGTGTGGCGGTGCAGCGAGGACAAGGTGGTGCCAAGCAGCTACATCAGCTATGGCCTCAATGGCGACCTGTTCCGCTATGTCATCGGCGGCTGCTCGAACGCCCTCTTCGACGCCATGTGGTCGCAGACCCTGACCGTGCAGCGGATGAAGGCTCCGTCCGCCCTGGTCATCGCCGCCGACACCCACGAGTGTCGCTGGCAGATCAATTCCAATGCCGCCACCAATCCGCCAACCCTCTACTATTCCGATCAGGAGCAACCCGTCCTGTGGGGCCCCGACTGCGGCAAACAGAACTGGTACAACATGTTCGGTCGCCATCGCCAGGGCGCCAACAACCTTTTCGGCGACGGCCACGTGGCCTTCTCGAACACCCTGCCGGCGGATGTGCTGGCCAAGCGCGCCTACCTGCGCCTGACCGACATCCCGTGAGTCAGCCCGTTTGCCGGCGGCGCCGATAGGCAGCAGGGCTTTCGTGCAATTCCTTGCGGAAGGCGGCGAAGAAGCGCGAGCGGCTGCCGAATCCGCTCGCCCGCGCCACCTCGCGCAGGGGCATGCGCCCGAGCTCGAGCAGGGTGCAGGCGGAGCGCAGGCGCTCCTGCTGCACCAGCTGGGCGAAGCCGGTGCCGAACAACTCCTGCACCAGGTGCCCGCAGCGGTCCTCGCTCAGTTCCAGCTGGCCGGCGAGATCCGCCAGGCGCAGCGTGGGTTCGCGGTGGCGCTTGGCGATCAGCCAGGCGATCTGGCGCCGCCGGTCCTGACCGGGGCCGCGCGGATCGCCGGCGGGCAGGGGGTCGCCCGTCTGTTGGCGCCAGGCGGCCAGACGGCCGCCAAGCTGGCGCAGCAGTTCCAGCAGGTGTCCGGCACCGGCCTGGTCGAGGGGCGCCAGCGTTGCGGTCTCGGCCAGCGGCGACAGGCCGCTGTCATCGGCCAGATCGGGGCGCAGGCCCGGCGCGGCGCGGCGCTGGCCGGCGTACAGCACCCATTCCAGGCGATCTTCAACCAGCACCGGCAGCACCAGTTCGACCGCGCCGGCGTGGCAGCGTTTGACCGCGCCCTGCGGCCAGCGCGCGATCTCGGCCGGGATGCGCTCGGCGCACAGGGCGATGCAGGCCGGATGGCGGGTGTCCTTGGCCCGTTGGCAGAACGCGCTGCCATGCTCGGTGCGGGCGGTGTCCAGATAGGGGGTGAGCGAGGCGCGGAAGTCGCGTACCGACACGGTCAGGCCGGTGGCCCACTCGAAGGCGGCGATGGCGGCGCGCGGCAGGTGCGGATCCACGCTCCCAGCCTAGCCGCGCTTCCCGGTGACGGAATCCGGGACCTGGCCAGCGGAAAACAAGAGCAGGGCACGCCGCACGTCCACGGTTTGGTGGTAGACTGGGCCAAGGGGTCAGCCATGCACCGCTCCGCCCGCCGCGCCTTCACCCTGATCGAACTGCTGGTGGTGATCAGCATCGTCGCCGTGCTGGCCGGGATGCTCATGCCGGCCATCGCCATGGTGCGGGATTCGGCGCGCACCAGCAGCTGCGCCAACAACCTGCGCCAGATCGGCCTGGGGCTCGAGATGTACGCCGGGGCCTGGGAAGGGGCGTACTGCCCGGCGCGCATCGAGCGTCAGGACGTCATTCAGCCCGACTGGGGGGTGCCGGCCGGCAAGAACTGGGACTGGACCGACCAGGCCCGGGTGGGCGGGCAGATCGAGGGCACGGTGGTGGTGGCGGGGCGGTTCACCAGCAAACCGTATGCGGGGGGTCCGTGGCGCTGCCCGGCTGACCGCCAGATGGTCAACGCCGACTGGCTGAGCTACGGGCTCAACTACCATTTATTTAGGTACACCAATACCACCTATACCGACGCCCAGTTCGCCACCATGTGGTCGGCCACCATCACCCAGTCGCGGGTGCGCGCGCCGTCGGCGCTGCTGTTCGCCGCCGACACCCACGAGACGCGCTGGACTGCGGGCAGCCAGGTGGTCTCCGTCCCCCCCACGCTGTTCTACACCGACCCCGCGCAGCCGCTGACCTGGGGCCAGGCCGGCGATTCCGGCCGCCAGTCGTGGACCGGGACCAACGCCCGCCATCGCCGCGGCAGCAACCTGCTGTTCGCCGACGGCCACAGCGCCTGGTCCGGGACCCTGCCCGACGACGTGATGGCCCGGCGCGCCTTCGTCCGCCTCAACGATATTCCATGAAAACCATCGCCCTCGCCCTGTTCGCCCTCGCCGCCACCGCCGCCGAACCGCTGGCACGCATCGACGGCCCCGCCGCCCCCGAGAACATCACCAGCGTCGACCTGGAACCGCGCTACGCCTGCGACGGCGACCTCGCCACCGTGTGGTCGCCGCCCGCGCGCGCAGCCCTGCGCATCGACCTGGGGGCGCCGACGGCGGTGTCC
Organism: Planctomycetota bacterium; assembly: GCA_023150565.1. Classification (GTDB taxonomy): domain Bacteria; phylum Planctomycetota; class UBA11346; order UBA11346; family UBA11346; genus JAKLKR01. Next base: position 7,715 of record JAKLKR010000048.1, read on the forward strand.
GGCTGGCGCATCGCCGCCACCCTCGCCGGCAAGGGGGTGTGGGAGGGCCGCTCGCCGTGGAAGCCGTCACCCGCCTACGAGGTGCTGGCCAGCGACGATGGCGCGAAATGGCGCAGCCTGGCCAAGCCCGCCGCCGGCGCCGGACGCATCGGCGTCGGCGAGCGGGTGGCGCACCGCCTGGCCCAGCCCGCCAGCACGCGCTGGATCGAGATCCGCGTCGGCCAGCTGGGCGGGATCATGGATGTCGAGCTGCTCGGCGCCGATGGCGCCCTGCTGCCGGCCTGGGCGGCGGCGCGCGAACTCGCCGGGCTGCGCACCCGCCTGCGCGCGGTCGGCCGCCAGGCAGCCTACGCCGGCAAGGCGCTGGCCTGGGTGCGCGAGCACGGCCGGCCGGCCCCCGCCGGCGATCCCGGCCTGGCGACCGAGGCGGCAGCCCTGGACGCCGAGCTGGCGGCGGCGGTGGATGCCGCCGGCCTGTCCGCCTGGCGCGAGCGCACCATCGCGCTGGAACGTCGCGCCACCGCCGCCGAGGCGGACGCCGACGCCTGGTGCGACCTGCTGCTGCGCGCCGACCTGGCCGAGACACGCCGAGCCGTCGCGCCAGGGCGAGTTCAACCGCCGGCTGGCGGCGCTGGATGCGCCGTGGATGGAGTGGACGGCGCGCACCGGCGCCGGGGTGCGCCGGGAGGGGCGCTGGTACGTGCGTGCCGACGGCCGCCGCCTGGTGCCCTTCGGCCTGAACTATGTGCAGATAGGCCTCGATCCCGGCCTGCTGCGCCCGACCCTCATCCGCGGCGTGCCGGCGGTGATGGAGGAGCCGCGCGAGCGCGACTTCCGCAACCTGCGCCTGTGGGGCTTCAACTGCGTCCGCCTGGCGGTGCGCCTCAGCCTGTTCGTGCTCGATCCGCGCACCGGCGAGTACGACCCGGCCTATGCCGAGCGCATCGCCCGGGTGCTGGCCTGGTCGCGCCGCTACGACATCCAGGTGCTGATCGACCTCCACCTCGAATATGGATCGCCGCCCCTGTGCACCGAGCAGGACGAGGCGTGGACGCAGAACCACATCGCCATGCAGCCGTTCTACACCGCCGGCTGGGCCCTGATGGCGCGCCTGTGCCGCGGCCAGCCGCACCTGCTCGGCTACGAGCTGACCGCCAACGAGCCCAACATCGCCGATGGCCTGCAGGCGGCGCTGCGCCGGGTCCACCACGATCCCTGGCACGACACCCGCCCGGCGCACGAGGGCTGGCTGCGCCACCTGCAGCAGCGCCACGGAGGCCCGGAAGGCGCCGCCGCCTTCTGGGGCGCCACCGCGCTCAATCCGGCCGAGAACGCCCTGCTGCGCGGCGAGCCCGACGGCCCGGTGCTCGACCCGGTGGCGCTGGCGGCGCGCACGCCCGCCCTCGACACCGCCGCCATCACCCGCGTGCGCGACTACCTGCTCGCCTCGCAGGACATCTACAACCGCCAGTTCGAGGCCATGGCCGAGGCCATCCGCGCGCACGACCCGCGCGCGCCGCTGGTGTTCTCGGTGAACTACGACCTGTCGCGCGCCACCAAGGCGGTCAAGCCTTTCGGCGCCGACTGCCGCCTGCTCTACGACCTGCGTCCGCCGCGCGCCGAGGGCATCACCGACCATTACAGCTCGATCGAGATGGCGCGGCGCTTCCCCGCCACCGGCCAGCCGTGGTTCGCGGGCGAGAACTGGATCTTCGACGGCTCGACCGCCGACTTCGCCCGCCTGCTCGCCGGCGGCGGCGGCTCCATCGGCTGGGCGCACTGGCCGCACGACAGCCATTTCCAGGCCGCCATCGGCACCGACATGTGGCTCAAGGAGCGCTGGCGCGGCTGGGCGGCGGCGGCGTGGTTCAGCGACCGCATGCGCAGCGGCGAGCCGGTGCGGCCGGCGGTGGCGGTGGTGGTGCCGCTGATGGCCTACGACGACGCCACCCGCCGACTGCCGCGCCTGCTCGAGAAGCACGACGTGGCGCACGATGTGCTGATGGACGAGGCGGTGGCGCGCGATCCCGCGCTGCTGTCGCGCTACCGCGCGCTGGTGGTCGATCTCGACTCGGTCCTGCCCGCGGCGGTGCGCGCCGCCGCCGCCGCCACCGCCCCGGCGCTGTTCGCCGGGCGGCAGACCGTCGACGGCGACCGCCGGCGCGGCCCGGCGGTGGGCGAGGCCCTGCAGGGAGCGTTCTACCGTCCGGGCCGGCTGCCCGCCCCGCCGCCGGCGGCCGCCGATCCCGCGCCCCTCTCGCTGGCGGGCCTGTGGTGGTTCCGCACCGATCCCGGTGACGCCGGGGCGGCCGCCGGCTGGTCGTCGGCCACCGCCTTCGACGGCTGGGACCGGCTGCCCGCCCCCGGCTACTGGGAGACCGAGGCCATCGGCCAGAGCCGCTACGCCACCTACGACGGCGTGGCCTGGTACGCGCGCGAGGTCGAGCTGCCCGCCGCCCTGCGCGGGCGCGACCTGGTGCTCAGCGCGGTGCTCGACGACACCGACCAGGCCTGGTTCAACGGCCAGCTGATCGGCGCCACCGGCCGCGACACCCCCAACTGGTGGATGGCGCCGCGCTGCTACCGGGTACCGGCGGCGCTGGTGCGCACCGACCGCCCCAACCTGCTGGTCATCCGCGTGGTGGACGAGAAGAACCGCGGCGGCATCGCCCCCGGCCTGCTCCAGCTCGGGGTGCCCGACCGCGAGGAGCGCGACCTGGCCTGGGCCGCCGGCTTCGGCGTCATCCCCGCCGGCACCGCCCAGCGGGTGGCGGTCGGGCGCGAGCTGCCGCGGGTCGAGGACGCCGACCTCGCCCCCGGCTGCACGGTGCTGGCGCGCTTCGCCGGCGGCGGTGCCGCCGCGGTGCGCTCCGGGCCGCACCTGCTCTGGCTGGGCGGCGACGGCACCTCCTTCGGCGGCGAGGCCGAGGTCGAGGAGCGCCTGCTCATCTCCCATCTGCGCGAGGCCGGGGTGGCGATGACCTGGCCTGCCACCCCGGCCAGCGACCGCCTGGAGGTGCACCGCCTCGACCACGCCATCCTGGTCGAGAACCGCTCGGCCCAGGCGGTGACCATCGATCCCGCCGCCCTGGCCGGCGAGCGCGGGGTGGCCTGGGTGCGGGTGGTGGCGCCGCCCTACCGCCTGCGCGAGCCGGCGGGGCCGGTCGAGATCCCGCCCGGCGCCTTCGCCGGCATCGTCCCCGCCCGTTGAGCGGCCGAGCGCAGGCGCGAGGGGCGCTCGCCGGTGACGCGGTGGAAGAAGCGCGAGAGCGCGAACTGGTCGGCGAAGCCGCAGCGCACCGCGAGGTCGGCGATGCCGAGATCGGAGCCGGCGAGCAGCCGGCCGAGGTGCTCGGCCCGGCGCTGGTCGAGCCAGCGCTTGAGCGCGGTGCCTGCGGCGGCGCGGAAGCGCGCCGAGGCGTGGCCGGGGCTCAGCCCCAGGTGGCGCGCCACCGCCGCCACGCTCCAGGCGTGGCCGGGGCGGGATTCCACCAGGGCGGCGACTGCCGCCGCCAGCCCCTGCGCCGCCGGCGGCGGACCGGCCAGGGCCAGCGCCGCCGCCAGCAGGTGGGGCACCGCCGCCGCCGGCGGGGCGGCGGCCAGGGCCGCCGCCAGCCCGCTCCAGCCCGGCTGGGCATCGAGCGCCACCGCGGCGTCGGGGCCATCCCCGTCCCAGGTGAACTTCCACGACACGTAGCGCGCGCCGGCCGGGTAGGTGAAGCGGTGATCCACCCCCGGCGGGATGAGCAGGCCCTGGCCCGGGGCCAGGGTCAGGGCGGCGGCGCCGGCGCTGGCCGCGAAGCGGCCGGCGGCGCAATGGTCGAGCTGCCAGTAGCCGTGCCGGTGCAGGCCGGTGCCGGCGGCGCGGGCGAGGGTGGCGGCGTCGGCGATGAGCAGGCGCAGCGGGCCCTGGCCGCGCGCGCTCACGGCGGCGCCTCGAGGCGGGCGAAGGCGTAGGTGAACGCGCCGGGCAGCGACACCTGCGCGCAGCCGTCGCCGGCGGCGATGCGGCCGTCGCCGGCGAGGTGGGTGGTGCTCCAGCCGGCATGCACCGGCAGCGGCCAGGCGGCGCCGCCGTCGCCCCCGAGCGAGCGCAGGGCGATGACGTAGATGCTGCGTCCGTCCTCGGATGCGGAGGTGAAGCCGCTCAGCACGCGCCCGTCCGGGCAGGCCCCGGCGGGAGCGATGCGGCCGCGGTGGAGCGCCTCGCGGTGGCGCTTCCACACCGCCACCAGCGCGGCCAGGCGGTCGACGGCGGCCTGCGGCAGCCCGCTCAGCTCGCACCAGGCGAGCGGGCTGGCGACCATCACCGAGGCGAACAGCCAGTCGCTGGCGTAGCGCGCCGGCGCCAGCGGGTCGTCGCCGTATTCCGCCGTGCAGCGCAGCTGGTTGAGCAGCTCGACGCGCAGGCGCACCGGGTCGACCCACGCCGCCAGCCGCCACAGGTTGCGCAGGGTGGCGTGCGGCCAGTAGCGGCCGAGGTCGGTGTAGCGGTTCTCGAGGAACAGCGGCCCCACCGCGATGGCGCCGAAGTAGCCGGGGCGGATGCCCGAGGTGACGTCGAGGTCGATCGCCACCGCCCCGCCGCTGCCGGCCATGATGCGCGCGAACATGCTGCGCAGGCGCGCCTCGCCCAGGGCGGTGGTGGCCTTGATGCTGTCGGCCTTGACCGCCGCCACGCCATGCTCGCGCCATAGGGCTAGGATGGTGTCGGCGTCGCGTTCCCAGTTGGCGAACTCGTCGGCGCTGTCGGGGGCGTACCACAGGCCGAGGCCCAGGCCGCGCGCGCGGGCGGCAGCGGCGGTGCCGGCCAGGCCGTCAGGGAAGCGGCCGGGGTGCGGGCGCCAGAACTGCGGGTCCGAGGCCCAGAAGCCCTGCCACACCCCGCCGGCGGCGCGGTGCACCGAGTTGGCGGTGGTGCCGCGCTGCCAGCCGTCGTCGATCTGCACCGTCTCGACCCCCAGGGCCGGGGCGCGCGCGATCTCCTCGGCCACGAAGGCGGCGCACACCCGCCCATCGCGGTTGCGGTCGCCCCAGGTGTTGGCCAGGAAGAGGCCGTCGCGGCCGGGGAGGTAGGTGCGCAGGCAGCGCTGCAGGCGGTGCAGGGCGGCGGTGCGCCCGGCGGCGCCGCCGCGCCAGCACAGCACGCTCCAGGCGTAGCCGGTGCCATGGCCGCGCAGCGACAGCCCGTGGCGGGCGGGATGGCCGGCGCCCGGCCACGAGGCGAGGTCGCTCGGACCCGGCAGCGGCCGGGCGTGGGGCAGGGGGGCGAGCTTGAGCAGGACCAGGCCCTCCTGGGCGAGGGGGTCCTCGAGCACGAACAGGTTGCCGGCGAGCTCCAGGCGCTCGGGGGCGTAGAGGCGGTACTCGGCGGTCTGCACCAGGTTGTCGTGGCGGTCGGTGTGGTCGGCGAAGAGCACCTGGGTGAGGTGCAGGTGGGCGCCTGCCACCGCCCAGTGCTCGAGCAGGTCGCTGCCCGCGCCGCCGGTCGCGTCGTCGTCGTCCTCGATGCCGCTGCCCAGGGCGGCGGGGCCGTGCGCGGGCGTGGCGCTGCCGCCGGGCCCCGCCGGCCATGCCAGCAGGCGGATGGCCACCCCGGGGCAGTCGGGAAAGACCTGGAAGCGCAGGCGCAGGGGGCCGCCGTCGGCATCCCAGGCCAGCTCGGCCACCAGGCTGGGCTCCTCGACCGGCAGCGCCCGCCCCCGTTCCAGGATCAGGCGCGGTGCCCCGAGCAGGCGCGGCGGCGGTCCGGGTGGGGCGATGCCGGGGCCGGCGCCGGGGGCGGCGATCCATTCCCGGCCGCTGGCGAGGTCGCGGTACGAGGTGGCGCGCGGCAGGCCCTGTTCGAGCGCCCAGCGGCGCTCGAACAGGCGGTTGCCCACCGTCAGGACGCCGTCCTGCAGATTCGCGTAGCAGCCGTCGGGTCCGTCGGTGGCGCTCATCTCCCCTCCTCCTCGGCCAGTTCCCAGAAGATGCTGGCCTGGCGGCGCTGGTCGAGCTCCAGGGTCAGGCGGCCGTCCTGGTGGCTGACCGCGAGCGGGGCGACGCGGCGGCCGGCGGTGTCGAGCGCCCAGGCGCCCATGGTCCGGGCGCGCGCCAGGCTGATCCGCGCGCTGCCGGCGCGCAGCAGCATCGGACCCGAACCCCAGGCGTAGACCAGCTTGCCGTCCTGCTCGCTGTGCAGGCCGGTGGTGAGGGCGTCGGTGGCGAGGATCACCAGCAGGCGGCGGCTGCGCTCGATCGGTTCGCGGTCCAGGCTGTGCACGGTGAAGGCGGCGGCGCCGGCGTCGAGGTGGGCCTCCAGCCCGGTGACGCGGATGTCGCCGGCCTTCTTCACCACCGCGCCGCGGCTGAGGGGGGTGTCGAGCAGCACCCGCTCGCGGGCGAAGTCCCAGGTCAGCTCGCCGGTGGCCGCCACCAGCAGGCCGCGGCCGGCATCGCTGGGGTTGTCCGCCGGCAGGATGCGCGGCTTCACCGCCGCGAACCACGCCGCCAGGGCGGCGGGCTGGTCGCCGGTCGCGCGCGGCAGCGTCCCGGCCTCGCCCGCGCCCGCCGCCAGCACCGCGGCCCCGGTCGCGGAGCGGGCGCCGACGCGCCGGCCCACGCGGGTGACGAATGGCAGCAGGTCGGCCTCGACCAGGCCGTCGAGCGCCCCCGCCAGCACCTCGTCGCGGCCGGCCGCCACCTCGACCGCGTCCGGGGCCGGGCGCAGGTCGCCGCGCAGGAACAGCAGGCGCAGCTGGATCTCGGCCGCCTGCCTGATCGGGTCGGTGGCGAGGTCGAAGGTCTTGGCGTGGTAGCCCGGTTCCCACACGCTCTCGGGCACCGAGCCGTAGGTGAACTGCATCAGCCCATCCCAGTCCTGCAGCGCCGCCATGCCGCCCAGCACCACCCCGGTCTCGGCGCGGTGGCGGTTGGGATAGCAGGCGTCGTACTCGCTGACGGTGAACGGCCGCCCGGCATGGCGGCTGGCGGCCAGGCGCAGGTGCAGGTCGCGCGACCACCAGTGCTGCGGGCGGACCAGGGCGCGCTGGGTGAACAGCAGCGGCAGGGTGTTCTGCTCGCGCCCCCACTTGCGGTGGTCGAAGTAGCCGTGGGTGTCGACCAGGGGCAGCTGCGAGCGCAGCAGGGTGATCGCCGGGTTGGTGGTGAAGTTGGCGTCGGTGAGCGGCGCGGCCAGGCCCAGCCCGCGCAGGTGGCGGTCCATCGCCTGCCAGCCGCGCAGGTGCAGGGCGGCGAGGAAGCCGAGGGTGTCCTGGCGGCGCCGGCCGTCGCGCGCGAGGTCGACCGCCACCGCCTGCGCGAGGTCGTCGTCGCCGGCCAGGGCGGTCCCCCAGGCCGCGGCCAGGGCCGCCTGGTCGGGATAGCTGCCGCGCAGGTGGGTGGCGAAGGCGCGTGCGAAGCTCGCGCGCAGGGCCGCCGGCAGGCGCTCCTGCTCCTTCGCCCCGAGCCAGGTGGGCAGGCAGTCCTCGTTGTTCATGCCCACGAAGGCCAGCGCCGGCTCCTCGGCGTAGGCCAGGCCGGTGTGGGGGTTGACGTGGGTCAGGAACAGGCGCGCCCACTCCTGCAGGTCGGCGAGGAAGTCGGGCTCGACGAACACCGCGCTCTGGTAGGTCTCGCGGGTGGCGCCGCCGAAGCGGGCGCGGGTGATGGCGTACTCGCCGCCGCCGCTCATCGCCAGCTCGACGGTGAGGTAGATGCCGCGGCGCTTGAGCGCGGCCACCAGGCGGTCGAAGCGTTCGAGCTGCACCGGCTCCAGCCCCGGCCGCCCGTCGGCGTCGCGGCGGATGCGGCTGTCGAGGTGCGACACCCGCACCAGGTTGACCCCCATGCGCGCGAAGCGCTCAGCCAGCTCCTCTAGGCGCTCATCGCCGACCGCCAGCATCTCGGGGAACATGGCGGTGAGGTTGAGGCCGGCGAAGCGCGCGCGGGTGCCGTCGGCGAAGGCCAGGCGGCCGTCGCGCACGCCGACCGGGCCATGCCTGCCGGCGGGGGCGTCGAGCAGGGCGGACAGGTCGAGGGCGCTGGCCGCCAGCGGCGCCAGGTTGGCGGCCAGCGGCCGCCAGTCCGCGTCGGCGGTCGCGGTGCGCTCCTGGCTGCGCAGCGGTTCGACCGCCTCCCGGCTGGTGGCGGCCGCCGCCACCAGCCAGCGGGCGCCGGCGGCGGCGCGCAGGCGCAGGGCGCGCGCTTCGGCCGGCAGGGCGAAGCGGGTGACGTACCAGCCGACCCAGGTGGTGGCCTGGTTGCGCGGGCTGGCGCCCTCCCTGGTCACCGGCTGCTTCCAGGCCGCCACCGCGCGCAGCTGGTGGGTGGCGGCGCGCCAGGGGCCCACGTCCTGCCCGCCCAGCAGCGGAATCACCGCTGTCGCGCTGCCCATGGCGTCGAGGACCTCGATGCCGCCCACCGCGCCCGCGGCGGCGGTCGGCCCGTCGGCGCTGTGCAGCAGGTAGAGGTGGCGGGCGGAGCCGTCCGCCGGCAGCGGCAGGTCGAGGACGGCCCCGTCGGCGAGCAGATGGGGGACGGCGGGGATGTGGAAGCGGATGCCGGCGACGACGCGCTCGCCGGTGGGCAGCATGCCGGCCTCGCGGCCGAAGCCGGCGGCGCGGTACCAGCTGTCGGCGCCGCCGGCCAGGACCGCCGGCAGCACGCCGCCGCCGGTGGCGGGGCCGGCCGGCTCCGCCGCCGGCAGGCCGGCGAGGAGGGCGAGCAGGCCCGGCACCAGCGAGCGGCAGACGGCGGTCGGTCGGCGGATGGGCATGGCTGGATCCTGGGCGGGGTGGTGGCCCCGGCCAGCCTAGCGGGCCCGGTCCGGTTCCGGGAGGGGAGGAGTCCGGGAGGCCGCTGGTGGAGTCCGCGATTCCGCTATGCCCCTCTGCGCCACCACCGCCCTCCGCCGGGGCCGACCGTCGATTCCGCCATCCCCGCCGCTGCTTCCGCCATGTCGCCCCGGCGCCGGGCGCAGACCATGCGCGCCAGGAGCCTGCCATGGACATCCATCCCTCCTTCCCCCGTCTGAGCGGCCCCGGTTTCGCGGTGCCGGTGGCGGTGGTCACCCCGCGCACCCCGGGCTGCTTCCACCGTTTCTTCGACACCTCCCCGATCAGCCCCTCGGGCCGCTACCTGGCGGCGCTGCGCATGCCCGACGAGACGCGCCTGAATCGGCCCGGCGAGGCCGCCGAGGTGGTGCTGGTCGACCTCGCCGCCGGCACCGAGACGGTGGTGGCGCGGACCTGCGGCTGGGAGGCGCAGATGGGCGCCAACCTCAACTGGGGCGCCGACGACCGCTGCCTGGTGTTCAACGACGTCGACACCGCCACCTGGACCCCGCAGCTGGTGCGGCTCGATCCCCTGTCCGGGCGCAGCGAACGGGTTCCGGGCGGGGTCTACCACGTGTCGCCCGACGGACGCTTCGCCGCCGCGGCGTCGATGGAGCGCATGCGCCGCACCCAGCCCGGCTACGGCGTGGTGCTGCCCGACGAGCGCGTGCCGCTCAACCGCGGCGCGCCGGAGGACGACGGCCTGTTCATCACCGACCTGGCCAGCGGCCGGCGCCGCCTGGTGCTGTCGCTGGCGCAGGCGGCGGCGGTCATCCCCGAGCTGGCCGGCACCGACCTCTCGCGCTGGTGCATCCACGGCTTCCATTCCAAGTGGAGCCCGCAGGGCGACCGCCTGATCTTCACCGTGCGGCGCTGGCGGCCCGACCACCCGCGCGCCGCGGCGTGGAGCAACATCGAGCGCGGCGTGCTGCGCTTCGACGTGCTCACCTGCCGGCCCGACGGTGCGCAGGCGGTGACCGCGGTGCCGGCGGTCTGCTGGCAGCACGGCGGGCACCACATCAACTGGCTGCCGGACGGCAGCGGCCTGTCGATGAACCTCGGCGGCATGGAGGAGGACGGCCTGCGCTTCGTGCGCGTGGGCTGGGACGGCAGCGGCCTGCGCCCCCTGCTGCTCGACGTGCGCGGATCGGGGCATCCCACCGTGCACCCCTGCGGCGGCATCCTCACCGACTCCTACACCAACGAGCCGCCCTTCTCACGCGCGGACGGCACCACCCCGCTGCGCTGGATCAGCCTCGCGGATGGCAGCGAACGCGAGCTGGTGCGCATCGCCACCGAGGTGCCCGCCGGCCGGCCGGGTGCGCTGCGCGTCGATCCCCATCCCGCCTGGGACCGCGGCGGGCGCCTGGTGGCGTTCAACGCCTTCCCGGACGGGACGCGGCGCGTGCTGCTGGCGGATCTGGCGCAGGTGGTGGGGCGGCCGGCTCCGTGCGCCAGCGCGAGCGCCGCCACGCCGCCGGCGCCATGCCGGTGACGGCGCGGAACACCCGCGACAGGTAGGCCGGGTTGCCCAGGCCGCAGGCGCGGGCCACCGCCGCCAGGCCGAGGTCGCGGTCGAGCAGCAGGCGCGCCGCCTCCTGCACGCGCAGGCGGCGCAGGTACTGCGCCGGGGTGGCGCCCAGGGCGGCGCGGAAGCGGCGGGTGAAGGCGTCGTCGCCCAGGGCGCACAGCGCCGCCAGCCGCGCCACCTTCTGCGGCGCGCGGAACTCCGCCGCCATGTGGCGCAGGGCGGGCGCCAGCTGCGGGTCGCCGCCCGCCGCCGCGCCCTCGGCAGGCAGGTGCGCGGCCAGGGTCGCCGCGGCGAGGGCCACCAGCCGCGCCTGGTCGGCGGGGCCGGGCAGCCGGCCGGGGGCGGCGGCCAGCCGGGCCAGGCAGCCGTCGTCGGCCGTGGCGGGCACCGCCATCACCCCCGGCAGGTCGTGGGTCATCAGCTCCAGCCCCAGCCCGCGCACCTCGAAGTAGCCGTAGAAGTGGCGCAGGCGGGCGGCGGTGCCGGTGCGGTAGCCCTTCCAGGCCGGGATGAGGTAGGCGCAGCCGGCCGCCAGCGGGGTGCGCAGGCCATCGTGTTCGACCCAGGCGCCGTCGCGGTCGTTGCGGTAGAGCACCCAGAAGTCCCGGCACAGGCAGGGGAAGTCCCAGCCCCCCGGCCACACCTCGGCCCAGCCGGCGGCGAGCAGGCGCACGCCGAGGGCGTCGGACAGGGGTTTGAAGGCAAGCACCCGCGCCATGCCGGCAGCATCGCCGGCCGGCCGGCCGGCGCCAGGAAGCGCCGATGGAGGGCGGCCGCCGCCGCGCCAGCATGACCGCGGCATGACCGACCCCGCCCCTCCCCGCGGCCTTCCCCCTGGCAGCATGGCGCTCATGCGCCTGCTGCTGGTGGAGGACAACGACCTGCTGCGCACCTCGCTCGCCGGCGGGCTGGGCCAGGTGGGCTTCACCGTCAGCGCCGCCGCCGATGGGCTGGAAGGCTGGCGTCTGGCCAGCGAGCAGGAGTTCGATCTGGTGGTGCTCGACCGCATGCTGCCCGGCCTCGACGGGCTCGACCTGCTGCGCCGCCTGCGCCTGGCCGGCTCGCGCGTGCCGGTGCTGCTGCTGACCGCGCGCGACGCGGTCGAGGACCGCGTCGCCGGGCTCGAGGCCGGCGCCGACGACTACCTCACCAAACCTTTCGCGGTGGCCGAGCTGATCGCCCGCCTGCGCGCCCTGCTGCGCCGCGGGCGCGGCGGCGGCGATCCGGTGGTTGCGCTCGCCGACCTCGAGGTCGACACCGCCGCCCGCCTGGCCCGGCGCGGCGGCCGCCGCCTCGACCTCAGCGCCAAGGAGTACGCCCTGCTCGAGCTGCTGCTCGCCCGCCGCGGCGAGGCGGTGACCCGCCAGGAGGTGCTGGAACGCCTCTACGCCCAGGAGGGCGAATCGGCCAGCAACGTGGTCGAGGTGCTGGTCGGCCGCCTGCGCCGCAAGCTGCACCCCCCCGGGGCGCGGCCGCTGCTGCACACCCGCCGCGGCTTCGGCTACGTGCTGGCCGAGGAGGAGCCGTGATCGCAATCGGAGCAGTTGGCAGTTCCTGGTTGATGGTTAACCAGCGCGCCGCCAGTCGGTTGTCCGTTGCCTGCTGGCACGAAGACCGGATCGCGTCCGGTCGTGCGCCAACCACCAACCATGAACCATCAACCGCCAAAGGCGGGGTGTAGGATGACCAGGCGCTCGCTCGGCAGCCGCATCGTCGCCGGGGTGGTGGCGGTGACCGCGCTGGTGGTGCTGGTGGGGGCGGCGGTGACCTGGCTGGCGGCGCGCGAGGTGCTTGAGCGCAACCTCGACCGCGAGCTGGATCAGCGCAGCGAACGCCTGCGGCGCATGGCCGGCTTCGCCCACCGCCTGCGGCCGCCGCCGCCCCCGCCGCCGGCCGGCCCGGCGACCGCCGCCGACCAGCGCCAGCGTGGCGACCGCCATCTGGTGCAGCTGGTCGAGAGCGGGGACGGGCGCGAGGTGCTGCGCTTCGGCGAGCTGCCGGAGGGGCTGCGCCTGGCCGATCCGGCCGCCGCCGACGGCGAGCGCCGCCTGCTGGTGCTGCCGGAGTCGCGCCGGCTGCGCGTGCTGCATCTGCGCCTGGAGCGCCCGCCCGCCCCCGGCAGCACCGCCGCCCCCACCGCCCTGGCGGGGGCGGTGGCCCTCGACCTCGCCCCGGTCGACGAGGAGCTGGCGCGCCTGGCCGCCATCCTCGCCGCGCTGTGGGCGGGCAGCACGGTGCTGGCCTGGCTGGCGGCCCTGCCGCTGCGCTCGGCGGTGCTGCGTCCGCTGCGCGAGCTGGGGGCGCGCATCGACGGCCTGGGCGCCGACGACCTGGCGGCGCGGGTGCCCGACGACGCCTCGCCGGCCGAGGTGGCGGGCATGGTGGTGCGGCTCAACGGCCTGCTCGGACGCCTGGAACAGGCCTTCCGCCGCGAGCAGGCCACCATCGCCGCCATCGCCCACGAGCTGCGCACCCCGGTCGCCGGGCTGCGCGCCGCGCTCGAGTTCCGCCTGCTGGCGGAAGGGGTGGCCGAGGGCGAACGCCGCACCCTGGAATCCTGCCTGGCCACCGTCGAGCGCATGCAGCGCATGGTCGCCGACCTGCTGCTGCTCGCCCGCCTCGAGGCCGGCCGCGAGCCGCTGCAGAGCGTCGAGACCGACTGCGCGGCGCTGGCGGCCGAGGTGGCCGAGGAATGGCAGGCGCGGCTGCCCGCCGGCCGCCGGCTGCGTCTGCAGCTGCCCGAGAGCGCCTCGGTGGCGACCTCGCCCGAGCACCTGCGCCTGGTGGTGGGCAACCTGGTCGGCAACGCGGTGGCGCACGGCAGTGGCGACCTCGCCCTGACCGTGCTGGCGGACGGGCAGGCGGTGCGCCTGACGGTCGACAACCCCTTCGCCGGCAGCATCGATCCCGCGCGCCTGGGCGAGGCCTTCTGGCGTGGCGACGGCGCGCGCAGCGGCGGCGACCACGCCGGCCTGGGCCTGGCCCTGTGCCGGCGCCTGTGCCGGCTGCTGGGCGCGGAGCTGGCGCTGGAAGCCGCCGATGGCCGCTTCCGCGCCGCCCTGGCGCTGCCTATTCGACGGTGACCGACTTGGCCAGGTTGCGCGGCTGGTCGACGTCGCAGTCGCGCCGGCGCGCCACGTGGTAGGCGTAGCGCTGCAGCGGCAGCACCGAGAGGATGGGCTGGAGCAGGTCGTCGCCGGCCTTGGCCACCGGGAACACCAGGTCGGCCAGCTCGGGCAGGTGGCGGTCGCCCTGCTCGCCCACCGCGATCACCCGCCCGGCGCGCGCGCGCACCTCCTGCAGGTTGGACAGCATCTTCTCGTAGAGGGCGTCCTTCGGGCACATGCAGATCACCGGCAGGTGGCTGCTCACCAGGGCGATGGGGCCGTGTTTGAACTCGCCGGCGGGGTAGCCGACCGCGTGCACGTAGGCGATCTCCTTGAGCTTGAGCGCGCCTTCGAGGGCGGTGGGGTGCTCGCCGCCGCGGCCGAGGAAGACGGTGGCCTGGGCGGCGGCGAAGAGGTCGGCGGCCTCGATGACCGCGTCCTCGGCCCCGGCCAGGGTGGCGGCGGCCTGCTCGGGCAGAGCGCGGCAGGCGGCCACCAGGGCGGCTTCGGCAGTGGCGTCGAGCAGGCCCTTGGCGCGCGCCACCTGGGCGGCGAACAGCAGCAGGGCCAGCACCTGGGCGGTGTAGGCCTTGGTCGAGGCCACCCCGATCTCGGGCCCGGCCAGCAGCGGCATCACCCCGTTGGATTCGCGGGCGATGGTCGAGGTCACCACGTTCACCAGCGACACCACCGGGATGAACTTGGCGCGCGCCAGGCGCAGCCCGGCCAGGGTGTCGGCGGTCTCGCCGCTCTGGCTGATCGACACCACCAGGGTGCCGCCCGAGGCCACCGGGTTGCGGTAGCGGTATTCCGAGGAGATGTCGACCTCGACGTGCACCCGCGCCAGGTGCTCGAGGAAGCGCTTGCCGAGCAGGGCGGCGTGCCAGCTGGTGCCGCAGGCGAGGAAGACGATGTGGTTGACCTTGGCGAGGTCGAGCCCGAGGTCGGGATCGACCAGGCGGCCGCCGTTGAGCCGGCTGTCGACCAGGCGCGCCAGCACCGAGGGCTGCTCGGCGATCTCCTTGGCCATGAAGGTGTCGTAGCTGCCCTTGCTCACCGCGTCGGCGGTGACCTCGATGGCCTTGAAGCGGGCCTCCTCCGGCTTGCCGTCGAGGGTGAACAGGCGCACCCCGTGCGGGCCGAGGTCGGCGATCTGGCCGTCGGCCAGGAAGCACACCTCGCTGGCGTGCGGCAGCAGCGCCGGCACATCCGAGGCGACCATCAGCTCGCGCTGGTCGACCGGGGTGCCGCCGTCGGTGCGGCGGCGGTCGTCGGCCTTGGCGATGCGGTCGCTGTGCGCGCCCGGCGAGCGGCGCCCGCGCCCGACCAGCAGCGGCGAGCCCAGGCGGGCGGCGATGATGCGCCCGGGATGGTCGGCGAACATCACCGCGATGGCGAAGCTGCCCTCCAGCCCGGCCACCGCCTGGCGGATCGCCGCCAGCGGGTCGCGCACCGGCGAGGCGTTGTAGTACTGCGCAATCAGGTGCGGGATGACCTCGGTGTCGGTCTCGCTGCGGAACACGCAGCCCTGCGCCTGCAGGCGCCGGCGCAGCTCCTCGTGGTTCTCGATGATGCCGTTGTGCACCACCGCGATGCGCTCGTCGCCCGACAGGTGGGGGTGGCAGTTGGCCTCGGTGGGGGCGCCGTGGGTGGCCCAGCGGGTGTGGGCGATGCCGCAGGTGCCGGGCGCGGGCGATCGCTCGAGCAGGTCGGAGAGGGCCTTGAGCTTGCCCACCCCGCGCCGCAGGTGGATCTCGCGGTTGTCGATCACCGCGATGCCGGCGGAGTCGTAGCCGCGGTACTTGAGGCGTTCGAGGGCGACCACCAGGACCTGATCAGCGTCCTTGTGACCGATATAGCCGGCGATTCCGCACATAGGGGGGCGGATGATGGGGCTCGGCCCCGGCTGGCTAGGGGGAGAATGCCGTCTGGCGGCCCCACAGCAGGGCGGCAGCGGCCAGGCTGGCGGCCCCGGCGGCGAACTTGAAGCCCACCCACAGCCAGAACAGCAGCGGACGCCCGTAGTCGAGACGGGGATCGGCCCCGCCCGCCGGCACCAGGCGCACCTGGGCCACGCCATCGAGCCCGAGCAGGATCTTGCCCAGGCCGAAGCAGGCGAGGAAGGCGGAGGCGGCGCGCGCCAGCGGCAGGTCCACCAGGCGCCCGGCCGCCAGCCCGGCGGCGGCCAGGGCGGCGAGCGCCCCGGCGAGGCACAGCAGGGCGAGCAGGCGGGTGGGGCGCATGGCGCCACTCAACACCGCCGTCACCCGCGGGCAACCATCATCAGCGCACCAGGCCGGAGAGCTCCTGCAGCACCGAGTCGGTGGTGGTGATCACGCGCGCGTTGACCTGGAAGCCGCGCTGGGCGGTGATCAGGCGGGTGAACTCGCTGGCGATGTCGATGTTCGAGCCTTCGAGGGCGCCCGAGGTGATCGAGCCGGCGCCGCCTTCGCCCGGCGCGCGCGAGAGCGGATCGCCGGAGTTGGTCGACACCCCCCACAGGTTGTTGCCGGCGCTGGTGAGACCGGTGGGATTGCGGAAGGTGGTGACCTCGACCTGGTACAGGCTCTTGCTCTTGCCGTTGGTGTAGAGGCCGACGATGTTGCCGTTGGAACTCACCGACATGGTGTCGAGGGTGCCGGCGGCGTAGCCGTCCTGGTCGACCGCGGCCGCGGTCGAGGCCGAGCCGAAGCCGGTCAGCCCGGTGGTCGATGAGGGGTCGCCCAGGTTGAAGGTCACGGTCTGGGTGCCGGTCGAGCTCCAGGTGGCGCGGAAGGTATTGTCGCCCGGGGTTCCGGCGTAGGTGTTGCTGTCGCTGAGCGGGTTGCCGCGCAGGGTCTGGCCGAGGTTGCCGTTGCCGACGTAGCGGCCCTTGCTGTCGAACTTGATGCCGGTGATCAGGCCGTCGACCAGGGTGCCCTCGCTCGGCGGGATGTTGATCACCATGTCCCAGCCGTTGTAGCGGTCGACGGTGGCGCCGGTGGTGGTCGAGCTGGTGCCGGTGCGGAAATAGCGCGCCTCGACGGTGTGGGCGCCGCCCAGGCTGTCGTAGATCTGCACCGAGCTGGTGACCTTCTCGGGCACGAAGCGCGAGCGGTACCAGGAGAAGAAGTTGTTGGTCTCGTAGTTGCCGCCCGCGCCCAGGTTCTCGAGCGGGGTGGGGTTCTGGCGGTACTGCCACTCGTTGACGTCGACCTGGCTGTTCTCCTGGAAGATGTCCGGGATGCCGTCGCCGATGGTGCCGGGGGCGGCGGCCGAGCCGGTGGCGGCGTTCCAGGT
Organism: Planctomycetota bacterium; assembly: GCA_023150565.1. Lineage (GTDB taxonomy): Bacteria > Planctomycetota > UBA11346 > UBA11346 > UBA11346 > JAKLKR01. Next base: position 24,448 of record JAKLKR010000048.1, read on the forward strand.
GTCCGAGGTCAGGTGCGGGGTGGTGGTGCTGCTGGTGGTGCGGTCGAAGGCGTGGAATGTTTGCACCTGCACGGTGTTGGCGCCGGCCAGGGCGAGGGTGCCGCTGATCTGCACGGCGATGCGGTCGCCGGCCTTGACGTGCGGCATGCTGTCGAAGGTGTAGGTGGTGCCGGCGCCGAAGTTCGCCCCGGTGATGGTCTTGCTGGCGATCTCGGTGGTGTTGCCGGCGCTGTCGATCTGCACCAGCTTGACCGACAGGCTGTTCGAGGCCTGGGCGGCGAGGTTGCCCACCAGGGTCACCGACGGGCGCACCAGGGCGTCGTCGTTGGCCGGCACGGTGTAGGCGGTGGCGTAGGTGCCGCCGGGGTACGAGGCGATGGTGCCGGTGCCGGCGTAGTTGACCGCGGTGCTGTCGAGGGTGGCGGCGGCGCTGATCTGTATCGGCTGCTTCTCGCCCAGGAACAGCGAGAAGCCCTTCTGGTCGCCGCTCGAGGTCACGCTGAGGCTGCCGTTTTCCAGCTTGGCCGAGGCGAAGGTGGTGCTGCCCTGCACGAACATCGAATTGACGCCATCGAGCAGGTTCTGCACCGTGCCCGACCAGGGGTCGAGGGTGAAGCTGCCGGCGAAGGCGGTGCCGTCGGGCTTGGTGCCCACCGCCCAGATGGTGCGGGTCTGGTCGGCGACCAGGGCGGGCGGGATGTCGCCGCCACGGAACATGTCGAGATTCTTGAGCTCGGTGGTCTCGGTGGCCGCCAGCCCGGTGGTCTTGTCGACCATCGGCAGCAGGGTCGAGAGGTTCTGGCCCTGGAGCGCACCGGCCGAGGAGCTGAGGTTGCCCTGGAAGGTCACCGTCTGGGTCGACTTGGCGTCGAGCTGCTTGAGGTTGGAGATGTTGATGTTGTCGACATCGCCGCTGGGCTGGCCGGTGGAGTCGAGGGCGCGGCCCTGGACGATCATGCCCGACCCGACGTCGACCAGGTTGTCCTTGCTGTCGTAGTTGAGGTTGCCGACCCGGGAGTAGGCCGAGGAGCCGTCGGCGCCCTTGAGGTGGAAGAAGCCGTTGCCCTGGATGGCGAGGTCGAAGGTGCGGCCGGTGGACAGCAGCGCGCCCTGCTTGAAGTCGACGTCCACCGAGCTGTTCTTCACCCCCAGGCCGACCTGGCGCGGATTGAGGCCGCCCTGGTTGGTGCCGGGCGAGGAGCCGGCGCTCTGGGTCTGGGTGAGGGCGGTGGCGAAGCTGATGCGGCTGCCCTTGAACCCCGAGGTGCTCACGTTCGCCAGGTTGTTGGCGGTGATGTCGAGGATCAGCTGATGGTTGGTGAGACCGGAGACGCCGCTGTAGAGGGACCGTTGCATGGTGTGCTCCTTTGGAGTTCGTCGGTCGCGGCTGCGGCCGGGGGGGCCTGAAGACAGGGGAGGCGAGGGATCAACGCAGCGGGCGTGCCAATCCCGCGGCGGGTTCGCCGGGGACCAGCGGGGCGCCTTCGTCCACCAGACCGGCCAGGCTGAAGGCGGCCTGGACCTGGGCCTGGGACTGGCGGCGGCCCTGGCGGTTGCTGTCGCGTTCCTGCTGCCGGCTCCAGGGGGTGGACTGGTCCTGGGGCTGGCCGTTGCCGCGCTGATCACCCTGGCGCTGGTCGCGGGGTTCGCGTACCACGTCGGCCAGCGGCGAGTCCTGGCCGCGCAGGTCCTGGCGCATGCTCGGCAGCATGCGGTCGATGGCGCGCCCGACCGCCTCGTCCTCGACCCGCAGGTGCGCGGTGAGGGTGCCGTTGTGCTCGCGCAGTTCGATGCGCACGGTGCCGAGTTCGGCCGGGGTCAGGCGGATCACCAGGGTGCGGTCGCCGTTGGCCTCGGTGTGCACCAGCTGGCGGGTGATCTGGCCGGCGATGGCGCGCTCCACCGGAGTGGGCGGGCTGGCGCGCAGGACCGGGGTAGCGGCGGTCACGGGGCGGGCTTCGAGGGGGGCGGGCGGGGTGGCGCGCAGTGCTTCGTGGCCGGTGGATTCGCTGCGGGCGGCCAGGGGCGGGCTGCGCCGGGCCTCCGCCGCCGGGACGGCCTGCATCTGGAGCGCGGCAGCGGGGATGCCGCTCGGCGGCGGGGCGTCGGCGATCAGCGGCTGGCTGGCGACCGGGCGCTGCTCACCCGGTTCGGCAAGCTGTTGCCAGGCGGGCGCCGGTGCGGGCTCTTCGCCGGCTGCGGGCGCCACCAG
>JAKLKR010000490.1 GCA_023150565.1 Planctomycetota bacterium
AGAGCGCGGGCGGGGCTGCGGTCTCGGCGGTCGGGGCCGCGGCCTCCTGGGCGGTGGCCGCCCCGGCCAGGGCCGCGAGCGGCGGCGGGCCGGCGGCGAGGTCGAGCTGGTGCTCGCGGATGCACTCCGGGCAGAGGTGCAGCTCCTGACGGGCGCCATCGGGCCCCAGCTCGGTCACATGGGTGGTGGCCGGCCGCTGGTTGCAGAGCTGGCAGATCAGGGGCATGGGGGGATTCGAAGGCGGACCGAGGTCGGTGAAAGGACGAAGGGGCGTATGGGGGAAGGCGGAAGAAAGGAGGAAGGAGGAAGGGATCGCCGCTCGTATCGGGCATCGGGGACAAAGCGGGACAAAGGAGGAAGGCTGAAGGAGGAAGGAGGAAGGAATGACCGCTCGTATCCGGCATCGGGGATGGATCCCAGGCTGGGGATACGGGGTTATCAACCCTTCCTCCTTCCTCCTTCCTACTTCCTCCTTTCCTCGTCTGCGCGCATCCCCAACAGGTACATGGCGATGCTGCCCGCCACCGCCGCATTCAAGCTCTCGGTGCCGCCGGGCATGGGCAGGGTGCAGGTCTCGGCGCAGGCCGCCAGCCACTCCGGCGGGATGCCGTTGGCCTCGCCGCCCACCACCAGCCAGCGCGCCGCCGGCGGCAGCGCCTCGGGGGGCTGGCCGCCCGCCACCACCAGGCCGCACAGCCGCCCGGGCGCGAGCGCGGCGGGGGCGTCGGCGCTGGCGATGGCCAGGCGCGCCGCCGCCCCGGCGGTGGCCTGCAGGGACTTGGCCGACCAGGG
>JAKLKR010000491.1:0-489 GCA_023150565.1 Planctomycetota bacterium
TCGATTTCCCTATGGTCGTCGCGCGAAGAAGACGGCGCTCGAGACCTTCCCGGCCAGGCGCTCGGCGAGCGCGGCGCTTTCTTCATTCGTGGCCAGACCGCACGACGCCATCGCGCGGAGCTGGCTCGCGTCATAGGTGAGCCGCTCGCGGACCTGGACATCAACGAGTCCCGCGGCCTTCAAGCCCGCCACGTACTGCGCTTCGCTGATCGCCCCGGCGATGCAGCTTCCGAATAACGCAGCGTTGCGGCGCACCCCGTCGGGGAGGTCTTCGACCACGATGTCCAAGACGCGCACGCGGCCGCCGGGGCGGAGCACGCGGGCGATCTCGGCGAAGACGCGGGGCTTGTCGGGCGAGAGGTTGATCACGCAGTTGGAGATGACCCAGTCGACGCTGCCTGCCACAACGGGAAGGTCCTCGATCAGGCCCTTGCGGATCTCGACGTTTGTGACGGCCGCTGCGGCGATGTTCGCGCGGGCGCGCTCGAT
>JAKLKR010000491.1:499-791 GCA_023150565.1 Planctomycetota bacterium
CCGTCATGTCCACGCCGATGACGCGTCCGCGCGGGCCGACCTTTCGCGCGGCGATCAGCAGATCGATTCCCGCGCCGCTGCCCAGGTCGAGGACGACGTCACCCTCGCCGACCTCGCTGAACGCAAGCGGGTTGCCGCAGCCGAACGAATTCGCGACCGCATCCGGCGGAAGCGTCGCGAGTTCGGCCGGAGCGTATCCTGCCATCCGGGCGAGGACGCCCTTGGGTGCGGCACCGCCGCAGCATCCGCCGGGTCGCGTGACGGCGTCGGTGTAGGTCTTGCGGACAAGTTC
>JAKLKR010000492.1 GCA_023150565.1 Planctomycetota bacterium
GTCCTACTCTGCCAGGACTTGCGCGAATTCCAACTGTTATCTCTAAGGGCGCACACGGCCCCCAAAAGGTTCCAGGAAAATATTAAGATAAAGCTAAGAAAGGAGTTACAGGGGCTAGCGTGCAAAGCCGACCTAATGGTCCGCTTAGCAGCTATGCGCTTAGGCGTACACGCGATAGTCGATCTCGGAGAAGATGTTGTCCTTCCACTCGAGTTCGCCGAGCCAGCCCTCTTCGAGGCGGTCTTCGACCAGCTGCAGGTACAGGCCGTTGAAGCGGTGCAGGTGGTCGCGCGTGCGCTTCTCGGCGTAGGCCACCATCGTGCCGGTGGTCATGATGAAGGCCCAGTCGCTGGACTGCGCCAGCAGCAGTTCGCGGGCGGCCTGCTTCAGCGCGCGCTCCTGGATCGGATTGGGGTACGGGAAACGGTTGGCCAGTTCCTGCATGCGCACCTCGCCGGCGTGCAGGTGGCGGTAGATCCAGTCGTTGGTGCCGTTGAGCCAGACCTCGAAGTAGCCCTTGTCGCCCCAGCTGCTGGCGGAGGGCTCGACGACCTGGTGCCGGCGTTCGGCGTCGAGGAAGCGGCTGGGCGTGGTCAGGCGCACTTCCTCCTGATCGTAGGCGGTCTTGCGCATCATGTAGTCGAGGAACATGGGGCCTTCGAACCACCAGTGCCCGAAGAGTTCCGCGTCGTAGGGCGAGACGACCACGGGCGGCACGCCCAGCACGCCCTTCAGCCAGCGCGCCTGGTGCTGTCTGTTGAAGAGGCAGTTGCCGGCGTGGTCGGCGGTC
>JAKLKR010000493.1:0-474 GCA_023150565.1 Planctomycetota bacterium
TAGTCTCTGGAAGCGATACAAGTCGACGGGGGACCTGGAGCTGCGGAACCGCCTCGTCGAGCGCTACTACCCCCTCGTCGTCTTCCTCGCCGAGCGCATCCTGCAGAGGCTCCCGCGCTGCGTGGAGGGGGACGACCTCAAGAGCGCCGGGGTCTTCGGCCTGATGTCCGCCATCGACGGCTTCGACCTCTCCCGGGGCATCAAGTTCGAGACCTACTGCTCGGTGCGCGTGCGGGGCGCCATCATCGACGAGCTCCGCGCCCGCGACTGGGTGCCGCGCGTGGTCCGCTCCCGCGCCCAGAAGCGCGACCGCGCCCAGCGCGAGCTGACGGCGAACCTCAACCGCCCGGCGCTCCCCCACGAGGTCGCCGGCCACCTCGGCTGGACGGAGGGCGAGGTCATCGAGTCCATGAAGGAGGAGGGGCGCGCCGCGGTGCTGTCGCTCGGCGGCGGCGAGGACGCCCAGGGCGGCCA
>JAKLKR010000493.1:484-787 GCA_023150565.1 Planctomycetota bacterium
CGCCTCGATTCCCTCGAGGACCACCGCCAGGGCGGCGATCCCCTCCGGGCCGTGCAGGAGCGGGACCTCGCCGAGATGGTCAACCGCTCGCTGGCGCCCAAGGAGCGGCAGGTCATCGTCCTGTACTACTACGAGCAGATCACCATGCGCGAGATCGGCGAGATCCTCGGGCTCTCGGAGTCCCGGGTCTGCCAGATCCACTCCCGGGTCCTGCGCCGCCTCCGCGAGCGGATGACCCCCATGCGCGAGGAGCTGCTCTCCCGGTAGCGGGCGCCCATCCTCCCGGCCGCGGGCGGGGTGCCG
>JAKLKR010000494.1 GCA_023150565.1 Planctomycetota bacterium
TCGCCCGGCTCATCCCCCGGCGAGGATGCCAGGGCAAGCCCGACGCCCTGGGCACGCTCCTCGGGGACTCGGCGCCCCGGCCCGCCACCCAGGACCAACCGGTCTACGGACGGCGCCGCGACGGCAAGCAGGTCCCCGTCGAGTGCCGCCTGAGCACCTTCGAGAACGGCGAGCGCTTCACCATCGCCGCCGTCCGGGACGTCAGCGACCGGCACGCCCTCGAGGAGCGCCTGCGCGCGACGCAACGGATGGAGAGCATCGGGCGGCTCGCCGGCGGGATCGCCCACGACTTCAACAACATCCTCGCCGTCATCGTCAGCTACGGCGGCTTCGTAAAGGAGGGGGTGCCGCCGGGGTCGCAGCTCGCCGAGGACCTCGACGAGGTCCTCGCCGCCGCCGGCCGGGCCAGCGCCCTCACCGGTCAACTGCTGGCGTTCTCACGGCGGCAGATCATCGAGGTGCGCCGGACGGACCTCAACGAGCTCATCGCGAGCCTCTCGAAGATGCTGGAGCGCATCCTGGGGGAGGACGTCACCCTGACCCGGATCGCCGGGGAGGGGCTCTGGCCGGTGCAGGTGGATCAGAGCCAGATCGAGCAGGTGCTGCTCAACCTCTGCCTCAACGGCCGCGACGCCATGCCCGAGGGCGGCCACCTCACCGTGGAGACCGCCGCCGTGCTGCTCGACGAGAGCTACACCCGCCAGCACCCCGAGGTAGAGCCCGGCCCCTATGTGGCCCTCGCGGTGAGCGACACGGGCGCCGGCATGGACGAGGAG
>JAKLKR010000495.1 GCA_023150565.1 Planctomycetota bacterium
GATCGTGCGGCACCACGAGCTGGTGCCGCAGTTTCCGCTCGACCCGCGCCGCGAGGGGTTCGACGAGCGCCTCGGCCGGGGGCTTGCCATGCTGGCGATCGGCCTGGTGAAGAAGCTGTTCATCGCCGATCCGCTCGGCCGCATCGCCGATCCGATCTACGCGGTCGCGACGCGCGGCGAGGCGGTCGCGCTCGCCGACGCCTGGATCGCCGTGCCCGCCTTCTTCTTCCAGGTCTATTTCGACTTCTCGGCCTATTCCGACATGGCGATCGGGATCGGCTTGCTGCTCGGCTTCACCCTGCCGCTCAACTTCGACTCGCCCTATCAGGCGACCTCGGTGCGCGACTTCTGGCGGCGCTGGCACATGACGCTGACGCGCTTCATGCGCGACTATCTTTATGTGCGGATCGGGCTCGGGCTCAATCGCCGCTTCCCCGCGTGGCGCGCGACCAACGAGGGCGTCACCACTCTGGTCACCATGGCCCTGATCGGCCTGTGGCACGGCGCGGCCTGGACCTTCGTCGCCTTCGGCGCCGCGCACGGGCTGGCGCTGATCGTGGACCAGGCCTGGTCGCGGCGCGGGCGTGCATTGGCGGGCGGCGTCGGCTGGGCGGCGACCGCGCTGTTCGTGTGCCTCAGCACGGTCGTATTCCGCGCGCCCGACCTGGCCAGCGCCGGTCGCATGTTCGCCGGCATGGCGGGGCTTGGCGCGGTCGCGGCGCCGGCATTCGACTGGATGGTCCCCGCGCTGCTTGTCGGCGCGTCCGTCGTCG
>JAKLKR010000496.1:0-251 GCA_023150565.1 Planctomycetota bacterium
CCGACTTCGCGGGCATCCTCTACACGGACGCCCCGCCGGATGGTCAGGCCGAGAGCGTCGAGCCGATGGACGCCATCGAGCTGGAGGCGCGGTCGCTCCTGACCATGCCCGGCGGCTGGAAGATGGGGCAGATTCACGCCGAGCAACCCGCGAGCACCTATGCAGAGTTCAAGCGCGAGGTGCTCAACGAGATCGCGCGCTGCCTAAACATGCCCTTCAACGTCGCGGCGGGAAATTCCAGCGGCTACAAC
>JAKLKR010000496.1:261-764 GCA_023150565.1 Planctomycetota bacterium
GCCATCCGCGTAGAGCAGTCCTTCCTGGGCGCGCACATCCTGGACCGGCTCTTCGCCGCCTGGGTCCGCGAAGCCGTCCTGGTCGAAGGTCTCCTGCCCCAATCCATGCGGATGCTCTCCGCCGACTGGTCGCACCAGTGGTTCTGGGACGGCCACGAGCACGTGGACCCGCTCAAGGAAGCCAATGCGCAAGCCACGCGCCTTTCCAATCACACGACCACGCTGGCCGAAGAGTATGCCAAGCGTGGGCGCGATTGGGAGATGGAACTACGCCAGCGGGCCAAAGAAGCCGCATTGATGAACGAGCTTGGCCTGGTGCCGGCCGAAACCCCCGCGCCGAATCCCGATCAGGTCGCCGTGATTGATGAAGCCGGAGTGACGGATGAATAAGCGCGTATTTCTCCAGGCGGCCGTGTCTGGCTGGCAGTTGATCGAGGCCAAGGCCGGCGAGGATGGCAGCCCGGTTCCTGGGAAGCGGCTGCGCCGTTTCTCGATGGTCGCCT
>JAKLKR010000497.1 GCA_023150565.1 Planctomycetota bacterium
AAGCCCGCCGACACCGGGCCGTCGCCCGCCGCCCTGGCGGCCGCCAAGCCCGGGTTCGATGACAGCTCGTGGCAGCAGTGCGTGCTGCCGGGCACCTGGTCGCGCTTCGGCCAGGACTGGGCCAGCCAGGACGGCGAGGCGGTGTTCCGCCGCACCATCACCGTGTCCGCCGGACTGGCGGCGCGGCCCGAACTGGTGCTCGAGCTCGGTCCGATCGACGATGTCGACACGGTGTGGGTCAACGGGGTCGAGGTCGGCCGCACCAGCACCGACCAGCCCGAGTTCTGGAAGCGTCCGCGCATCTACCGCATCCCGCCCGGGGTGCTCAAGGCGGGGCCCAACCTGATCGTGATCCGCGCCCTCGACCTGTTCGCCGACGGCCAGGTGGGCGAGACCCCGCAGGGCTTCCGCCTGCGCGCCCCGCTGCCGCCGCGCGCCGACGGCTGGTACCACCCCGACGAGGAGAAGCGCCACGAGGTCGCCGACGATCCGCACCGCTACTACCGCTGGTAGAAGCGGAAAGTCGGAAATCAGAAGGAGGAAGGAGGAAGGAGGAAGGAGGAAGGAGGAAGGAGGAAGGGATGCCCTCTCGCATCCGCGACTTGGGATGGCTCCCGGGCGCAGGATACGGGGCAAGCAACCCTTCCTCCTTCCTCCTTCCTCCTTCTGCCTTTCTCCCTGGGTCTCCCGGGCGCAGGATACGGGGCAAGCAACCCTTCCTCCTTCCTCCTTCCTCCTTCCTCCTTCGGCCTTCCT
>JAKLKR010000498.1 GCA_023150565.1 Planctomycetota bacterium
TTCGGCGGCACGTCCTCGTCGCAGACGATGTCGCTGATGGCGGCCCGCCCGCCGTTGCGCAGCACGCGGTACATCTCGGCGAACAGCGCCGTCTTGTCGTCGGGCCGCACCAGGTTCAGCACGCAGTTCGAGACGATCACGTCGATCGTGTCGGACTCGACCAGCGGAGACTCCCGTTCGATCTTACGACAAAATGCATCCAGGTCAGCCAGTCCCGCCGCGTCGCGCACCGGATGCTCCCGCAGCCAGGCGTCGACGCGCCGCAGATCGAGCCGCAGGTTCTGAATCCGCCCCTTGCGGAACTCGACGTTGTGCCAGCCGATCCGCCGCCCGATCTCGTCCCGGTGCCGTTCGGCCAGCGCCAGCATGTCGTCGTTCATGTCGACGCCGATGACGCGGCCCTCGCGGCCGACCTTCTGCGACAGGATGTAACAGGCCTTGCCGGCGCCGCTGCCCAGGTCGAGCACCGTCTGCCCGGCCGACACGAACTCGGTCGGGTCGCCGCAGCCGTAGTCCTTCTCGATCAGCTCGCGGGGCAACACATCGAGATAGCGCCGGTCGTAGCTCGGAGCGCAGCACAGCGCCGCTTCGGGCGCCCGGGCGCTGCGCGAATAGCGGTCGCGCACGGCCTGTTCGACGTCGGTCGTCAACACGGACATCAGATCAGCCTCCTGGATTCAGATGGTCGGCCCGCTTGGCAAGCGTGACAACAGCCGGGATTATATGCGAGTCCGCCGGGC
>JAKLKR010000499.1 GCA_023150565.1 Planctomycetota bacterium
GGCGCCGCGGGCCACCAGCACGGTGGCGGCGGGCGGCGCGGCGCCGGCGCGCAGCCACAGCCAGCCGCCCGCGAGCGCGGCGGCGCCGGCCGCGACCAGGCCCAGCCGCGCCCAGCGCGGCCTCACTGGCGGCTCCAAAAGGAACTGGGGGAAGAGAACGCCAAGTCGCCAAGTGGCCAAGTCGCCATTCTTCCCTGGGACCGCCGGGCTCCAGCCCGGCAATTCGCGGCGTCGGGATGGACCAGGCGGTTGGTCGCACCACGGGTCCCAACAGAACTGCCGGGCTGGAGCCCGGCGCTCCCAGGGAAGAGCCGCCTGCCGGTCCCCGCCTCCGCTTGGCGGCTTGGCGGCTTGGCGCCTTGGCGCTCCATTTCCATCCCTCCCATCATGGCAGCTCCAGCATGCCCTTGACCCCCGGGGCGAGATCGTCGCGGCGGTCGGCGGGGATGTCCAGGGCGATGGTCACCGCGAACACCGGCGCCACCGGCGCCAGCGCCTCTTCGCGCGCGTCGCGCGGCAGGTCGAGGATGCGCGCCTTGCGCGTGACCCGGCCGGGCACGCGCAGGCCGCCGAGCTGGGGGAACACCACCGCGGCGGCGGCGCCCTCCTCCAGGCGGGCGTAGCGGCGCTCGGGCACCTCGGCGCGGAAGGCCAGCCCGGCGGGGTCGATGATCTCGGCCAGCGGCAGCCCGGTCCACACGCTGGTGCCGACCGCGATGCG
>JAKLKR010000049.1 GCA_023150565.1 Planctomycetota bacterium
CGGGCGTTCGACCACCCGCCCGGCGTGGGTGAAGGCGGCGGCGCGGCGGTCGCCGGCGCGGGCGATGCCGGTGAAGCGCACGGTGGTGGATGCCGGGCCGGCGCTGGCGAGGGCGGCCACCAGGGCGGTGCGCTGGCGCGGCCGCTGGTCGCCGAGGGCGTCCAGGCGGTGGTTGAGGGCGCTGGCGGCGAGCGCCGCCGCCAGCAGCGCCACCCCCACCAGGATGGTGAGGGTGGAGATGGCGGTCGGGCGGAGCGAGCGGGGCAGGCTGAGTGTGTTCATGGCATTGACCGGTCGGCCAGTCTATATTGATTGGCCGATCGGTCAACTACTCAGGCCACTGCCTATTGCCTTCATCCTAGGGCGGTTGTTGGTTCGTGGTTGATGGTTGGTGCACAACGGGATGCGACATGGTCCTGATTCACCCGCCGAGTCAGTCACTTGGCTGCGCGCTGGTCACCCATCAACCATGGACCATCAACCATCAACCCCGGCACGGTGGCGGGCGCTCAGCCAGCCGCCCGAGAGGTTGCGCGCGTCGAAGCCGTTCTGGCGCAACAGGCGAACCGCGTAGTAGCTGCGCTGGCCGCCGGCGCAGTAGACCGCCAGCGGGCGGTCGCGGGGCAACTCGGCCAGCCGGCTGCGCAGCTGGTGCAGCGGGATGTGGAGGGCGCGGGCATGGTGGCCGGCGGCCCACTCGCCCGGCTCGCGCACGTCGAGGACGGCGAAGGCCTCGTCATCGGCTACGCTCCACGCCAGGGCCGGGGCATCGCCATTGCGATCGTTGGACGCCACCATGCCGGCGAGGTTGACCGCGTCCTTGGCGGCGCCGTACTGCGGGGCGTAGCACAGCTCGAGGTCGGCGAGGTCCTCGACCGTGGCGCCCAGCCGCATCGCGGTGGCGATCACATCGATGCGGCGCTCGACCCCGTCCTCGCCCACCGCCTGGGCCCCGAGCACGCGGCCGTCGTCGCGGCGGTAGAGCAGCTTGAGGTGGATGGGCCTGACCCCGGGATAATAGCCGACGTGCTGGCCGGGGTGCAGGCGGACCACGCCCGCGGCCGGCGCGCCGGCACGCGCCAGCGACCTCTCGCTCGCGCCGGTCATGGCCACGGTGAGGCCGAACACCCCGCACACCGCGGTGCCCTGCACGCCGCGGAACGCTCCGCTGCGGCCGGCGATGATGTCGGCGGCCAGGCGGCCCTGGCGGTTGGCGGGGCCGGCGAGGGGGATGAGCGCGGGCGCGCCGGTGGCGAGGTCGACCACCTCGACGGCATCGCCCACCGCCAGGATGCGGGGATCGCTGGTGCGCATCTGGGCATCGACCCGGAAGCCGCCGCGCGGGCCCAGCGCCAGCCCGGCCTGGCGGGCGAGGGTGGTCTCGGGCCGCACGCCGATGGCGAGGATGACCAGGTCGGCGACCACCGCGGCGCCGCGCTCGGTGGTGACGTGCAGGGCGCCGGCCTCGCTGCGGATGGCGGCCGCGGCCTCGCCGAGCATGACCACCACCCCGCGTTCCTCCAGGCGCGCGCGCACCGGGGCGGCCATCTCGGGGTCGAGCGGGGGCATCACCTGGTCGGCCTTCTCGACCAGGGTGACGGCGAGGCCGCGGTGGCGCAGGTTCTCGGCCATCTCCAGGCCGATGAAGCCGCCGCCCACCACCAGGGCGCGGGTGGCCTGGCGGCTGTCGATCCACGCCCGCACGGTGCGCGCATCCGGCACCGTGCGCACGGTGAACACCCCCGGCAGGTCCACCCCGGGGATGGCGGGGATGATGGCGTTGGCGCCCGGCGACAGCACCAGGTGGTCGTAGCGGTCGGTGGCCTCGCCGCCGGTTTCCAGGTCGCGCACGGTGACCGTCTGCGCCGCGCGGTCGATCGCCACCACCTCGTGGCGGACCTTGACCGTGATGCGGAAGCGGTCGTGCAGCAGCCGGGGGGTGGCGACCAGCAGCTTGGCCTCCTCGGTGATCACCCCGCCGACGTGGTAGGGCAGCCCGCAGTTGGCGAAGGAGACGTAGGGGCCGCGCTCGTAGACCGTGATCTCGGCCTGCTCGTCGAGGCGGCGCAGGCGGGCGGCGCAGGAGGCTCCGCCGGCGACGCCGCCGACGATGATGGTGCGGGAAGGCATGGAGGATGCTCAGGGCTTGGGCTGGTGGTGGTCGGGGGCTTGCGGGGGCTTGGCTTTCCAGGCGCAGGTTCCGCCCCGCCACACCGTCCAGGGCGAACAGGGCGAGAGCAGCAGCCAGACCGCGAGGAAGGCGAGCAGGAGCAGGAGGTCGGTCATTGCGGGCGCTCCTGCTGGTCGCGTTCCGGGCGCGGCTGATCGTGTGCCGGCGCGGTTGCGGCCGGGGTGGCCGGGCAGGAGGCCGGGCCCCACAGGGTCAGGGGCGAGCAGGGGGTCAGGAACAGCACCGCGGCGGCGACCAGGGCGAGCAGGACCACCTGCCGTACCAGGCCGAGGACGGCGGCCCCCGGCTGGCGCTCCATCGGCAGCCCGGCCCGGCTCCAGGCGCTGGTGCCGCCCTCGACGTTGACCGCCTGGGCGAAGCCGGCGCGCGCGAACGCCGCGCAGGCCGCGGCCGAGCGGGCGCCCGAGGCGCAGATCACGTAGAGCGGCTCGTCAGGCCTGCCCTTGCGCGCGGCGATGACGGCGGCGGGATCGAGCTGGCCCAAGGGCACATGGGTGGCCCCGATGGCGTGGCCGGCGTTCCATTCCAGGGCGGTGCGCACGTCGATGAGGTCGATGGTCTCGCCGCGGGCGATGCGGGCCTGGAGTTCTGCCGGAGTGATGGTGGTCATGGCGGAGCTCCTGGCGCGGAGCGTGCCAACCAGCGCGTCGATGTAAGTGCCTGGGAGATGGTCCGGGCTCAGGAACGAAGCCGGGTATCAGTCGCCAGCATGCATCATGATGCACGAACATGTTGCAATTATGCCCGCGACCGGTGCGTCCCTGATCCCGCCCCGATCACGCAAGTACAGCTCTGGCAAATTGTTGATGGAACGGCGAAGCCTGGCACGCAGCGTGCATAGGCTCGGCACCGTGGAGACACTCATGACCATCGAACGCGCCATCCGACTGCTCGCCGGCATCATGGTCCTGCTCAGCCTGGCCCTGACCCAGTGGGTGCACCCGAACTTCATCTGGTTCACCGTGTTCATCGCCGCCAACCTGATCCAGTCCTCGTTCACCGGCTTCTGTCCGCCGGAATGGCTGTTCCGCCGCCTGGGCCTGCGTTCCGGCGGCGACGCCTGCTCACGTCCCTGAGGGCGGGGCGGGCGGTCGCGCCACCACCCCGTCGATCAGGATGGTCAGCAGGGTGTCGCGGAAGCCGTCGTCGAGCTGGTCGACCCCGAGCGTGGGCAGCACGTGCTGGAACAGCTCGCGGTTCTGGAACCAGCGCACCATCGAGCACAGCGCCACCGCCAGGATGTAGCCGGGCTGGAGGTCGCCGCGGATGGTGCCCTGGGCCTGGCCGTCGCGCAGGCGCTCGGCGCCCAGGCGCAGCAGCTCCAGCTCGCCGGGCGGGCAGTCGTTCTTGCCCTCCAGGAACAGCCAGGCGAACAGCCGCACCTCGTCGGGGTTCCGGCGCAGGAACTCGAAATAGCTGGCGAGCGATTCCTTGAGCAGGCCGACGTCCGGCGGCTGCGCCGCGAGGGTGGCGGCGAGCTGGCTGGTGTAGGTGGCGGCGCACTCCTCCTTCATCGCATCCCACAGGCCCTGCTTGCTGCCGAAGTGGTGGTGGATGAGGCTCTTGGTCACCCCGGCGGCGGCGGCGATGTCGCTCAGCGAGGCGCCGGCGAAGCCGTGCTCGACGAACAGGCGCCGGGCGGCGGCGAGGATCGAATCGCGGGTGGCGTCGCTCACGGGAAGGGCAGCCTTACCATTTTTTCCAGGAAAGGCCACTAGGAGCTACGGAAGCCGTTGCCCTGACGTGTGATGGGAAGCCGGCGCAGGACGGGCCAAGGTCAAGGGGCGATGAGGTTGCGATGAAGCCGGCCGGGGCCTGGGACCGCCCTTGCTCGCGGGGGGTCCTCCCTAGCCTCCCGCCAGTTTTTGCCCACCCCCCATCGGCCGGTACCGGTCCCAACCAGGGATCCCACCGGGAAGGCCGCGGAACCGTCCCATGCCCAAGCGCACCGACATCAAGTCCATCCTCATCATCGGCTCCGGTCCGATCATCATCGGCCAGGCCTGCGAGTTCGACTATTCGGGCACCCAGGCCTGCAAGGCGTTGCGCGAGGAGGGTTACCGCATCGTCCTGGTGAACTCCAACCCGGCGACGATCATGACCGACCCGGAGATGGCCGACGCCACCTACGTCGAACCCATCACCCCGGCGGCGGTGCGCAAGATCATCGCCAAGGAGCGCCCGGACGCGGTGCTGCCCACCCTCGGCGGCCAGACCGCGCTCAACACCGCCATGGCCCTGGCCGAGAACGGCACCCTGGCCGAGTTCAACTGCCAGATGATCGGCGCCACCGCCGAGGTCATCCGCCGCGCCGAGAGCCGCGAGGAGTTCGCCGAGGTCATCCGCAAGGTCGGCCTGGGCATGGCCAAGGCGGAAAAGGCCATGACCTGGGAGCAGGCCCAGGCGGTGGTGGCGAAGTGGAAGCTGTTCCAGCCCGGCGGCCCGCAGGCCTGCATGATCCGCCCCTCGTTCACCATGGGCGGCTCGGGCGGCGGCCTGGCGCGCTCGCTCGAGGAGTTCGAGACCATCTGCCGGCGCGGCCTGATGCTGTCGCGCACCAGCGAGCTCTCGATCGAGGAGTCGCTGCTGGGCTGGAAGGAGTACGAGCTCGAGGTGATGCGCGACCGCAAGGACAACGTGGTGATCGTGTGTTCGATCGAGAACCTCGACCCCATGGGCGTGCACACCGGCGACTCGATCACCGTCGCCCCCATCCAGACGCTCACCGACCGCGAATACCAGCGCATGCGCGACGCCGCCCTGGCGATCATCCGCGCGGTGGGGGTCGAGACCGGCGGCTCCAACATCCAGTTCGCCACCTGCCCCGCCGACGGGCGCATGGTGGTGATCGAGATGAACCCGCGCGTGTCGCGCTCGTCGGCGCTGGCCTCCAAGGCCACCGGCTTCCCCATCGCCAAGATCGCCGCCAAGCTGGCGGTGGGCTACACCCTCGACGAGATCCGCAACGACATCACCCGCGAGACCCCGGCCTGCTTCGAGCCGACCATCGACTACGTGGTGACCAAGGTCCCGCGCTTCACCTTCGAGAAGTTCCCCGAGGCCGACGACACCCTCGGCTACCAGATGAAGTCGGTCGGCGAGGTCATGGCGATCGGCCGCACCTTCAAGGAGTCGCTGCAGAAGGCCCTGCGCGGGATGGAGATCGGCGCCACCGGCATGGGTCCGCGCAAGGCCGACGACCATGGCCGACCGGAGCAGAAGGCCGAGCTGCTCAAGCTGGTGGCCCGCCCGCACGCCGCCCGCCTGTTCCTGGTGCGCCACGCCTTCCAGGCCGGCGCCACCCTCGAGGAGCTGGCGGCGTCGACCATGATCGACCCGTGGTTCCTGCGCCACATCCAGGCCATCGTCGCGCACGAGGCCCGGCTCAAGGCCCTGGGCATGGCGCGCTGCGACGCCGCGGCCATGCGCGCGGCCAAGCGCGACGGCTTCGGCGACAAGCAGCTCGGGGTGCTGTGGAACAGCCCCGAGGAGGCGGTGCGCGAGCTGCGCTGGCGCCTGGGCGTCAGCCCGGTGTACAAGCTGGTCGACACCTGCGCCGCCGAGTTCGCCGCCTACACGCCCTACTACTACTCGACCTACGAGCAGGAGTCGGAGCACCCGGCGAACGACAAGCGCAAGATCATGATCCTGGGCGGCGGGCCCAACCGCATCGGCCAGGGCATCGAGTTCGACTACTGCTGCTGCCACGCCGCCTTCGCCCTGCGCGAGGCCGGCTGGCAGGTGATCATGGTCAACTCCAACCCCGAGACGGTGAGCACCGACTACGACACCTCGGACTACCTGTTCTTCGAGCCGGTCACCACCGAGGACGTGCTGGAGATCCACCGCGCGATGAAGCCCCAGGGGGTGATCGTGCAGTTCGGCGGCCAGACCCCGCTCAACATCTCGCTGGCGCTGGAGAAGGCCGGGCTGCCGATCATCGGCACCACCCCCACCGACATCAACCGCGCCGGCGACCGCGAGGTGTTCAAGGACATCCTCGAGCGCATCGGCCTGAAGCAGCCCACCAACGGCATCGCCCGCTCGCTCGCCGAGGCCGAGCGCGAGGCCGAGCGCATCGGCTACCCGGTGGTGGTGCGCCCGAGCTTCGTGCTCGGCGGCCGCGCCATGGAGATCGTGCCGAGCAAGGCCCAGCTCGACCGCTTCGTCGGCGCCGCCTTCGAGGTCGCCGCCGGCGCCCCGGTGCTGATCGACAAGTACCTCGAGAACGCCATCGAGGTCGACGTCGACGCGGTGTGCGACGGCCGCCGCACCGTCATCGGCGGCATCCTCGAGCACATCGAGGAGGCCGGCGTGCATTCCGGCGACGCCTCCTGCGTCATCCCCAGCTACTCGCTGTCCAAGCGCCTGCAGTCGCAGATGGGCGAGATCACCGCCGCGCTCGCCGCCAACCTCAAGGTGCGCGGGCTGATGAACGTGCAGTTCGCCATCCGCAACGAGGAGGTCTACCTGCTCGAGGTCAACCCGCGCGCCTCGCGCACGGTGCCCTTCGTGTCCAAGGCCACCGGCATCCCGCTGGCCAAGATCGCCGCCCTGGTGCAGGCCGGCGCCACCCTCGACGAGCTGGGGGTGATGGAGGTGCCCGAGCCCAGGCACTTCTGCGTCAAGGAGTCGGTGTTCCCCTTCAACAAGTTCCCCGGGGTCGACACCATCCTCGGGCCCGAGATGCGCTCGACCGGCGAGGTCATGGGCGTGGCGGCGACCTTCGGCGAGGCCTTCTTCAAGGCCCAGCTCGGCGCCGGCTCCAACGTCGCGCTCGCCGGCAAGGTGTTCATCAGCGTGCGCGACAACGACAAGCGCCTGATCATCCCGCTCGCCGCCCACCTGCACGACCTCGGCTACGAGATCTACTCCACCGACGGCACCGGGCGCATCCTCGAGCGCAGCGGCATCCCGGTGAAGGTGCTCAACAAGGTCAAGGACGGCGGCGACACCGTGATCGGCCACCTGCGCGAGCTGGCCTTCGTGATCAACACCCCGAACAACCGCGGCGGCAAGAGCGACGAGGGCAAGATCCGCAGCGCCTGCGCGGTCAGCACCGTGCCCTACTTCACCACCCTGTCGTCCTGCGCCGCCCTGGTCGCCGGCCTGCGCCAGGTGAAGCGCCAGGAATACACCGTCACCAGCCTGCAGGAGCTGCTGCCGGCGCGCGGGGTGTGGCGGGCGGCCAACGCCGCCAAGCGCTGAGCGATGAGCCAAAAGCCGGCGATTCGACCGCCACGACGCCACGACGCCACGGCTGGCCGGGGATTCATGCCGACTTGCCTTCACACCCACAGGGTGAAGGAGAGTACCGATAGCTGTTCTTTCCTCGTGGCGTCGTGGCGTCGTGGCGGTGATCCATCTGCTTCTTCCCGGATGAGCGCCTGCCTGGTGGGTCCCCGCCCATGAAGGGCCTGGTCCTGCTGGTGGTGGCGGCGGTGGTGGCGGTGCCCCTGCTGGGGGTGGCCTTCGCCCTGTTCCAGCTCGCCTGGTGGCGCTGGCTGGTCAACACCGGCCGGCGCCAGGCCGGCGACGTGCCGTGGTTCGGCATGCTCTGGCTGCGCGGCATGGCCGCCGCGGTGGCGGTGCTGGCGGCGCTGGCGATCGCCAGCCGGGTGGGCGCGCTGTAGGGGATCCGGCTCAGGGCCGGTCGGTGGCGGCGGCGGTGGCCGCCGAGGCGGGCGCGGCCGGGGCCGGCAGCGCCTTCCAGGCCACCCGCGCGCTGCCGCGCAGCTCGGTGAGCAGGGCCTTGGTGCGCGCCTCGAGCTGGCCGTCGAGCAGGTCCTCGAACACCTTCTCGCGCACCTCGGCGAAGACCGGGGCGCGCTCGCCGCGGCGGCCGAGCACGCGCAGCAGCCACACCCCGTCGTCGGCCGCCACCGGGGCGAGCAGCTGCGGGAAGCCCTTGGCGACCTCCCAGGCCGGGGCCAGGGCGGCGCGCGGCACCCGCCGGCTGCCGCGCTGCTCGCGCACGCCGTCGGCGGTGACCCAGCCGATGCGCCCGCCGGCGCCGGCCTCGGGATCCCAGGTGCGGCCGTAGAAGGTCCAGGCGCGCTCGAAGGGCAGCTCGCCGCGCATCACCTGGCCGCCGATCGAGATCGCCACCGACATCAGGCGATCGCGCTCGCCGGGCGCCACCACCTCGCGCCCGTCCGCGCCCTTCTCGGTGCGCCAGGGCAGGAAGATCGCCTGCAGCTCGAGCGCCTCGCGCTGGCGGTAGCGCTCCGGGTCCTGGTCGAAGCGCTGGCGCAGCGCCTCCTCGCCGATCTCGGCGCGGGCGCGCTTGGCGACCAGGGCGTGGATGCCGGCGAGCATGCGGAAGCCGGGCTGGGCGCGGAAGCGCTCCGGCTCCATGTGCTCGCGGCTGCGGATCCAGGTGTCGAGGTCGAGGCGTTCGCTGCGCCCCTCTTGGCCGGCCTCGTGCTTGCGGCGCATGCGCGCCCATTCGGCGTCGATCAGCGCCGCGGTCACCACCACGCCCTCGCGGCGCAGCGCCTGCTCGACCACCGCGATCTCGGCCAGCTCCTGCAGCGCCTTGGTGCCGTGGCTCTTGACCAGCGCGCTCGCCACCTGCTTGCGGGTCAGGCGGTTGCCGGCCAGCTCGATGAGCACGTCGTCGTCGGCGAGCGAGGCCCAGTCGATGGCCTCGAGGCGGCGCTGCAGCCATTCCTGGGCGTTGTCGGCGCCCTCCTTGCGCAGCAGGGCGTCCTCGAGCTGGCGCAGGGTGATGGGCTCGCCATCGACCTCGGCCACCACCGGTTCGGCGGCGGCGGCGGTGGACAGGACGGCGGCGGCGAGCAGGGCGAGGCGGATCATGGGTGGTCGTCGGCTGGGGGGCGGGCGGGCAGGGCGGCGTGCAGGGCGGTGAGTTCGGGGGCGTCGAGGCCCTCGGCCCGGCGCACGGGGTCGAGGCCGGTGGCGGCGCAGGCTTCCAGCGCCTGCTCGCGCGTCCAGCCGGCGTCGCGCAGGGCGGCGGGCAGCACCTTGCGGCGGTAGGCGAACAGCGCGCGGCAGAAGGCGCCGAAGCCGGGGGCGAGGGTGCGCTCCGGGGTCCAGGCCAGGATCGCGCTGTCGACGCGCGGGGCGGGATGGAACGAGCCGGGTCCCAGCTTGCGCACCAGGCGCGGCCTGCCGGCCGCCTGCAGCACCGCCGCGCTCGCGCCCCAGGCGTCGTCGCCCGGGCGGCTGCACAGCCGCCGCGCGGCCTCGAACTGCACCGTCACTACCACCCGTTCGGGCGGGCGCGGCAGGGCGGCGGCGTTGAGCACCACCGGCAGGGCCACGTCGTAGGGCAGGTTGGCGCCCAGCCGCCACGGTCCGGCGGCGGCCTCGGCCTCGATCGCCGGGTGCAGGCGGGTCTTGCTCGCCAGGCAGTCGCCCACCACCAGGCGCAGTCCGCGCGGGCCCAGCTCGCGTTCGAGCCAGGCGGCCAGGCCGTGGTCGATCTCGACCGCCAGCACCGCGCAGCCGAGCGCCAGCAGGTGCCCGGTCAGCACCCCGGTGCCGGGGCCGATCTCGACCGCGCGCACCCCCGCCGCCGCGCCCAGCTCCTCGGCGAGCAGGTCGCGCGCGCGCGCGTCGATCATGAAGTTCTGGCCGAAGCGGTGCAGCGGCGCGCAGCCGGCCGCGGCCAGGGCCTGGGCCACCTGCTGGCGCAGCGAGGGGGTGGTCACCGCGCGAACGCCGCGGCGGCGGGCAGCACCTGCTCGGCGGCCGAAGCGGGGATCTCGCTGCGGCCGCGCGGGAAGCGGCTCACCGCCTTGTCGGACGAGGTCCACACCGGCACCCGCGCCAGCGTGCCCAGGCGGCCCACCCCCAGCGCCAGCAGCTCGGTGCCGCCCTCCAGGCCGGGCACCTCGCAGCGCACCGAGCCCTCGAGCTGGGCCGGCGGCGGCTCGACCGCGCGGTCGTCGCGGGTGGCGGCGCTGAGCTGGCCGAGGGCGCGGAACCAGCGCCGCACCGCCTGCTCGTCGGCCGGGCGCGGTTCGCCGCCCTCGGCCACCGTCCAGCGCGCGCCCTCGCGCACCAGCACGGTCAGGCGCTCGCCGCGGCGGATCTCGCAGCGCTTCACCAGCGCCGGCACCACCGGGAACACCGCACCCGGGTCGAAGGGCTGGCGCAGCGCCTCGACCACCTCGTCGTCGAGGGTGAAGCCGAACTGGCCGTCGCGGTCGATGCCGCGCCAGATCCTGCCGTCCTGCTCGCGGCGCAGGGCCATGCCCCAGTCCTGGTCGGCGGTGTCGTCGACGTCGGTGTCGGCGATCGACTGCTTGCCGGCGGTGGTGGAGGCGAAGCGCAGGTCGAACTCGAGCTGGGGGTCGGCGAGGATGGCGCGGTCCTCGGCGGTGGCGAAGCGCATGCGCCCGAGCTCGGCGCCGGCGAGCTGGCGCACCAGGCGCTCGACCGCGGCGGCGTCGACCGGCTGGGCGGCGCCCTGCCTGGGCCAGGTGCGCAGCCAGGCGCCCGATTCGTTGCGCGTCACCACCTCCTCGCGGCGGGGGACCTCGTCGTGCAGCACGCGCTGGATCTTGGCCACCCGGCCCGGGTCGCGGCGCAGCAGGCGGCGGTCGAGCCAGCGCCCCGGCACCAGCTGGTCGAGCACCCCGGCGGGGTCGTCGGCCAGGCGCCCGCGGTGGCGTTCGCTCCACACCTGCGGGCCGGCCAGGGCCACCCGCGTCGACTGGCCCTGGCGGCCCCAGCGGATGGTGATCACGGTGGCGCCCGCGGGCAGCTCCTTGGGCAGGCCCTCGGCGCGCGGCTCGCGGATGCGCAGGTTGTCGAGCAGGGCGAGGAAGCGGGTGAAGGAGTCGGGGGCGGCGTCGTCGCGCCCGCCCGGCCAGGCCAGGTCCCAGCGGTGCTCGTCGGTGCCCGAGGGCTTCTCGCGCCGCTCCAGGCGGAACAGCTCGGCGCCGTCGCGGGCGACCACGAAGGCGGTGATCTCGCCGCGCGGCACCAGCTCGTCGACGGTCAGCAGCAGGTCCTGCTTGAGCACGGCCACCGCGCCCTCCCAGGCGAGGAAGGCGGCGGGGTCGAGGCGCTGGGGCGGCAGCCCCTGCACCGCCACCTGGCCGCCGCCGGCGAGGTCGCGGTACAGCGCCAGCTCGACCAGCACGAGGCGGCGCTTGGTGTCGGGGCCCATCTCCATCGGGTCGCCGTCGGCGGCGGTGCCGGTGATCGACAGCTTGGCCGCCAGCGGCGCCAGCGGCGGCACCGGCGGCGCGGCCAGGTCGGTCAGCGCCAGCCCGCTGGCGAGCTGGAGCAGGGCGTTGATGCGGCGCGCGGCCGATGGCCGCTCGGGGTGCAGCTCGACGCTCCAGCCGCCGCCGTTGCGCACGAACACCGTGCCGTCGACCACCAGGCGGTCGGCGAGCAGGTTGGCGGGCAGCAGCTTGCGGTCGTCGAGGCGCTGGGCGGCGGCGTCGATCGCCGCGCTGGCGCCGGCGGGCAGCACCACCACGCGCTTCTGCGCCGCGTTCCAGGCGTAGTCGGTGCCGCCGGTCGAGCCCCAGCGCAGGCGCACGCCCTCGGCGCTGAGTTCGCGCCCGCCGCCCAGGCCGTAGCCGGCGAGCTGGTCCTCGCCGATGCGCTCGACCGTGCGCCCGGGCTGCACCGGGATGCCGGCGAGGGCGTTCCACAGCGCCCCCACCTTGCCGCGGTCGGCCGCCAGCTCGACCCCGCCGATGGTGACGCGGGTGCCGTCGACGCGCTGCTCCAGGCCGTTGCAGCGCACGGTGAACTGCGCCGGCTGGGCGGCGTCGGTGAAGCGTTCGGCGGTGACCTCCGGCTCGGGCCAGAACACGTAGGCGCCGCCGGCCACGAGCACGGTCAGCACCACCAGCCAGGCGAGCTTGTTCACGGTCAGGCTCCGAATTCGTGCTTCTGCGGCAGGTCGCGCACCGAGCCCAGGCCGAAGCGGTTGAGGAAGGACTCGGTGGTGCCGTAGAGCAGCGGCCGCCCGAGCGCGTGCTCGTCGCGGCCGGTCACCTGCACCAGGCGCAGGTCCATCAGCTGGCGCAGCACCGGGCCGCACTGCACCCCGCGGATGTCCTCGATGATGCCGCGCGGCACCGGCTGCTTGTAGGCGACGATGGCGAGGGTCTCGAGCGCGCCGCGGGTCAGGCGGGTGGGCAGCTCCTTGCGCTCGAGCTGGCGCACCCACGCATGATGGACGCGGCGGGTGAGCAGCTGCCAGCCGTTGGCGATGCGCATCAGCTCCCAGCCGCGGCCCTCGTGGTCGAAGCGCGCCGCCATCCCGGCCAGGAAGCCGTCGAGGTAGCCCTCGGAAACCCCCGGGATGCATTCCGACAGGCGCTTGGGGGTGAGCGGCTTGGTCGCCACCAGCAGCAGCGCCTCGACCACCGCGCGCAGCTCGCGCGGCGGCATGTCGGCGGCGTCGGGCGGCGGCGGCAGGGGGGCGTCCTCCTCGCCCGCGGGTGCTGGCGGGGGCAGGCGGTCGAGCTGCTCGACCACCGGCTCGGCGGGTTCCGGCGCGGTCGGGGCCTCGGGCGGGGCGGCGTCCCCGGCCGGCGCCGGTTCCGGCTCGGCGACGGCCGCGGGCGCGGCCTCGGAGTCCGGCCGGGCATCGAGCGGCGAGGCCACGTCGGGCAGCGGGCCGCCGTCGGGGCTGAGGGGATGGTCGCCGGCCATGGTCAGGCCGCCGCCGCCGGCTGCGGGCGGAAGGCGAGGAAGTTGCGCAGCATGGCGTGGCCGTGCTCGGTGAGGAAGCTCTCGGGGTGGAACTGCACGCCCTCGATCGGCAGGGTGCGGTGGCGCACCCCCATCAGCTCGTGGCGGTCCTCGGACCAGGCGGTGGCCACCAGGCAGGCGGGCAGGGCGTCGTCGACCACCAGGCTGTGGTAGCGGGTGGCGGTGAAGGGGCTGGGCAGGCCGGCGAACACCCCGTGGGCGTCATGCACGATGCGGCTGGTCTTGCCGTGCATCAGGCGGTCGGCGCGCCGCACCACCCCGCCGAAGGCCTGGCCGATCGACTGGTGGCCCAGGCACACCCCCAGCAGCGGCACCCCGGCCTGGGCGGCGGCGGCGATCAGCTGCAGGCTGATGCCGGCCTCGTTGGGCGAGCACGGCCCGGGCGACACCACCAGGTGGCTGGGGCGTTCCGCCAGCACCTCGGCGACGGTCTTCTCGTCGTTGCGCCACACCCGCACCTCGGCGCCCAGCTCCCAGAAGTACTGCACCAGGTTCCAGGTGAAGCTGTCGTAGTTGTCGATGACCGTGAGCATGGGTGGCGGGAGGGTAGCCGGCCCACCCGGCGGGCAACCACTGCGGGCGGCGGACAGCGGGGCGGCCTTGCCGTCAGGAGGTGGCCGGGACACTGGCCGCGGGCAAGGCCATCCCCCTCGCATCGTCCGGTCTGTGGTAGACTGGGGAGGCCTGCCCTGGCGGCACCCGCCGAGCAGCAGCCTGGAGCCCCATGAGCCCCTCCCGTCCGCCGTTGAACCTGCCCATGCTGGCCGTCGCCATGCTCGCCGGGCTGGCGGGATTGGCCCTCGACCGCCCGATCGACATCCTCGCCGAACCGGTACGGGTAGGCCTGATCTTCGGCTCGGTGCTGCCGATGGTGGTGGCGATGGCCTGGGGCTGGCGGGCGGGCCTGGCGGCAGCGACCCTGGGCCTGGCGGCTGCGTACCCCTTCGTGCTGTGGGAGGACAACGGCTGGGCCAACCTGCCCACCAGCCTGATGAACTGCGCGTGGTTCTCCCTCCATGGCTGGGCCGCGGCCAGGCGCGAGGGCGGGCGCGGGCGCTGGTGGCACAACGCCTATGCGGTCGAGCTGGCCTTCGATCTGCTGTTCGTGGTCTATCTCCTGACCGTGTTCCGCTGGTGCTTCGCCCTCAACCCGGCGCCCTGGGCGCAGGCCTCCATCAGCGACATGCCGCTCCCGGTCGCCTGGATCATCGCCTGCAAGACCGCGATCAACGGCCTGGTGGTGGTGATGCTCGCCGACGCCGCCCTGCACCTGGCGCCGCTGCGCCGCCTGCTGCGCCTGCCGCTCGGGGATGAGCGCCGCTATGATGGCCTGATCATCCTGCTCGGCGCCGCCGCCGGGCTGGCGCTGTGGGTGGCCGACGCGGTGGTGGTCAGCCTGCTGGCGCCGGGCGGCGTGCGCTGGGACGAGGTGCTGGTGCCGGATCCCCGCCTGCTGCTGCCGCGCCTGCTGCTGGCGGCCCTGGGGCTGGCCGGCGCCCTGATGGTGGCGGCCTTCGTGCGCCGCCGTCTGCGCCTGGCGGATGAGCTGCAGGAGAGCCTGGCCCAGCACCGGCAGATCATCCGCACCGCGATGGACGGCTTCTGCCTGCTCGACGGCGAGGGGCGCCTGCTGGAGGTGAACGAGGCCTACGCGCGCATGAGCGGTTACAGCCCCGGGGAGCTGCTGGCCTTGACCCTCGCCGATCTCGAGGCGGCCGAGACGCCGGCGAAGATCCAGGAGCATCTGCGCCGGATCCGCGCCCAGGGCGCGGACCGCTTCGAGACCCGCCACCGCCGCAAGGACGGCAGCGTGTTCGACATCGAGGTCAGCGTCCAGTACCGGCCCGAGCAGGGCGGCCGCATCTCGGCCTTCCTGCGCGACATCTGCGAACGCAAGCAGGCGGTCGAGGCGTTGGAGCTGGAACGCACCCTCTACAAGGACCTGGTCGCCGCCATGCCGGCCGGGGTGTACCGCTGCAAGGTGATCTACGCCAAGCCGCTGCGCGAGGATGCCTGGGAGCAGCGGGTGGAGATCAGCCTGGTGAGCGATGCCTTCTGCCGCATCCTGGGGGTGACGCGCGAGGCCTGCGAGGCCGATGCGGGCATCGTGGTGGGTAGGATCCATCCCGACGACCGTGCCGAATTCGCGCGCCTCAACATCCTCGGGCAGACCTCGCTCACCCCCTTCAACTGGGAAGGCCGCATCGTGCGCGATGGCGAGGTGCGCTGGGTCCATTTCGCCTCGCATCCCCGCCGGCTCGACGACGGCAACGTGATCTGGACCGGCGTGCTGTTCGACACCACCGGCCTGCGGCGCGCCGAGGCCGAGCAGCACCGGCTGGCCGAGCAGCTGCGCCAGCGCGAGAAGATGGACGCCATCGGCCAGCTCGCCGGCGGCATCGCCCACGACTTCAACAACCAGCTCGCCGGCGTGCTCGGCTATGCCGACCTGCTCGAGGCGCGGGTGCAGGATCCCGCGCTGAAGCGCCACGCTGCCGCCATCTGCGCCGCCGCACGCCGCGCCGCCGACCTCACCCAGCAGCTCCTCGCCTTCGCGCGCAAGGGCAAGTACCGCAGCATCCCCACCGACCTGCATGCGGTGGCCCAGGAGGTCGCGGAGCTGCTGCGGCGCAGCATCGACAAGCGCATCGTGGTCACCCTGCGACTGGAGGCCTCGCCCGCCACCGTGCTGGGCGATCCCACCCAGATCCAGGGGGTGCTGCTCAACCTCGGCCTCAACGCGCGCGATGCCATGCCCCAGGGCGGCGAGCTGGTCATCTCCACCTGGGTGCAGGAGCGTGCCGGCGAGGCCGGCGATGCCGGCCGCCGGCTGGGGGTCAGCGTGCGGGACTCGGGCATCGGCATGGATGCCGAGACCCGGCGCCGGCTGTTCGAGCCGTTCTTCACCACCAAGGGCGTGGGCCAGGGCACCGGCCTGGGCCTGGCCTCGGCCTATGGCGTGGTCAAGAACCATGGCGGCACCATCCAGGTGTGGAGCGAGCCCGGCCGCGGCAGCGTATTCACCATCCTGCTGCCGCTGCTGGAGGACGGACAGGCTGCGCCGGCGGCGGAGGTCCTGCCAGCCGGGCGCCGCCCGCTGTGCGGATGCATCCTGGTGGTGGACGACGAGCCGCCGGCCCTGGCCGTGGTCGGCGACCTGCTCCAGGCGATGGGCTACGAGGTGCTCGCCTGCGGCGACCCCGCCGAGGCGCTGGCGCTGTACCGCGGGCGCTGGCGGGATGTCGGACTGGTCATCCTCGACATGGTCATGCCGCGCATGGGCGGCCGCGACCTCTTCCTGGCCATGCGCGCGGTCAACCCCGGGATCCGGGCGGTGCTCTCCTCCGGCTTCAGCCTGGATGGCGAGGCCCAGGCGATCCTCGATGCGGGGGTGCGCGCCTTCGTGCAGAAGCCCTTCGACCGTGCCACCCTGGCGCACACCCTGGAGGTGGCGATCAGGGAGTGATTCCGCGACCGGCCGCGCATCCCCACCAGGCCATTTTGCGGTGGAACGGCATAGAATAGCTATATGCTATAAAGCAGGGGTGGCGCCATGGACGATGCATCCTGGTTCATCGGTGCGGGCCGGCATGGCAGGCGCCCCGCTGGCGCCACGCCGCGGTCGGGATTCACCCTGATCGAGCTGCTGGTGGTGATCTCCATCGTGGCGGTCCTCGCCGGCATGCTGCTGCCGGCGGTGAACCTGGTGCGGGATGCGGCGCGCGGCGCCAGATGCCAGAGCAACCTGCGCCAGCTCGGGCTGTCCCATACCGCCTATGCCGGCGACAACGAGGGCATCTACACCCCGATGAACCTGGTGGGCAACCTGGGCAACTCCCTGTGGTACCCCAACCTGCTCGCCGACGGCGGATTCGTCGAGAGCACCGGCTGGAAGGGCGGCGCCAGCAGCAACGTGCATGGCGACAACCGCGGCGGCATCTGGCGCTGCCCGCTGGTGACGGCGGACGGGCAGATGTACTGGGGCGGCGGCTACGGCCTGCTCGAGGACCGCGACTACGGCCACTACTACCCGTCCAGCGCCGGCCACAGATGGCTGATCACCGCGCGCATCGCCAACCCCGGCGGCAAGGTCCTCATGCTCGACGCCGAGCGCTGGGGCCCCGGCTTCACCGTCTACCTGACCTCGCCCTCGGTGCGCTGCCCGGTGGTGGCGGGCACCGGCTGGGACACCAAGGTCGACCCCGACTTCCGCGCCGCCGCCCGCCATGGCGGCGGCAAGCGCGCCAACGTGGTGTACTTCGACGGGCACGTGGCGCCGGTGGCCTACCAGGCGCTCAAGGCCAACACCGACAACGTGTGGGGGCTCTGAGGGCGGCCGCGGCCGACTACTCCAGGTCGCGCACCGAGCGGTAGTTCTCGTAGGTGCCCTTCCAGTCGGTCAGCTTGGGGCCGTCCTCGAGCACGATCACGCGGTTGGCCACGCAGTCGATGAATTCGCGGTCGTGGCTGACCACTACCAGGGTGCCCTGGTAGTCCTCCAGCGCCTCCTGCAGGGCCTCGATCGATTCCATGTCGAGGTGGCTGGTGGGCTCGTCGAGCACCAGGGTGTTGGCCTCCTGCAGCATCACCATCGAGAGCAGGCAGCGCACGCGCTCGCCGCCGGACAGCACCCCGACCTTCTTCTTCACGTCGTCGCCGCTGAACAGCATGCGCCCGAGCATGGCGCGGATGGCGTTGATGTCCTGGTTCTCGGTGAACTGGCAGATCCATTCGTAGATGGTCAGGTCCTTGTTCTCCCACAGGCCGGCGCCCTCCTGGGGGAAGTAGGCCCTGGTGGCGGTGTTGGACCACTCGACCGTGCCCTTGGCCGGCGCCAGCTGGCCGAGGATGAGCTTCACCAGGGTGGTCTTGCCGATGCCGTTGCGGCCGACGATGGCGACCTTCTCGCCCTTGTCGATGCGCGCGCTGAAGTTCCGGATCAGCGGCTGGGCGTCGCCGTAGCCGAAGGTGACGTTCTCGAGCTCGACCACGTCCTGGCCGCTGGTCTTGCCGACCTTGAAGAACAGGCGCGGCGCCACGCGGGTCGAGGGCACCACCTTCTGGCCGCTGAGCTGGTCGATCAGCTTGACGCGGCTGGTGGCCTGCTTGCTGCGCGCGGCGTTGGACTTGAAGCGTTCGACGAAGCGCTTGAGCTTCTCGACCTGGCGCTCGACCCGGCCCGCCTCCTTGCTGCGCTGGGCCTTGGCCAGCTGCTCCTGCGCCATGTAGACGTCGTAGGGGCCGGCGAAGGTGCGGATGGTGCGGTAGTCGCAGTCGCTGGTGTGGGTGCAGACCTTGTTGAGGAAGTGGCGGTCGTGGCTGACCACGATCACCACCCCCTCGTAGTCGGCCAGGAAGTGCTCGAGCCACACCATCGCCGGGATGTCGAGGTTGTTGGTCGGCTCGTCGAGCAGCAGGATGTCGGGTTTGCTGAACACCGCCTGGGCGAGCAGCACGCGCACCTTGGTGGCGACGTCGATCTCCTTGAACGGCCGCTGGTGCACCGCCGGGCTGACCCCGAGGTCGGTGAGCACCTCGGCCGCCACCGGCTCCTGGCTGTAGCCGTCGAGCTCGGCGAAGCGCTCCTGCAGCACCCCCAGCCGCTCGCCGTCCTTGTCGTCGAAGTCGGGCTTGGCGCTGAGGGTGTCGATCTGCTCCTGCAGCTTCCACAGCTCGGCGTGGCCCATCAGCGCCACCTGCATCACGGTGAGGTGGTCGTGGCCGTCGAAGTGCTGCTTGAGCCAGCCCATGCGCTTGCCCGGCTCGACCACCACCTGGCCGGCGGTCTGCTCGACCTCGCGGGTGAGGATCTTGAGGAAGGTCGACTTGCCCGAGCCGTTCGCCCCGATCAGGCCGTAGCAGTTGCCGGGCATGAACTTGAGGCTGACGTTCTCGAACAGGATCTTCTGGCCGAACGCCATGCTGAGGGCGGCGGTGCTGATCATGGGCGGCTCCCGTTGGGGCGGGGAACATAGGGAGCACGCCGGGGCGCGGAAGGGCCGAGGCGGGCATCACCCCGGCGGCGGCGCCGCCGCGCGCAGGCCGGGTTCGCGCCGCCGCTGCAGCACATACAGCAGCGGGATCAGCACCGGGGCGGTGACCAGGCTGGCCAGCGAGCCCGCCATCAGCGCCAGGGCCAGGCCCTGGAAGATGGGGTCGGCGAGGATGATCGCCGCGCCCACCACCACCGCCAGGGCGGTGAGCAGCATGGGGCGGAAGCGCACGATGCCGGCCTCGACCGCGGCCTCCTCCAGCCCGGCGCCCTCGGCCATGCGCGCCTCGATGAAGTCGACCAGGATCACCGCGTTGCGCACCACGATGCCGGCCCCGGCCATGAAGCCGATCATCGAGGTGGCGGTGAAGAACGCCCCCAGGCCGCCCTCGGCCGCCGGCATCAGCGCGTGCGCCGGCAGCACCCCGATGAGCGAGAAGGGGATCACCGTCATCACCACCAGCGGGGTGGCGAAGCTGCGGAACCAGCCGACCATCAGCAGGTAGATCAGCACGATGCAGCCGGCGAAGGCCAGGCCCATGTCGCGGAACACCTCGAGGGTGATGTGCCACTCGCCGTCCCACTTCATGGCCGGGGCGTGGTCGTTGGCCGGCTGGGCGCTGTTGAGCACCGCCAGCCGCGCCTCGCGCCCGCCGAAGCGGGTGGCGTCGATGCCGGCCAGGGCGCGGTTCATGGCGAAGATGGCGTAGGCCGGGCTTTCCACCACCCCGGCCACGTCGCCCACCACGTAGGTCACCGGCAGCAGGTTCTTGTGGTAGATGCTGGGTTCGAGGGTGTCGCGGTCGACCCGGCCCAGCTCGCGCAGGGGCACGGTGCCGGCGGCGCCGCGCACGCGCAGGGCGAGCAGGTCCTCGGCCTGGTGCACGCTGGCGGCGGGCAGCTCGACCACGATCGGCAGGTCCTCGCGCTCGCGCGGCTGGTGCGCCAGGCCCACCGGCAGCCCACCCACCGCGATGCGCACCGCGTCGGCGATGGCGGCGGTCGAGACCCCGTGCAGGGCGGCCTTCTCCTTGTCGACCACGAAGCGCAGGCGCGGCTGGGGGGCCTCGCTGTACCAGTCGATGTCGACCACCCCGGGGCTTTCGCGGAACACCCGCTTGACCTCCTCGGCCAGGGCCTGGCGGCCCTCGGCGGTGGGGGCGTAGACCTCGGCCACCAGGGTCTGCAGCACCGGCGGGCCGGGCGGCACCTCGGCCACGGTGATGCGCCCGCCGGCGGCGGCGGCGATGGCGGCCAGGCGCGGGCGCAGGCGCTTGGCGATGGCGTGCGACTGGTCGCTGCGCCGCTCGCGCGGCAGCAGGTTGACCTGGAGGTCGGCGACGTGGTCGCCGCTGCGCAGGAAGTAGTGCCGCACCAGGCCGTTGAAGTTGTGCGGCGCGGCGGTGCCGACGTAGGTCTGCCAGTCGGCCACCGCCGGGTCCTGGGCCACCACCGCGCCCATCTGCCGCGCCACCGCGGCGGTGCGCTCCAGGGCGGTGCCCTCGGGCATGTTCAGCACCACCTGGAACTCCGACTTGTTGTCGAAGGGCAGCATCTTGACCTGCACCAGCCCGGCCGGCACCAGCAGCATGGACGCGAGCAGGGCGGCGGTGGCGGCGCCGAGCACCCCCAGGCGCCAGCGCCACGAGGTGATCAGGCGGTGCATGAACGAGCGGTAGAGCCTGGGAATGCGCCCTTCGCTGCGTTCGCCGTCGTGGTGGGCGTGGTCCTGCGGGCGCAGGATGCGCACCGCCGCCCAGGGGGTGACCACGAAGGCCACCAGCAGCGAGAAGATCATCGCCGCGCTCGCGCCGACCGGGATCGGGCGCATGTAGGGCCCCATCAGCCCGCCGACCATGGCCATGGGCAGGATGGCGGCGATCACCGCGATGGTGGCGAGGATGGTGGGGTTGCCGACCTCGGCCACCGCCTCGACCGCGATCTGGGCCAGGGTCTTGCCCTGGCTGTCCTTCAGCCCGACGCGCCGGTAGATGTTCTCGACCACCACGATGGCGTCGTCGACCAGGATGCCGATGGAGAAGATCAGCGCGAACAGGGTGATGCGGTTGAGGGTGTAGCCCCACAGGTAGAGCACCAGCAGGGTCAGGGCGAGGGTGGCGGGGATGGCGATCGCCACCACCAGCGAGGCGCGCCAGCCGAGCAGGAAGAGGATCAGCAGCGACACGCTGACCACCGCGATGGCCATGTGCAGCAGCAGCTCGTTGGACTTCTCGGCCGCGGTCTCGCCGTAGTCGCGGCTGACGCTGACGGCGAGATCGGCGGGGATGCTGTGGCCCTTGAGCGCCTCGACCTCGCGCAGCACCACATGGCTGACGTCGATGGCGTTGGCGCCCGGGCGCTTGGCCACCGCCAGGGTCACCGCCGGCTGCTCGCCGTCGGCGCGGGTACCGTGGAACACGTAGGTCGCGGGGTCGGCGGTGCCGTCCTCGACCCGCGCCACATCGCGCAGGAACACCGGGCGGCCCTGGTGCGCGCCCACCACCACCGCGCCCACGTCGCGGGCGTCGCGCAGGAAGTCGCCGGTCTCGACCAGCATGGCCTGGTCGCCGCCCACCAGCCGTCCGGCCTGGTCGGCGCGGTTGGCGGCGCCCAGGGCGCCGACCACGTCCTGCGCGGCGAGGCCGCGCGCGGCCAGCAGCCCGGTGTCGAGCAGCACGCGGATGCGCCGGTGGGCGCCGCCGATCAGGCGGGTCTCGGCGACCTGGGGCACGCGCTTGATCGCGGTCTCGAGCTCGAGCGCGGCGCGGCGCAGCTCCAGATGGTCGTAGCGGGCGGAATGCAGGGTCAGGGCCAGGATGGGCACGTCGTCGATCGAGCGCGGCTTGATCACCGGCCCGCTCACGCCGTGGGGGATGCGGTCGAAGTTGGCCTGCAGCTTCTGGTTGAGCTTCACCAGGCTGCGCTCGACGTCCTCGCCGACCTGGAAGCGCACGATGGTCATGGCCCTGCCGGCCGAGGCGGTGGAATAGACGTACTCGACGCCCTGGATCTCCCACAGCAGCTGCTCCATCGGCCGCACCACCCGCTCCTCGACCTCGGCGGCGGACGAGCCGGGCATGGCCACCAGCACGTCGACCATGGGCACGCGGATCTGCGGCTCCTCCTCGCGCGGCAGCAGCAGCACCGCCATCAGCCCGAGCAGGACCGAGGCCACCACCACCAGCGGGGTGAGCTTGGAATGGACGAACGAACGGGCGATCAGCCCGGAGGGACCGAGGTGCATGGCTGGGCCTTCAGGGGTTCGCGCGCAGGGTGAGCGGCTGGCCGTCCTGGACCTGGGCGGCGCCTGCGACCACCACCGCCTCGCCGGCGGCGAGACCGGCACGGATGGCGGTGCGGCCGGCGTCCTCGCCGCCGGTGCGCACCAGGCGCAGGCGGGCCACGCCCTGGTCGGCGACGAACACCGCATCGAGCTGGCCGCGGCGCACCACCGCCGCGCTGGGCACGGTCAGCAGGCGGCCGCCGGCGGTGGCCACCGCCACCCGCCCGTACAGGCCCGAGCGCAGCCCGGCGGCCTCGGCCGGCAGCGCCAGCTTGGCCAGCACGGTGCGGCTGACCGGGTCGGCGGCGGGGGTGATCTCGACCACCGGGGCCTCCTGGTCGAAGCCGGCGGCGGGCACGCTGACGCGCAGGCGCGCGCCCAGGTCCAGGCGCCCCGCCAGCGATTCCGGCACCTCGACCTCCAGGCGCATGGCGGCGGGGTCCTCCAGCTCGATCAGCGCGCGTCCGGGCGACAGCAGGTCGCCGACCTCGGCGTGCTTGCGCACCACCACCCCGGCGAAGGGGGCGCGGATGGTGGCGTAGCCGGCGACGATCGCCGCCTCGTTGGCGGCGGCGGCGGTGCCGGCGGCGCGCGCCTGGGCGGCGTCGTACTCGGCCTTGCCCAGCGCCTCGCGCGCCAGCAGCAGCTTGGCGCGCTCGAAGTCGGCGGCGCTCTGCGCCGCCACCGCCTTGGCCTGGTCGCGGCGGGCGGCCAGCTCCTGGGCGTCCAGCTCGACCAGCACCGCGCCCGCGGCCACCCGCTGGCCGGGGGTGGCGTCGATGCGCGCCACCACCCCCGACACCCGCGCCATCACCGCCGCCGCCGAGGCCGAGCGCACCGTGCCCGGCAGCAGTTCGACCGCGCCGTGCTCGACCAGTTCGGCCGGGGCGGTGGTCGCCGCCAGGGGCGGCAGCGCCGGGGCCTGGGCGGCGGGCGGCGGGGCGCCGCAGCCGGCGAGCAGGAGGGCGGCGCCGCAGAGCAGGCCGAGGGTGCGGGTGGTGGTCATGGACGGCTCCGGCGGGATGGGGTCAGGGCCAATGGCGTTTTGGATTCGCGCTAACCGTAGAAGCAGCAGACGCGCCCCTGGGACCGCCGGGCTCCAGCCCGGCAATTCGGGCTGTACCAACTGCCGGGCTGGAGCCCGGCGCTCCCAGGGAAGAGCGTTCCGCCAGCACCATCGGGGTCAGGGCTTGGCGGCGGACAGGGCCAGGCGGTCGCGCACGAACTGCTCGACCGCCGGCTTGGGGCGGAATCCGGTGAAGGCGCCGACCTGTTCGCCGTTGACGAACAGGCGAACGTCGGGGATGCCCGAGACCCCGGCCGCCACCGCCAGGTCCTGGTTCTCGTCGGTGTTGATCTTCACCAGCTTGAGCGGGCCGGGGGCGGTGGCGGTCACCGCCTCCAGCACCGGGCCGAGCATCTTGCAGGGGCCGCACCAGGTGGCGAAGAAGTCCACCAGCACCGGCTGGCGGTGGCTGGCCTCGATCACGTCGCGGTTGAAGTCGAACATGGTTGCTCCCAGGGTGGAGGTGTTGCCTGGCTGATTAGCGGCAGTCGTGCCACGGATCAGGCGGCGATGCTATCCATGTGGGATAAAGGGTTAGGACAAATCTTGTAGAAAGATGATGCGATGATGCATCGCGTGATATGCATCATGATGCAATCATGCATCATTCTGAAAGGGGTTGCCGCGCACCGTTAGCAGGCCATGGGTGCGCATCTTGCGGTACAGCGTGGCGCGGTGCAGGCCGAGCTCGGCGGCCACCGCGGCGCGGTTGCCCTGATGCCGGCGCAGGGCCGCGGCCAGGGTATCGGCCTCGGCGCGCGCCAGCGGCGATCCCCCGGCGACGGGCGTGGCGGGCGGGCGGTGCAGCTCCTCGGGCAGGTGGCCGAGGTCGATGGCCTGGTCGCCGCACAGCACGAAGGCGCGCTCGATGAGGTTCTCGAGCTCGCGCACGTTGCCGGGGAAGCGGTGCGCCCCCAGGGCGGCGAGGGCGGCGGGGGTGAGCCCCGGCACCTGGCGCCCCTGCAGGCGGTTGAGGCGCTCGACGAAGTGGGCGGCGAGCAGCGGGATGTCCTCGCTGCGCTCGCGCAGCGGCGGCAGCTCCAGGCGCACCACGTTGAGGCGGTAGTAGAGGTCGAGGCGGAAGGTGCCCTCCTCGACCATGCGGCGGAGGTCGCGGTTGGTCGCCGCCACCACCCGCACCTCGGCCTCGACCGCGGCCTCGGCGCCGAGCGGCTCGAAGGTGCGCTCCTGCAGCACGCGCAGCAGGCGCACCTGCATCGCCGTGCTCACCTCGCCGATCTCGTCGAGGAAGATGGTGCCGCCGCGGGCGCGCTCGAAGCGGCCGGGGCGGTCGGCCTTGGCGTCGGTGAAGGCGCCCTTGCGCACCCCGAACAGCTCGGCCTCCAGCAGGCTGTCGGGCAGGGCGCCGCAGTTCACCGCCACGAACGGGCCATCGGCGCGGGCGGATTGCGCGTGGATGGCGCGCGCCAGCAGCTCCTTGCCGGTGCCGCTCTCGCCGCTGATCAGCACGGTGGCGGGCGACTGCGCCACCGCCGGCACCAGCTCGAACAGCCGCTGCATGCGCGGGCTGCGGCTGACCAGGTCGGCGAGCTTCCAGCGTCCGGCCAGCTCCTGCTCGAGGGTCACCTCGCGGGCGCGGTCGCGGATGGTGCCCACCGCGCCGTGCACCCGGCCCTTGGCGTCGGTGAGCAGGTTGGTGGTGACGGTCACCGGGCGGATGCTGCCGTCGCGGTGGCGGATGGAGCCCGGCCGGTCGCGCAGCGGCCGGCCGTTGTCGAGGGTGTCGGCGATGATGCACACCCCGCCGCAGCAGGGGCCGAAGACCTCCTGGCAGGGGCGGCCGAGGACCTCGGCGCCGGACAGGCCGGTGAGCGCCTCGGCGGCGCGGTTGAAGGCGGTGATGCGCCCGTGCCCGTCGATGGTGACCACGCCCTCGGCGAGGGAGTCGAGGATGATCCCGGCGATGGGCGAGGGCATGGCCGGCATGATGCGCGGCATCGGCCGGGCGCACAACCCATCAACCGCCGGCGTTCACTCCGCGAAGGTGCAGGCCCCGTCCTTGCAGTCGATGTCGGCGACCAGGAACTGCGCCTTCCACCCCTGCTTGACCAGCTCCTTGACCGCCATCTCGGCGCGCGCCCCGCTGTTGCAGAAGACGTAGGCGGTGCGGTCCCTGGGAACCTCGGCGATGCGCTTCTTGAGCTGGTCGAGGGGGATGTTGAGCGCCCCCGGGACCTTGCCCTCGGCCAGCTCGGCGGGCCCGCGCACGTCGAGCAGCACGATGCCGTCGCGCGCCCCGGCGAGGGCCTTCTGGAAGCTGGCGAAGTCGACCTCGCCCTTCTGCGCCACCCGCTTCCAGGCCACGGTGGCGGGCAGGGCGCCCTTGACGGTGGCGCCGCCGGCGGCGGCCCAGCCGGCGTAGCCGCCCTCGACCAGCGACACCTTCTTGAACTCGGCCTTGAGGAACTGCGCGCGCGCGGCCATCGCCTGGGCGTCGCTGTCGCCGTAGAGCACGATCGGGGCGCGCACCGGCAGCTCCTCGGTGGCGGCCTCGACCTTGGCCGCGGGCACCGAGATGGCGCGGGCGATGGCGCCGGCGGCGGCCACCGCCGGGTCGCGCAGGTCGACCAGGATGATGTTCTCCTTGGCCACGAAATCGGTGCTGGCGTAGGTCGGGTTGCCGGCCTTGCTCCACGCCGGCTCGCCCTCCTGGTAGACCGACACCGAGGCGTAGCCGGCGGCCTTGGCCAGCCCCGCCGAGCTGGTGCTCAGGCCGCAGGTCAGCCCGCCGCAGTAGAACACCAGCGGCACCGCCTTGTCGGCCGGCAGCAGGGCGGCGGCGCCCTTCTCCTTCAGGTCGTCGTCGGGGATCGACACCGCGCCGGGGATGTGCGCCTGGTGCCAGCGGCTGCGCGGGCGCGAATCGATGAGCATCACCGGCGGTTTGCCGGCGAGCATGCCCTTGATCTGGTCGGTGGTGAGGTTGGCGACCCCGGCCGGGATGTCGGCGAGCTTGGGCTTCACCTCCACCACCACCTCCTCGCCGTCGCGCTTGGCGCAGATGACGATGGCATGCAGCTCGGCATTGGCGTTCTCGATGCCCTTGGTGGCATCGTCGTAGCGCACGGTGACGGTCTCGGCCTTGTCGCCCTTGCCGACCTCGATCGAGATGGTCTTGGCCTTCTTCGAGCGCATCAGGATGCGTCCGACGTAGGTGCCGGGCTGCGCCACCGCCTGGGCCGGCGTGCCGCCGGCATCCTGGGCGGCGAGCGCGCCCGGCAGGGCGAACGCGAGGGCGAGGGCGGGGACGAGGAGGAGATGGCGCATGGTGGTTTCCGTGGAGGGGAAAGGAGGTTGGAGGCTCAGCAGCCTTCGCGTTTCTTCTTTTTCTTCGGAGGTTCGGCGGGAGCAGGCTCGGTGGCCGCCGGCGCCGGCGCGGGCGG